>NZ_JANHZS010000036.1:0-59187 GCF_041414765.1 Pseudoalteromonas sp. DY56-GL79 | reverse complement strand
AACCGCTGGCTGGAACGACAAATTTAGGGCACAGGTGTTCTTTGGCTTATAAGTAATCAAAGTATGCTCCGCCCCTGTACTGCCACCGCCGTCATTATTTCCTCAGTCATGAGGAGTTTCTACACTTCACCATTATTACCGCGGTTGTCACCATCATCATTTAAATATCCTTTTATTTATAGTTCGAGTTTGTACCTAAAATCAATTATTGCAAATTGTTTTTAAATTGTAAAATTAAAGTGGTTTTTCAGCCGTGTGCTATGTTGAAAAGGGGGCTTAGATTAGAAAGTAGGATGTCTGGGAAGCTAAGGGAAATAAATAAGTTTTCAGAAAAGATAAGCCAACCGGTCTGTCTCGGCTGGCTTATCAGATAAGAAATTATTGCGAGATCTGTAAACGTAGATAGTCGTAGATCTTGCTAAAGAATCCACCTTCTTGGATCTCTTCAAGCGTAACCAGCGGGTATTGTGCTACGTCTTCACCCTCAAGCTGTAAGAACAAAGTACCAACCTTAGTGCCTTTTGCTAGCGGCGCTTCGAGTGTTTTATCTAGCTCAAAGTTAGCCTTTAAGTTCTTGCTTTGACCACGTGGAATAGTGATTGGCGTGTCTTCCATAATGCCAAGCGATACGGTTTCTTTGTTACCCATCCATACGCGCTGATCGGCAAAAGCGTCACCAGCTTGGTAAGGAGTAATGGTTTCAAAGAAACGGAAGCCGTAGTTAAGCAACTTTTTGCTTTCAACTTTACGTGCACGCTCACTCTCTGTGCCCATGACTACTGCAACAAGACGCATATCATCTTTAACCGCTGAAGTAACAAGGCTATAGCCTGCATCTGAGGTGTGGCCGGTTTTTATGCCATCCACTTCAAGGCTTGCATCCCAAAGTAATGAGTTACGGTTATATTGCTTTATGCCGTTGTATGAAAAAGACTTTTTCTTGTATAAAGCGTATTCATCAGGTACATCACGAATAAGCGCCGCCCCGAGTGTTGCCATGTCTCTTGGGGTGGTGTAATGCTCATCAGTATCTAAACCATGGCTGTTAATAAAGTGGGTATTAGTCATCCCCAGTTTTTCAGCATGCGCATTCATCAGATCGGCAAACGCACTTTCACTACCAGCAATATGCTCGGCCATTGCAACACAAGCATCATTACCTGATTGAATAATGATCCCGTGGTTTAAATCATCAACACTGACCTGCTTACCCACTTCGATAAACATCACCGATGAACCAGGAAAATTCTTAGCCCACGCTTTTTCGCTAATGGTGACCTGATCAGATGGACTAATGTTACCTGCCGCGATTTCAGTACCAATAACATAACTGGTCATCATTTTGGTTAAACTTGCTGGCGCTAGCTTAGTATCGGCTTCACCTTCTGCAATCACCTTTCCAGTTGTGAAATCTACAAGGAAATAGCCTTTCGCATTGATCTGCGGCGGCGAAGGAATAATTTGTGCGCTGGCACTCATAATAGAGAAAGTGCACACCAGTCCAAGGACTTTTTTAACGATTTTTGGTTTGATAGAAGTCATTATGCTCGCTTTTTTGTTTATCGGCATTCATTGCGGTTATTCTAAAGTTCCTGCTCACTGTAAAGCAAGAAAGCACGACTAAATTGACCTTGTTGTAAGGTTTTTAGTAAAGATTGTGCTTGATTGTCGTCGGTAATTGGGCCGACTCTAAGCTTGTACAGGTTGTTTTCAAACGTGATGGGTGTACCTAACCCGAATTCTTGTTTTAACTGACCTGCTAATAACTGTATGTTCTCAAGTTTACTGCCAGCAGCAACTTGTACATAGGTTAGCCTTGGAGACTCGCGCGATAGAGTAATGGCTTCGACCTTAACGCGCGCTGTACCCTGAAGGTGATAGCCTAGCTTATAGGCTGCTGCGTAAGATAGGTCGATTAATCTATCGTCGTGGAATGGACCTCGGTCGTTAATTCTAACGATGGCAGAGCGTCCGTTGTCTAAGTTTGTTACTTTAGCGAAGCTAGGGAGTGGCAGTGTTTTATGTGCCGCTGTCATATCGAACATATTAAAAATTTCACCATTGGAGGTGTGGTAGCCGTGGAATTTACGGCCATACCAAGAGGCGATACCTTGTTGCTGATACCCATGCTCGTCCGAAATTGGCGTGTAACGTTTTCCAAGTACCGTGTAGGGGCGATTGGCACTCACGCTCTTTTTCTCGTTGGTGACAATGGCATCTTGCATTTCCAGTTCGGTAGGTTCGCGCAATGGCGCTTTATCATGACGAATATGATAACGGCTACCACAAGCGCTGAGCACGCTTAACAGGGCCAATACTAAAACCAGTTTTGAAATTAGGGTAATACGAACTGTCATTATTTTAACAACATCCTCTTATCTGTTGCGATTGCCATAATAATGCCAAAACCGGCCATTAAGGTCACCATCGATGTGCCACCATAGCTAATTAGGGGCAGTGGTACACCTACTACTGGCAAAAGACCAGAAACCATTCCAATATTTACAAAAACATAGACGAAGAAGGTCAACGTCAGTGCTCCCGCAAGCAGTTTACTGAAAGCGTCTTGTGCTTGCACTGCGATATACAATCCACGACCAATTATAAAAAGATACAAGCTGAGTAAAATAGTGACGCCCAACAAGCCAAATTCTTCGCTCAGCACCGAGAAGATAAAGTCGGTATGGCGCTCGGGTAAAAACTCTAATTGAGATTGGGTGCCATGTAGCCAACCTTTGCCTTCCACGCCACCGGAGCCTATCGCAATTTTCGATTGGATTATATGGTAACCAGAGCCCAGCGGGTCGCTTTCTGGATCTAAAAAGGTCAGAACACGTTGCTTTTGATAGGCATGCATTCCGTAATGCCAAAACGCATAGCCGCCGGGGACCGCAAGTAACAAACCAGAGCCGATTAAACGCCAACTTAACCCAGCTAAAAAGAGCGCAAAAATACCTGAGCTGGCGATTAAGATAGAAGTACCTAAGTCGGGTTGCTCTTTGATCAGGATAGTTGGCACTAACACAATCACAAAGCCGATTGTTAAATTCAAAATACTAGGAGGTAAGTGAGAGCGGCCAATAAACCAAGCGACCGTCATGGGCACTGCTAGCTTCATTATTTCAGAAGGTTGAAAGCGGGTTACACCTAAATCGAGCCAGCGCTGAGCCCCTTTACTACTGACTCCAAAAAACAGCACGGCGACGAGCATACCAAGCCCTAAAAGGTAAACGGGAATTGCCACACGCTTAAGTGTATTGGGGGAAAACTGCGCCATAAATAGCATGGCAACTAACGCACCAAACATGCGTGTGCCGTGGCGCATCATCATGCCCATATCTTGTCCACTAGCACTATAAACAATCGCGAGACTACCAATCATCATAGTGATCAAGGCTGCAAATAACGGTAGGTCGATATGGACTTTTTCAAATAGCGAACGCGGCTTATTCAGCGGGCTCATTGCTGTTGCTCCTTATCAAGCGGGTAGGCTGAAAAGTAATAATCCATCACTTGTCGTGCCATTGGCGCTGCGATAGCACTACCACCACCTTGGTTTTCGACAACCACAGTGATAACAATTTGAGGGTCATCAAAAGGTGCAAAACCTACGTAGATACCATTGTCTCTGTGTTTTTCTTTTAGCTTTTTGGCATCGTATCTTTCGCCCTGAGCAATGCTGACAACTTGTGCGGTACCTGTTTTACCTGCGTGGTCATAGGTCACGCCCTTAAATGCGCTTTTTGCGGTACCTATTTTTACTGTGTTGTGCATGGCTTTTAATGCAATATCCCAGTGATAAGGGTTTTTCAACACAACGGGTGGTTTTTCTTCCGTAAATAGTTGTTCCACTTCAGTGTCTTGCTTAGAAATTTGTACTAAGTGCGGTTGGCGGTGTATACCTTTATTGACCAAAATGCTCAGCGAGTTCGCTATTTGCATTGGCGTGGCAGTCCAGTAGCCTTGTCCTATCCCAACAGAAATCGTATCTCCCGGGTACCACGACTCTTTAAAACGTTCTCTTTTCCATTCTACCGATGGCAAAATGGCAGAGGTTTCTTCATGAATATCGATACCCGAAAGCTCACCAAAGCCAAACTGGTTCATAAAGTCGCTAATTTTGGTTATGCCGAGTTTATATGCGGTTTCGTAAAAATAGGTGTCACAAGACTGTTCAATAGCCTTATACACATCAACATGCTCATGGCCCCAAGGGCGCCAGTCACGCCATTTATGTTTTACATTGGGAATTTGAAAAAAGCCGGGATCCCAAATTTTGGTTGTTTCGGTGACAACACCTTCTTCCAGTGCAAGCACTGCAAGATGGGGTTTCACTGTGGAAGCAGGAGCATAACGGCCTTGAGTTGCACGGTTGATAAGCGGTCTGTCTGGGTTGAGTAAGGCTCGATAGTCTTTGCCGCTGATCCCGTGAACGAACAGATTCGGGTCGTAACTTGGGTTAGAATAGAGCGCTAAAATTCCGCCGTCGCGTGGATCCATAACGATGATCGCGCCTCGGGTGTCTTTTAGTACATGTTGGACGATTTGTTGCAAGCCGATATCAAGCGTTAGCACCAAGTCTTTACCTGGTTGTGGCGTTTCCATGCTTAGCGTGCGAATGATACGGCCGCGATTATTCACCTCGACGCGGCGAGAGCCCACAATACCGTGTAGCTGTTCTTCATAAAACTTCTCGACGCCGAGCTTACCGATATCATGAGTGGCACGATAGTTAGTGTCTTTGCCTGCTAGTTCGAGGTCAAAGAGTTCCTCTTTATTGAGCTTTGCGACATAGCCAAGGGCGTGTGTGAGGGTATCGCCATAAGGATAATAACGGGACAATCGAGCTTCAACACTAAAGCCTGGCAAACGGTGTTGGTTAACCGAAAGAATCGCAACTTCTTCTTCATTCAGACGACCCTTTAATACTTGGCTTTTGAAGCGACGGTTATGCTTGATTTCCTTTTTGAAATCTTCTACTTCTTGCTCAGAAATTTCGATGAGTTGACGTACAGAAGCTAATGATGCTTCGAGATCTTCGACATCTTCTGGGATCACTTCAAGGTTGTAAACAGGGCGGTTTTCGGCGAGCAAGACACCATTGCGGTCGTAAATCAGACCACGATTAGGGGCGACCGGAATGACTTTAATACGGTTATCGTTGGAGCGGGTGCGATAGGTCTCGTGCTCGGTTACCTGAAGCTTGTAGACATTGTGAAACAAGATCCCAACAATAATAACGACAAAAACAAAGCCGACAAAGGCCCGTCTCGCAAAGAGGTTAGCCTCGGCAGAATGATCCCTAATCGTCGGCCGTTTTTTTATCATTATTATTCTCTGTGGTAAGGGTGATTGTTATTTAAACTCCAGCCGCGATACAAGCTCTCGGCAACCACTATACGCACCAAAGGGTGGGGTAGGGTTAAGTTTGATAATGACCATTTTTGTTCAGCCGCAGCAATACATTCTGGTGCAAGCCCTTCAGGGCCGCCAATCAGTAAGCTAACATCACGACCGTCCAACTGCCACTTTTCCATATTGCTCGCAAGTTGGTGTGTATCCCATGGCTTGCCAGTCACTTCTAAGGTTACGATGCGATTGCCTTTTGGAATAGCGGCTAAGGTTTTTTCACCTTCTTGTTGCAAAATGCGTTTAATATCTGCGTTTTTCCCCCGTTTGCCAGCGCTAATTTCAATTAACTCCAGTGGCATATCTTTGGGAAAGCGTCTTTGATATTCGGTGAAGCCAGTTTCAACCCACTTCGGCATTTTGGTACCTACTGCAATGAGTTGGATCTTCACATTAGCCCCACAGCTTTTCTAGGTCATAAAAATCACGGGTTTGGTCTTGCATTACGTGAACAACAACGTCGCCCAAATCAACCAATACCCACTCACCAACGTCTTGACCTTCTTGGCCAATTGGTGTTTCTCCAGCATGACGTGCTTCTTTTGCGACATGATCGGCAATCGATTGTACATGGCGTTTTGAGGTGCCTGTACAGATCACTAAGTAATCGGTGATTGAAGAAGTTTCGCGAACGTCGAGCTTAACAATATCACGCGCTTTCATATCATCTACTTTGTCTAGCGCGAAATCTAATAACTGTTGTGAATCCAAGTTTTTGTCTCTGTATTTCAAATAATCGGCGATTTTAACATGCTTTATAGGGTTAATCAGCATACAAGCCATGGCTATTTATATAATCTATGACAGAAGCAGGCAGCCAATGTTCCAAATATTCTTTGTCATGCTGTGCAATTGCAGCTCTTATTGTACTCGATGCAATGTCTTTTTGCTCACCGTGAAGGAAATAGCAATGTCCAGCCTTGGTGGTTTGGAGCTTATTTAAGTTATCTGTGCGTGCTTTGGCTAAATAAGCCGAGACTTTAGCATCTGGTGAGCAATGTTCTTTTGGGCGTTGATACACCACAAGATGGCACAGCTTTGTGATTTCTTGCCATTGATACCAAGTGTGCAGGCTATTAAACGAGTCCATACCCATTAAAAATAAAATCGGCTGGTCCTGATATTCGTTACGTAGTTCTTGCAGGGTTAGCAGGCTGTAAGAGGGTCCTTGTCGGTCAAGCTCACGTCTATCAATAACCAGTTTTTGTTGCCCTGATAGCAAATTTGCAACCATCGCTAGGCGATGCTCGTCACTGATGCTGGGCTTTTGCTTATGAACCGGTATGGCACAAGGTAAAAACTTTAACTCAGCCAGACTTAACTCGTCGACGCAACGCATCGCCATATTTAAATGACCTAAATGCGGAGGATCAAAAGTACCACCAAACAAAGCTATCATACATGCTCACTCTGGCTAATTGGTAGCGGCATCGTGATAGGTGTAGCAAAGGCCAGCGCGATGTGTGCTAGAGCTTGATATGGCGCAGTGAGCCTGGCTTCTTTATATGCGGTATCAAAGTCTGCCATCATACAAAGCAACTGTTTCATCTGCTCTAGCGTTAATCTATCTAACGCTTGCTGCGTGATGGTTTGCTGATTTTTCCAGACATTATGCTTTTTATAGGCATCTGCAAGAGTAGTGCCGGTTTGCCACAAGGTTTTAACACCCAGCAGGGTGCGTGCTTGGTTTTGCAAGGTCCAGAGAATACTCGCGGGCTCTACATTATCGCTTGCGAGCTTATTCAATACTTTGATGATTTGTTTAGGGTTGCCACTTAGCAATCCGGTATTTAAATCAAAGATATCGAACTTAGATTGATTTAATAAGCCGCTCAGCAATTGCTGTTCATCAACCGGGTTTTTACCAAATAGTAAGGAGAGCTTTTCGAGCTCCTGATGCGTTGCAAGCAAGTTGCCTTCTGTGGCGACGAGGAGGGCGCGCTTGCCTTGTGGAGACACCGACAGCTTCAGCCGCTTACATTCGTCATCAAACCAACGTTCAAGATGACGGCCCGTTAACGCATAGCAAGGGACGAACAGGCCTTTAGGCTCTAATGCTTTGAACCAAGCTGTGCGTTGAATGTCTTGACCCGCGCCCAGTCCTTTAAAAATAACAACGACATCTGGATTGAGCTGTTCGGCCAAAGACTTCAAAACTGCAACACCTTGGGTAGGAACTTTTTGCTCGTTAAAGTCGAACTCGATGAGCGTACGCGCACTGAACAAAGACATACTGTTGTACTGCGCACTGAGCTCTTGCCAGTCAAATCCCGGAAGTAGAGCAAATTTAATGACTTCGTCAAAGCCTTGTTGCTTAGCTGCGGTTCGTATGGCAAGTGCACATTCGCCTTGCTGAAAGGGTTCTTCACCAAAGACCAGATAAAAAGGGGCAAGCCCTTTATTTAGGTAATTGGAGAGTTGATTGGTATAACAACGCATTACAGTTGCGACAACTCTCGAATAATACGTTGGCTTGCAAGACGACGCATCTCGGTTAGGATCAGCTCAAGCTCTTTTGCTTTTGCTAATGCATTGTCTGGGTCGTCCTGATAGTTGCGATACAGCTCGAACATTTGTTTAACGGGTTCTTGGCCCGGACGACTCAAACGGTATGACACGCGATATGCCAGTTCATACTGAGCAACTTGACCATTTTTGAACAAACTGAGTGTTTGACGTTCAAGTGAGTCATTGTACAAGTACAACTCAGCGGCTTGTTTGGTATTTTTTGGCGTAAGGGATACCTGAGCGCGCTGAAGATCGGACTGTAGCTGTTCAAACAAGGCTGAACGCTTGTCGTCACCGCTTAAGGTGATTTCTTTTAGATCGTCAGGCAGATAAGAGGCTTGCTTGAGGTGAAAACCACAGCTCGCCACGAACAAGCAAGCTAGCAAAACTGCTAGCTTGCTGGTGTGCCAAAATAGGCTACGCATCTTAGTTTGCAACCACATTAAGTAGCTTACCAGGAACATAGATCACCTTACGGATGGTCTTGCCGTCAGTAAACTTAGTGACGTTTTCTTCGCTAAATGCAATCGCTTCAACTTGTTCTTGCGTTGCATCTGCCGCCACGGTGATTTTAGAGCGCAGTTTACCGTTGACTTGTACAACGATAAGCTTTTCATCTTCAACGAGCGCACTTTGGTCAACAACAGGCCATGCCGCATCAAGGATATCGCCAGCTTTGCCTAGCTCAGCCCATAATTCGTGACACATGTGCGGTGTGATAGGCGCAAGCATGATCACCATGGCTTCTAGCGCTTCGTTTGCTAGTGCAATGTCTTGCTCATCGCTCAGTGGCGCTTTGATAAGCTTGTTTGAAAGCTCCATCACCGCCGCAATTGCCGTGTTGAACGTTTGACGGCGTTCGATATCGTCTGTCACTTTTGCAATGGCTTTGTGGATATCGCGACGTAGTGTCTTTTGCGCTGCATTTAGTTTGCTTAAATCAAGCTCGGCAGTGCCTGCTTGCTTTACGTCAACCGCGTATTTCCAAATACGACGAAGGAAACGGTGCGCACCTTCAACGCCTGAGTCAGACCATTCAAGCGTTTGCTCTGGTGGAGCCGTAAACATCATGAATAAGCGAACCGTGTCAGCGCCGTATTGCTTGATAACCGTTTGCGGGTCAATACCATTGTTCTTCGACTTAGACATTTTGCTCATGCCTGCAGAGAATACCGGCTCGCCGTCTTCTTTATGCCACGCTTTAGTGATGCGGCCTTTGTCGTCAGTCTCAGTTAATACGTCAGTTGGTGCGATCCAAATATCGCCGCCTTTCTCGTCTTTGCGGTAGTAAGTGTCCGCAAGTACCATGCCTTGACACAGTAGACGCTCAAATGGCTCATCAGAGTTTACTAAACCGAAATCACGTAGCAACTTGTGGAAGAAGCGCGAGTACAACAAGTGCAAGATAGCGTGCTCAATACCACCAATATATTGGTTTACTGGTAGCCAGTAGTTTGCAGCACCTGGTTCAAGCATACCTTCATCGTAGCGTGGGCTACAGTAACGTGCATAGTACCAAGATGATTCCATAAAGGTGTCGAATGTATCGGTTTCGTGGAATACCGCTTCACCATTTATTGTTGCTTTTGCCCATTCTGGATCTGCTTTAATCGGTGAAGTTACTCCATTCATGACTACGTCTTCAGGTAGACGAACAGGGAGCATGTCTTCAGGTGCAGCAAGCTCAGAACCATCTTCTTTGTTTAACATTGGGATTGGCGAACCCCAGTAACGCTGGCGGCTTACACCCCAATCGCGAAGACGGAAGTTTACTTTACGTTTACCTACGCCAAGTGATTCTAGTTTAGTCGCGATGGCGTTAAATGCGCCTTCAAAGTCTAGGCCATCGAACTCGCCAGAGTTTATAAGCGTACCTTTTTCGATAAATGCCGCTTCAGCCAGATTAGCTTCTACTTCTGCGCCGGCTAGAGGTTGAATAACTTGTTTGATCTCAAGACCATAAGCGGTTGCAAACTCATAGTCACGTTGGTCGTGACCCGGTACTGCCATCACGGCACCTGAGCCGTAATCCATTAGTACAAAGTTAGCCACCCAAATTGGCACTTCTTGTCCTGTGAGTGGGTGGATAGCTGTAAAGCCAGTTGCGATGCCTTTTTTCTCCATTGTTGCCATATCCGCTTCGGCAACTTTGGTGTTTTTGCACTCTTCAACAAAACGAGAGATCGCATCACTGTTTTTCGCCGCTTCTTGAGCGATTGGGTGACCTGCCGCAACTGCCACATAAGTCACGCCCATAAAGGTATCAGGGCGGGTGGTGTATACGGTGAAGCTTTCGTCGTTGTCGGCACGTTTAAAGTCGATTTCAACGCCTTCTGAGCGACCAATCCAGTTACGCTGCATGGTTTTAACTTGCTCAGGCCAGTGGTCAAGCTTGTCTAAGTCATCCAGTAACTCTTGTGCATAATCGGTGATCTTAATAAACCATTGTGGAATTTCTTTTTGCTCGACAATGGCACCAGAGCGCCAACCACGGCCGTCAATTACCTGTTCATTTGCCAGTACTGTTTGGTCAACTGGATCCCAGTTTACCGTTGACATCTTTTTATATACTAAGCCTTTTTCGTAAAGCTTAGTGAAGAACCACTGTTCCCATTTGTAATATTCAGGGTGACAAGTCGCGATTTCACGATCCCAGTCGTAACCAAAACCAAGTAACTTAAGCTGGTTGCGCATGTAGTCGATATTTTCGTAGGTCCATTTCGCCGGTGCAGTATTATTTTTAATTGCTGCGTTTTCAGCTGGAAGACCAAACGCATCCCAACCCATAGGTTGCATAACGTTTTTGCCTTGTAGGCGTTGGAAACGAGAAACCACATCACCAATGGTGTAGTTACGTACGTGACCCATGTGGAGGCGACCACTTGGATATGGGAACATTGAGAGACAGTAGTACTTCTCTTTACTTTCGTCTTCGACAACTTTGAAGGTATTGTTTTCTTCCCAGTACGACTGTACTTTGGCTTCGATATCTTGCGGGTTATATTGCTCTTGCATCTAGGTTTCCAAACATCTGGCAAAATTAATAGAAAATTGCTCGATAGCATACCCGAAATTGGCCAGCAATCACAGCACCTAGAGTGGAATTATTTTAGTCGATTGTCGCGGACGAAAGAGCGTGTTGAAGTGGAGATAAACTACGCGAAGACCAGCAGCGGTAAAAGCGTAAATTTTGTGCTGTTGCAAGTAAGAGTTATTATCACTTACTATTGCTAAATATCGAAAGAAGTTTGAGAATTCCCTTGATAAAATTGTGGTTACGCCGTGCTCACCTAGTAATGGCGCTAGTGGTTGGTGCATTTATTATTTGCTTAAGCTTAACTGGGGCACTGCTTATATACGCCAAAGATATTCAATACCTTACCCAGCCTCAGTTGTGGCGAGTTGAGCCGCAGTCTAAGCCTCTTGGGGTAGAGCAAATAGTCACCTCAGTTGAATCTACAACCGCTGAAAAAGTTTCACTGTTTATGCCTGAGCAGCAACCGGATTTGGCGTGGCAACTGAAGTTGTCTAGCGGTGATTATGTCAGCGTTAACCCCTACAGTGGCAAGATCCTTCATCGCTACGAGTATTACTCTACGCTATACGGTTATACGATGGCGCTACATCGTTGGTTGTTGTTTGAAGATGCTGACAACAAAAAGCCGCTTAGAGATTGGGTATCTATTTGTGCACTTGTACTTATTATTGAGCTAGTGCTGGGTTTTTATCTTTGGGTAAAGCCTAAAAATCGTTTGAAACGGCTAGTGATAAAACCAAAAGCTAAGCTAAGGATCCTGCTTTATCAGTTACACACCGTATTGGGTGTATATTTGCTTTTACCTATCCTGCTCATTGCTTTCAGTGGTATGGCGTTTAACTGGCAGCCGCAAACCAAGGCTGTGGTTGAGTGGTTAAGCTTTGATGAGGTCGAAGCAAGACCAAAACCGCCTACTATTGCGGTTAATTTTCATGGCTTACCCTATGATTTAAATAGCGCTACAACACGCGCGAAATCTACCTTCCCAGACAGTCAGTTGTTCCGTATCTATATGCCTGACAAAGCGTCCGACAGCATCGCTTACAGAGTTCAAAATCCAGGCGAAAGTCATGCCTATAGCTGGGTTTGGGTAAACCCTTATAACAGTGAGGTAGTGGCGCAATATGATGCATCAAAAGCGGGAGTCGCTACGCAAGTTTGGAACTTTAAGTACAAGTTTCATATTGGTGATTTTGCTGGCCCCATCGTGCAATTTGTCTGGTTAATGCTTGCCTTAGCTCCGACCTTTTTCACGGTATCCGGCCTGTATTTTTGGTTACAACGCCATCGCAGGAAGAGGTAATTAACTTCACTCTAAGTTACTGTTATGTAGATATAATTGCAAAAAGTGGTGCAGAGTAGGATAATTTTTCAGTAAAGGGTAGTGCAAATTATTCACATTCGCCTTGTTTTTACTGAGGTTTGCCAATATTATATTGCCGCTTTTTACATCATTATTATTCTAAATCCAGCAAGGATAACCATGTTAAAAACTACTCTCAGTATGGTAGCGTTGGCTGTTAGCGCAGCAGCCATTGCAGACGATACCAATGTTAAAGATCTTCAAGCTGCAGATATGGAGCATATCGTGGTCTCGGGCAGTCGTGTGTTTGAAAGCATCGATGAAGTGCCTGCCTCTATTACGATTATTAATCAAAAACAAATCGAAGATCATTTAAAAGTAAATCCAGAACTACAAAGTTTGTTATCTCAAATTGTTCCTGGTCTTGCTCCGGATACGGGTAGTTCAAGTAATACTGGGCAATCGTTGCGTGGACGTGCACCACTGGTGATGATTGATGGTGTACCTCAGTCTACACCACTACGAAATGGTTCTTTAGGTGTAAAAACACTCGATCCAAGTGCCATCGCCCGTATAGAAGTGATCAAAGGGGCAACCTCAATTTATGGCAATGGTGCTTCAGGCGGGATCATTAACTACATCACCAAGCAGGCCAAAAGCGATGGCAAACCAGAAGGTGAAATTAGCCTATCTAGCCGCTTTAGCGCAGTAAAGCTTGCAGAGAGCGCCGGTGCTCGAATTGCGGGCGCGGTTAATGGCCGCGTTGACCAATTTAGTTATTTAGTCACGGCAAGCTATGAAGAAAATGGTGTTCAGCGTGATGCTGAAGGTGATATTCTGGGTTTACAGTATGGTCTGTCGGATACTGTGACAGAAAACTATTTTACTAAGCTTGGCTATGACTTTGATGAAGACAAGCAACTGCAATTTAGCTACAACTTCTACAGTTCTCAGCAAAAAACTGACCTAGGTGATGTGTTTGGTAACATCAATTTAGGTGAAAAATCTTACGCTATTCACGTGCCACCAGCTCAGCAAAAACAAGGTAAGCCTCAAGGGCCAGAAGGTAATGAAAACATTACTTTGAAATACACCGATATAGAAGTTTTTGCTAATACACAAATGACGCTTGATGCGTATATGCAAGACATTGAGAACGTGTTCTTCTTCTCTCCAAGCTTAGCAAACCCTGATGAAGGATACACTGGCGGTCAATCTATCATCCGCTCTGAAAAAAAGGGCGCGCGTGCGACATTTAATACCTTGGTTGATTTTGACAATGTCCAAGCTACCTTCATTTATGGTATCGATGCGTTGAATGATGTGACCTCACAGCCACTTGTCGATGGTCGTATTTGGGTGCCAGAAATGGACATGGAAAGCATCGCAGGTTACCTACAGACCAAGTGGATTGTTGCGGATGACCTAGTGTTAAAAGCGGGAGTGAGACAAGAAAGCATTGATCTTGCGGTAGCTGATTACCAAACACTAAAACTTTGCCGTTCAGCGGGTCAGTGCTCTGTGCCACTTAACGTGAAAGGCGACACCATTGACTATGATGCCACAACTTACAATGTGGGTATTAAATATAACGCAAATGAAAAGTTTAGCCCATTCGCCAGTTACTCGCAGGGCTCTGATATCTCGGATATTGGCCGTCTGCTGCGCAGTGCAACGGTAGAAGACATTGGTCAAATTCAAACAGAAGCATCGATTGTTGATAACTACGAAATCGGCTTTAACTCTCAATTTGAGACGTTACGATTTGAATTTGCGGCATATAGAAGTACGTCTGAGTTTGGTACAACGAATAAATTCAATGAAGTAACCGGAGTTTATGAGCCAGTTCGAGCACCACAAAAAATATGGGGTTATGAGGCACTTGTCGATTACAAGATCAACGACACGCTAAAGCTCATTGCGACATATAGCTATGTAGAGGGTAAAGATACTGAAGCCGATACTTATCTTGGCTCTAGACAAATTAGTCCACCAAAGCTTACGGCAAACCTAAACTGGCAGCCAGTTGATGCGTTATCGATGACATTAAGCTGGTTACATGTCGGCGACCGTAAACGTTTCGAGCGGAACGATAAAGGCAACTATGTTGGCGATCAAGGTCCAATTGACAGCTATAATGTGGTTAACTTTAGTGGTCAATATCAATTCGACCAAAGTTGGCAAGCGTTTGTTGGTATTGAGAACTTATTTAACTCAGACTACTTCCCAGCTCGCGCACAAGCCTATACGTACGGTGGCTATAACATTAAAGGCCTTGGTACAACAGCAACGGTTGGCGTGAAGTATCGTTTTTAAGCTAATAGCAATGACTTTTGGCTTCATAATCTGAAGAAAAATGGGTTTGCTGAGCACCAAGTTCAGCAAACCCTAATACAATGAATGGTATATCTGGTCTACACTTAATCTATTGGCGAAACAGGAGTGTAGCAATGGCGGATTATCAAAAATGGCTGGATCAATTTTCCGATTGGCTCAAAGACGTCAAAGAACATGAAATTGACGATTTATCTAAGCGATTCTGGGAAGCGCAGAGCGCACTGAAAGACTACACCAAACAAACCTATGATGATTATAGTTACTATCTAAAACGTGACTTGGAACATCTTCTCGAAAACAAAACCTTCTACGATGAAGCGGCTTGGAGTGAACTCAAAGCCAACATCTTATTCGAAATATCCCAATTAGAAGATAGAACTCAACTTGAGTGGTCCGCACTTTTAAAAGATTTTGAACACCAAGGCATTTATAAAGAAGGTGAATGGATAGCTTTGGGACAATTAGTGTGTAAGAATTGTGGCTATAAATTAGATGTTTATTATGCCATCAAGATCCCAGCTTGCAGCGAGTGCGGGCATGGGGAATATACTAGAAAAGCATTAGCGCCCTAAAGTGTGGGCGCTCAGCTCGGGAGCACCAAGCTGAGTAGACTAACGTATGCGAATAATACAAAGAAGTTAGAATGACCAAATCTAAATTGTCGTCTGAAAAAGCACTGCCTGCGAGCCAGCTCGCGCCATCAGTTTCGTTGACTCACATAGAAAATTGTATCCAAAACCCTTACCCAGAAGCGCTACCGTTTATTGGCCAGCAGCGCGCTCAAACCGCGCTAGACTTTGCCTTGGGAATGGAGCTTCCTGGTTATAATGTGTATGTCATGGGAGAAGCGGCGCTGGGTCGTTTTACCATGGTAAAAGACAAGCTTGAGGCACACAGTAAAACTAAGCCAACGCCTAAAGAATGGTTGTACGTCAACAACTACGACGACCACCGCGAGCCTATCGCGCTATTTATGCAGGCGGGTGAAAGTAAGCAGCTTGAGGCTGATATTGACGCCTTTATCGATGAGATCTTAGATACTTTTCCTGCAGCTTTTGACAATCCGGGTTATCAACGCAAGAAAAAGTCGCTAGATAAAGAATTCGAACAAAAATACGATGCTGCGATCACCGCTGTTGAGCAGCAAGCTATGAATATGAGCGTTGCACTGATAGAAGATACGGGGACTGTTGGCTTTGCTCCTGTGGTCGATGGTAAGCAGCTCAGTGATACGGAGTTTTCGGCTTTGGACGAGCATGTTCAGGCACACTTTTTAACCGCAATAGAAACATTAGAAGATGCCCTAATCGAATCGCTTATTGAGCTGCCAAGATGGAAGCGTGAATCTTCTGAGCGCTTACGTAATCTTAAAAAAACCACCATCGAAGTTGCGACTAAACCGCTATTAAAAGCACTTGAGCATAAGTATGCCGCACACATTGGCGTGCTGCGTTATCTTAAAGATCTGAAGGTTGAAATTGTCGATGCGGTATTAGATTGGCTAGACGACGATAGTAGCAACGGCGATGAAAACAAAGATGACTTTGACTCAAAGGGAATGCTCACGGACTTTTTTGCGCCCAATATTCTGGTTGAGTTTAAAGAGGACGACCCTGCGCCTGTGGTGTATGAGCCAAATCCGACCTTTGGTAATATTTTTGGTAAGGTGGAATATGCAACCTCTCAAGGTAATTTGATCACCAGCTATCGCTCTATTCAAGCCGGTGCATTGCACCGCGCCAATGGCGGTTATCTGATCATGGATGCTGAAAAGGTCATGGCTAACGCGCAAGTGTGGGATGGCCTTAAACTGTCGTTAAAAACCCACCAAATTAAAAATGACCTACCGTATCAAGACAATTCGGTGGGCAGCAGCTTTACCTTAAAGCCGCAGTTAATTCCATTGGATGTCAAAATTATTCTTTTGGGTTCGAGAGATCTATATTACACCATAGGTGAGTACGATGAAGAGTTTGCAGAACTATTTAGAGTGCTGGCCGATTTTGATTACTATTTACCAAGCTCGGACAAAATGCAGTATCAATTTATCACTAAGGTGATGGAATACTGTAATGATACCTTGAAGATTGAGCTTAGCTCAGCGGCGCTGGCGCGTATGCTTAAATTTAGCTATCGCCAAGCGGAGCACCACAGTAAGCTTTCGGCGCGCTTTGCTGATGTTTTGGAGCTGGTGGCAGAAGCCAGTTTTTATGCCAAGCAAGATGGCGTAAACCAAATAGCCGCTAATCACATCGATGAAGCGATAGCTGGAAAAGAATATCGGACTGGGCAGTTGAGTGAAAACATGCTCAGCGATATTCAAGAAGGGCATACTTTGATTGCAACTGAAGGCACCGCAATTGGTAAGGTAAATGGCCTGACGGTACTGCATATTGGTGACACCGCATTTGGTACGCCTGCGCGTATTACCTCTACGGTATACGCGGGTGCTGACGGGGTGATTGACGTTGAACGTGAGGTAGATTTAGGTAAGTCAATTCACTCAAAAGGCGTGATGCTGCTTACGGGTTACCTAGGTAATAAGTATGCGCAAGACTTTAGCCTGACACTTAGCGCAAATATCGCCATTGAACAAAATTATGGTTTTATTGACGGTGATAGCGCATCACTTGCAGAACTTTGTGCGCTGCTATCGGCGGTGACGCAACTACCCGTAGATCAATCTTTAGCGCTCACTGGCTCAATAAACCAACACGGTGAAGTACAAGCCATTGGTGGTGTAAACGAAAAAATCGAAGGCTTCTTTAAACTCTGCAAAATGCGAGGCCTCACAGGTAAGCAAGGGGTGATTGTCCCTGAATCTAACAAGGTCAACTTAGTGTTAGATGATGAAGTGATTGCGGCTGTTGAAAAAGGCTTATTCCATGTCTACGCCGTTGCCACAGTAGATGAAGCGCTTAGCTTGTTAATGGATAGACCAGCAGGGGCGCTAAGTGATGAAGGCTATCCCGAAAACAGTATCAATGCAGTTGCAATGGCGAAACTTGAACGTATTGCAAAAGTAGTAAACGGCGATGACGACAAAGGAGAAGAAAGCCATGACGACAACTAACATTATCCTCGTTATCGTTGCACTGGTGATTGCAGTGGTGTTTTTTCGAGGTGGTCAGAAACAAAAGCAGCTTGCGCAGTTTAATCGAATTCAAGCGGCAGACTTTTTGAAAGAAAACGAAAAGCGCGCAGAGGTACATAAAACTGACTCAGGTCTTCAGTACGAAATAATCACTCAAACTGACGGCGGCAAACAGCCAAATGCAACGAGCAAAGTTAAAGTGCATTATCATGGCACTTTACTTGATGGCTCCGTATTCGACAGTTCGGTACTGCGTGACCAACCCATCAGTTTTGGACTTAATCAAGTGATCCCGGGTTGGACCGAAGGTGTGCAGTTGATGAGCGAAGGGGATAAATACCGCTTCTGGATTGGTCCGGATCTAGGCTACGGTGACCGCGCAGCAGGTAAAATCGAACCGGGTTCGTTATTAGTGTTTGAAGTTGAGCTGCTCGCGGTAGAGTGATGATCTCAAAGCGATGAGTCCCTAGCAGCTATCTTTATTTGCCCAAGCGTGATTAACCATCGCTACAATTGTTAAAGTGGGCTGCTAGAGAGGAATGATGTTATTTAAGCTCAGGTTATTTAACCTGAGGTTTGGATAAGGAATGTTCCAACTCATTGTTGCTAAAGCACAACTTAGTTTTTTCCTTGTCTAGCCAGAGAGTTTTAGGGAAAACACCGCTTTCGCGTCCTGCTCTCGCTAAGGTACCTACATCCTGTAGGCAAGGCGAATTTACGCACCAATAGCTGGCTATTGGAAGTGAATTCAACGCAGTTAGCGCTAAAACTAGCTGCTAGAAAGGCATTAATTATCCGCAGCTCAGGTTATTTAGAGCCATCCTGTGCTGATTTTGTGACAAGGACGTCACAGAGGATATTTTTGAAGATGTGTATGCCAGCAGCTAATGCTCCTAAAATTAATAGGTTGGAAGATAATGGGTCATCTTCCAATAAGTAGTTATTCAATAATGCTATTAGTAACATCATGATGACTACGAAAATAAGTGGTTTCACACTATGTTTATCAATACTTTTCTTAATCTCTGCTTCTGTCATCGTTCCCTCTTAGGTTGTAGCTTTAACTATTTAAAATAGTTGGAGAATTAATGGGTTGGTATTACTGCTCACTTCTCTTTATTTTCTGTATAGCGACTAAGCAGCATGTTGGCGACTTGCTGTTTTACAGCCCGTTTGTCGTTGGGGTCAACGCCAAAACGTTCCGCCAGTAGTGCGATTTCATCATCGGTTAGATTGAAGGATAAGCGTTGCCGAGTTTTCTTCGATTTAACTTCTAAATTAAGGATCTTTCTGATCATATCGGATGGCGTTAGCTCTTCGTCTATCGCCTGCTTTTTAATGCTTTTTTGTACTTCCGTGGTTAAATCGAAGGCCATTTGTGTGGCCCTCAATGCCACTTCTTGACGTTTCCACTTGTCTTCTCTTGTGGTCACGAGTTAGCTCCAGGAAATAAGTCGACAATATCGCTCAGTGGGCGGCACATAGTTAGTGACACGTCAGTTTCCCCCCCATCCCAGATCTCGATGTTGATAGCGAACTTTTCGTCAGGACTCAGTAACTCGATAACTTCACATACTTCGCCACTTTCATCTTGATAGCGTGGCAAGGTGCGACCGCGATAATCACTATCGTAAAAATAGCAAACGTATGGCGCTTCACTTTGTTGATAGCTTTTGCCTAAAAATCGCTCGAAAATCTCTGGAGTGGTGTGGGTGTTGATGTGGGTCAGTGCTTCTTCATCGAAAATACGCGCAAATTCATCAAGCGTAAAAATAGCATCGACATCTTCTCTTTGGATTTTGATAGAGAAATTCGCGTATTCCTCACCGTCACTTTGTTCAATTTGCAAGAAAGTAATGTTACCTGAATCACTTTCGAGAACAAATTCATATGCAGCGCTGCGCTCAAATTGGTAAGTTTGTACGCCAACAACTTTTAGGGTTTGTCCCTTGAGCCAGCTTGGGTAAGCGAACGAATCGATGATGGTGAGCATGTCCCCAACTTTCAGATCTTTTGCATGAGTAAGTTGTCGCTCAGGAGTTTTTTTTGATTTAAAAAAGCCAAACATAATGCACCTACATAATCAAAAAGGGTAAAAAGGAGGCGAGGCCTCCTTTTTCTAATCAGTAAATATTAGTTGCTTTGTTTAGCTCTAATACGTTCAAGAATATCATTACTCTTTTGCGTAGAGCCAATACCTGCTTCTGCCATTTTAGCTTTTAGATCTGCACCCGTTGCAGCGGCTTCAAGCTCTTTTGCCGCAGCCAGTTGATCTTGCCTATCTTGCTGGCGTTGCTTGATACGCTCAAGCGACTGACGTGCATTTACCATAGATGACGCATTGGTATTTAGCGTACTGTTTACTGCCATGGTTGCTTTTTGAACGCTGTCTGTGGTTTTCACCATTGTCAGCTGGCGTTGGTTTTCTTTAATCGTTTTTTCAGCTTCTTTGATCTGCTGTTTTAACAGGATCACATGTTTACTAAAGCCGTCTAGCACTTGCTGATGCTCTGCGCGCTCAACTTCAAATTCACCGATTTTCTCTGCGATTTCTACCGCTAAAGCTTCGTTACCTTTTTCGAGCGCTTGTCCAGCATAGTTTTCATGCTCGATAATGCTTTCGTCAAGTGCAGCTAATTTGCGTTTTGTCTGCATCTCTTTCGCCATAACTTCTGTTAAGCTTTTTTTGGCTTTAGCTAATGCGTTTTGTGCGTCAGCAATTTCTTGCTCAAAAATACGAATGCCATTTGCATCAACAATTGACTCACCAACTTCTCTAGCGCCACCACGAACAGCAGTAAATAATTTCTTTAAAATACTCATTTCACAACTCCAATATTATTCATTCAAATACACAGTCACTGCATCTAATGCTTCGATTGCATTGTCCGCGAGGGTGACCAGTTCGTGCGTGATCTCATCAATTGAGGAGGAAACGGCTAGAGCACCAAATATCGCATACTGCTCATCAATTTTAGCAAACGCACTCAGCGGGATCGGCACATTCAATTTTAATAGTGCTTCGTTTAACTCGTTTAGCAACTCAGGCTTTACCTCATTCTCTTTAAATAGGTAACTAATGCATACAAGTTGTTCTTCAGTCTGAGTCACAAAAATTGGTAATTCGTCATTTCCGTCAACAATCACTTGCAATACATCTTGCTCGCCTTCATTGGCGATTAAGAAAGATTCGAAGTTAGCACCTTCTGTTTCAAATGATGCTAATTTGATTGATAGTTCATTTAATTCCATCTTCATTTACCTTTTTGTTTTGACATATTATGTCTGAGTTAAGAGTTGCACGTAAGACATAATATGTCAATGGCCGTGCGCTAATTTTTATACAACTCATCTTCTGTTTGCCATGCTTGGCGATAATAATCGTATAGTCTCCCCGTTCCTAACTGGTTGACTTCAATATCTTTTGCTCCGTCAAAAAAGCGATTTGGGAAGGCGAAAGTCGCGAGTAAATACTCTTTATTTATCCAGTTACTTGGAACAGGCAAAGACTCGACTGCCCGGATCCTAGCACTTGCCGGTTGTCCTGCTCTCGTTGCGATTGTCCATCCCCATTGGCCAAATGAGGGAATATTCTGTTGGTATTGCTCAACATGCGTAAACCCGGCATGTTTTACCGTTTTGGCTATGCTAATAAACGCTTTTTTGGCGTGATAGGGAGACGTTGACTGAATAGCGAGTGCACCATCGGGTGCCAGTAATTGACGCACATGATTATAAAAGTAGTCGCTATATAGCTTATTCAAATCAGGGTGATTAGGGTCGGGTAAGTCGATAATAATAGTGTCAAATTGTCTACCTTGGTCGAGCATTTTTTCTACTTCTAAAAATGCATCTGCAACGATAACCGTCGCTCTTGGGTCGTTTAACGCGTCGCCATTCAAGCGGGTTAATTGACTGGTGATATGTGGTCTAGCAGGGTAAGGCTGCCCTTGTAGTCCAAATAATGAAAGTAGTTGTCCATCCAAATCGATTAAGGTTGCATTCTCTACTGGCCATTCCAGTACATCTCGAAGTGCCAGACCATCTCCGCCACCAATGATTAATACCTTTTCGCGACGGTTGGATGCCAGCATTGCAGGATAAACGAGCATAGTGTGATAGATCTGTTCATCCACAGATGAAAACTGTAATCGACCATTTAAGAACAAATCGTTAATTGGCATGGGTTGTGCGCGGCTTAATCGCTCAGTGATGACAACATGTTGATACTTCGTTGACTCTGAGTAGATCACTTTGTCTTTGTAAAGCACGTTGCTGAGGCCCTTCATCCAAAGAGAGCCATGACTCAGGATGACGAAAAAGATACCAAGTAGAACAAAATGGCAAGCAAACAGCAGCTTAGCGAAGCGGACATGAGCATGGTAACGCCATAGGAAGATAAGTCCTGCAACAATATTAAATAGCGCAGTCCACGCTGCTGCTTGCATTATTGGCAACGCAAGCATAATCGTGACCCAAATAGCAGCACCAACACCAGCACCGATATAATCCGCCCCATAAATGGTACCTGCGTTATTTTCAAGGAAGCGGCCATACACTTGTTGACGGATCCTAGCGATCAGCGGAATTTCCATGCCGATTAAAATACCTAGGATGAGGCCGAAAACATAAGGTAGAAATCGGGCAAATGCTTGTAATTGCGCAAATGGCATTCCATCTAAGACACTATCGGGAGGCAGGCTGTATAGGCTAGAAAGTGTATGGGGCAGGGTATAGGTAAGTGCAATAACACTGGCGATCACCAAAATACTGCTCATGCCCAGTAGCGCGATTAGGCTTTCAAGCCAAGCAAAAGCGGTAAAAGGATCTTTAAACCAGCGTGCTAAAAATGCGCCAATGCCCATGGCCACGATCATAGTGCCTATCATGGCATAAATCGCGCTTTCTACGGAGCCTAAAACGCGACCAGCATAATGGGAGAGTAAATATTCGTAGATTAGGCCGCAACCGGCCAAAATAGCCATGACGCCAATTAGTAGGGTGTCGTGACCGAACAACGACCAGTTGCCGGTCACTCTTGCTGAAGTTTGTGGTGCAGATGCGCTCAAGGGTTATGCACCTAACAAACTTGCCATAGTCGTACCAATCGCAAAAGAAAGCGCGGCTGAGATTGCAGCAACACCAACATTCTTTTGTCTGTTCACTTCATCGGAAATATCTTTACCCGCCAGAATAATTTTTATCATGATGAGGTGCAAGATGATGAAAAGCACAATGCTACCCAGTGCCGCAATACTCCAGTACAGTAAACTTGAGTTAATATTGTCCGCTACATACGGCGCTAAACCGGACGCCGCAGTTAGTGCCAGTGCTGAGCCGATTAAAAAGCCCGCGTAGCGGATCCCGACTGCGATATTGTTGTCTTTGATTGCTTGCTGTAAACAGTCGCCACTTTTGTTGGTGCGCTTAAATAGTTGTACTCGGTATTGGCTTACAAGCAGCATACAAATATTACCAATAATGAAGGCCGCAACCACAATCGGTAAACCATACCAGCCCTCTGTGAGTACCCAAAGCAAAGCTGAGCGGATCACAATGGCAACGCTCACCACATGGCCAAAATCAATCAGTGCTGAGGTGACATTACCTTTAACGATTTCGTCATGAAGGTTCACCTTGCGTAACGCGACTTTATCTTGGAAAAAGTGTCCGAGTTTGATAAGAATGATACCAACGATACCATAGCCCGCCATTTGTAGTGCTTCTTGAGCCAAAGAACTGGCAAAAGCACCACTTGAAATACCTGAAATCACAATGGCTAAACCTGCTAAACCACCAGCAAAGCTGAGGCCAAATGCAAAGTTGTCTTTTTCTGTTATTTCATCGTTTGCATGAAGGTTAGATACCCAACCTTTGATGTATTTTAAGCTAACAAACAACGCGACGATCACCGCCATATCTATTAGCAATGCTTGAAAAGTCCAAGCTGTTAATCCGTTAAATTGGTACATGTGTTAACTCCGCTATATATGCGCTATTTGCCCCGGCTTACGCCACGGGAGGTTCTACTTGAGCTATTGCGAACTGAGCCGTAGCTTGAGGTTCGAGAGTAGCTGCTTCGAGTTACTGCTGATGGGGTATTACTACTTCGACTTAACCCTGACGCGCCAGACTTTTTCTTGGCATAGGGACTGGTAAACTGTTTACCCTGTCTTTGATACGATTGTTGAGTACGTTTGGCGAGTTCAGTTTGGCGTTTGTAGCTTTTATAACTGGTGTATCTATGGCGACCATAGTCACTGTAGTAGCTGTATTTGCGGTGTTTACTCCAGCGACCATATTCAACATCACCAACAATATCGCCAAGCATGCGATACATGCCGTACCACATCCAAAAGCTAGTGCCGTTTGAGTTGGTCTGCCATTCGCCATAGTTGGCATTACCAACAAGCTGGTTACCGACACCGGTCTGACCATTTGCTGTTTGTTCTGCTTGCTGACTGATTGCGCCGACTCGCGCTAGCTTCCCATCTGACATATCGGCTAAAACATTGATTGGATCTGTCAGCGCATCATTGAACAAACTGATGGAAGCAGCTTCTTTTAACAAGAGCGCTTGGTTGATAATATCATCGCTGTTCATACTTGGAGCGGGGGACTTGAGGGACTGATAACGAGTCAATAAACTCTGATATAAGGTTCCACTGCTTGTTGCGTCTTGGGAAATAATTTGCGCAATTTCACTGAGCTGAGGTTTTTGCTGACTAAGTACTTTGCCATACTCAGTCAAAAGGTTGGCGTTTCTCACCTGCTTTTTATCAAGGGCGGTTCCCAGCGTATTTATCGCTGTTGAAGCTTCTTGAAGTGTATGTGTAATGGTTTGCTGGATACGTTCTTCTTTCGATTCGCAGCCCAGCATTAGGCTCAAAACACACAGTAGGCTAACCAGTTTCCAAATTCTAAAGTTGGACATTCATTGTCACCTAATCTACCTTGACCATTCGTTTTAATGTGCTGTTTTATTGAGTTTAAGTCAACTCAAACGTGCCGTGATCGGCATGTTAAAGGGGCTTAAATTGTAACAATAAATCAGTCTAGAAAGTTATTACCTATACACCTTAACATTTGTATTAACATAAACCATAGCGTTAGGTGGATTGGGATAATAATAGGGTTTGTTCATATAGAAGTTGCATTCGTATGAATGCAACGATCACCAAAGCATCAATATAAATCTATCAATACTATAAGGTTAATATACCTTAGCAATTCGCCTCTAGAATGTCATAGATAGTATCTTCTAGGTCTTCTAAATCTGCTTCATCTATCAACAATCTGGCTTTTGACTCATCAAGGTCTAGCGCCTCCGCAAAGAAGCCTTTAAAGCCTCGCGCTTTGCGATCAATCTCAAAGATGATTTCAAGTTGCTCACCACGATTAAAGAAAACCACTTCTACCTCATCAAAGCGACCATGGAAGTCACCTGTGATCGTTTTAAACTCTAGTTCTTGTACGAATGGCAGGCGTGAGAATGATACTTCATCAATACCTTCACAGTCTGATTCATAAAGTTTAAAGCCAAGCGCTTCCATCGCATCGATAGCCGCTTGTTGTAGCTCGGTAGGTACGATATGTAAATAGTCCCTATCTGACTTGTCGAGCGCCATATCAATATCAAGGTTGGTAGCGATCCAAGTTTTGGATTGGCCAACAGTAAGCGGGGTTTCTTCAGCGAGGTCAAGCGCGAATGGAATGTGCTTTTCATCACCGGGTTCGATAGTAAATCGTTCGTTGATTTGAAATTTAGCGAGGGTGTGGTTTTTAGTGATGGTCGTTGTTTCACCTTCACTGTCTTCTCTTTCAACTGTGTAGTTGCACATTACGCTAAGATCTATTTTGTTGATCTCTTGAGCAACTTTGCCACCGATGATTTTTACCGTTCCAGAAATTTCTTCGCCAGGGGAGGCATGATGGGTTTCTAAGATGGTATCTACTTTTGCTGCACCGATACCGACTGCGCCAAGGGCTTTTTTGAAAAAAGACATAGTCATCCTTATATATCTTGTGACCTTCCATCATGGAAAGCGCTGCCGTGTCGATTATAGGAATTATTATCAATTCGTCAATTGCTTTTCTCCTTCGAAGCCGATGACTTGAAAATATTTTTTATGATGCAGTCGGTAATTAGCCATAATTCATAAAATTGGTATATTATTTTTATAACGATAGCCGTAGATGAGCTGTGTTCATTGGCATGTTTCAAATTGCAAAGTTCAAGTTTATAGAATTATGGAACAGGATGTTGCAACGCCTCATGATTAAGGACCGTCGTATGGCCCGCACTCAAGCTTTGGTGCAACCGAGCTATGAGGAATTGGCGTCGACATTGAGTGCGATGCCGGACTTGATGTTTGAACTGGACGAAGAGGGGCGACACTGGGACGCCAGAATACTCCGCCCTGAGTTATTAGTCGCGCCTGCAGAACAATTGATTGGCCATACGGTGACTGAAGTGATGCCAGAGCAAGCCGCTAAAATAGTGATGCAGGCATTACAGGAAGCAAAAATTAACGGCTACTCACATGGTAGCCATATTCACTTGTCTACGCCTGTTGGCGAGCGTTGGTTTGAGGTCTCTATTGCCCGTAAGGTTGTCACTGCAAGCGATAATCATGCAGAAACACGTTTTATCGTGTTATCTCGGGATATCAATGACCGTAAGTTGGAGTATCTTGAAGCCGAGAAGCTGGCGTATCATGACCAATTAACCGAGCTACCGAATCGCCATGTTCTCCAACATGGGTTAACGGAGCAGCTCCGTATAGGTCAGCAGCTTGGTAGCTACAGTGCAGTCTTGTTTTTGGACCTTGACGATTTTAAAAAAGTAAATGACTTGCATGGCCATCATGTGGGAGATCAGCTACTTAAGGCAGTTGCCCAGCGTTTGTGTGCTAGCGTACGCCAAGATGATGTGGTGATCCGTTGGGGAGGCGATGAGTTTGTGATTTTAATCACTCACTTATCTCCACAACAGCCTCAAGCCGAATCTCATGTGGTTGGGATCTGCCAGCAAATAATCAACAAGGTAGATAAGCCATATCTCTTTGAAGGCAATAAGCTAAGTTGTCGGATTAGTATCGGCGTCAGTCTATTTAATAACCTCGATATCGAGACTGGGATCCAACAGGCAGATTCCGCTATGTATCAAGCCAAGCAATCTGACAGCGTGCGCTATGCTTTCCACAACAAACCAATTAAGGATGTTGGAACCTAGGGCCTGTTGACCTTTGCTGTTTGATTTTTGTTCTTCTGAGTGTGTTTTGGTAGCGACGCTCGACTTGCCGCCTAGTAATCTAGGCAAAAGTTGAGCAACAATGAACAAAGCGCACTCAGGTGAACCCAAAGGGCAGCGCTTGACTGGCATTTCTACTGTGTTATCACCTGACTTACATAGAATAACTATGCTACGCAGGCTCTGCCTTGTATAAATACCAGTCAAACTGCTGCAAAAACAAACTTGAAAGATCAACAGGCCCTAGATAAATTCATCTGACAATAACGACAACCATGATACACTTCGCGACTTTTCAGCCATTTGAGGTAGAGATTGGAAGTCGGGTTTGATTACGGAAGTTCTCATTGTGCAATGCCTAAAGTGTCATGCAAAATGGTGGAGACTGAGATCCAACAGGCTTATTCCACTATGCTTCTCGCAATAAGCCTATTAATGGTACTGGAACCTAGATAAATTCATCTGACAATAACGACAACCATGATACACTTCGCGACTTTTCAGCAGTTTGAGGTAGAGAATGAAAGTCGGGTTTGATTACGGAAGTTCTAATTGTGCGATGGGTGTCATGCAAAATGGTGAAGTGGACTTACTGCGTCTCGAGCAAGATAAATATTACCTGCCTTCGACTATGTATGCGATGCACAATGCGTTAATTCCTGCATTTGTTAACCGTCATCTGAGTGAACCAGATCCAGTCTACACACAGTCTCGCCAAGGGCTGCTAACGGTAGCACAGCAAGCCAAACGCGATCTCGATTTAGAAGCGCATGAAGCGGGCGTTTTTTTTGGTCAAGCGGCGATTTCTGAGTATATCGAATTTCCCGAAGAAGGTTTTTTTGTAAAATCACCCAAGTCCTTCTTTGGTGCGGTTGGGCTTAAACCTCAACAAATCGCCTTCTTTGAAGATATTGCTGCGGCGATGATGATGGAGATTAAGCGCCGTGCCGAGTCGCAGTTGCAACAGTCCATCACCGACACTGTGATTGGTCGACCTGTTAACTTTCAGTCCGTCGGTGGAGAAGAAAGCAACCAACAAGCGGTTAATATTCTTACCACCGCCGCAAAAAGAGCTGGGTTTAAGGAAGTGGATTTTCTCTTCGAAC
Source organism: Pseudoalteromonas sp. DY56-GL79 (assembly GCF_041414765.1). NCBI lineage: Bacteria > Pseudomonadati > Pseudomonadota > Gammaproteobacteria > Alteromonadales > Pseudoalteromonadaceae > Pseudoalteromonas > Pseudoalteromonas sp. DY56-GL79. The sequence continues at coordinate 31,140 of NZ_JANHZS010000036.1, read as the reverse complement.
CGCTCGCAGCGGGGATTGAGTACGAAAGCCGTCTTCAGCAAGATAAACTTGTGCTGGTGGTTGATATCGGCGGTGGTACTAGCGATTGTTCGTTTGTCCGAATGGGGCCAAGCTATCGCAATAACACACAGCGCCAACAAGACTTTTTAGCGCATACGGGCAAACGTATCGGCGGTAACGACTTAGATATTGCGCTAGCTTATCACCAATTAATGCCGTTGTGTGGTCTAGGTTCTAACATGAGTTCAGGTTTGCCGATGCCTAGTCAACTGTATTGGCAGGCATGTAAAATCAATGATATTCAGTCTCAACTAGACTTCTACAGCGATAAATTAGCGCGAGAATTGCAAAGCATGTTGCGAGATGTCGCCGAGCCGCAAAAGCTGGCGCGTTTACTTCATATTCAACAGAACAAACTTACCCATCAAGTGGTTCGTGAAGGTGAGCTTGGTAAGATAGCACTCTCTGAGCAAGCAAAATTTAATGCTGATCTTGGCTTTATTGAGCCACAGTTAACCTCTGAATTTACGCAGCAAGATTTTGCCGAGTCGGTCATGTCGAACATAGAACAGATGGGCATGCTTGCGAAAGAAGCGATTCATCAAGCGGGATCAAAACCCGATGTAATTTATCTGACTGGCGGTAGTGCGCAATCACCGTTACTCAAGGCAACGCTTGCACAGCAAGTTGGTGATATTGAAATGGTGAACGGGGATAACTTTGGTAGTGTTACTGCAGGCTTGACTAAGTGGGCGGATAAAATATTTAAGTAATCGACGTCATCAACAGAGAAGCGGGTCACAAACCGCTTCTATCTATCAATCTAAGCGACTAGCAAGGTACTGCTCATAATCAGGTAAATGCCTTGCGATTGGCTGGTTCATTTTATCGCACGCCATCAGTAAATCTGCCGTTGCTTCATTACAGGCGACGGGAATATTCCAAACAGCAGCGAGTCTCAACAGTGCTTTTACATCCGGATCGTGAGGCTGTGACGCCAGCGGATCCCAAAAGAAAATCAAGACATGAACATCTTGCTCCGCAATTTTGGCACCAATTTGCTGGTCGCCACCCATTGGGCCACTAAATAGCTTTGTTACTTCTAAACCAGTATGCTTTTCTATTAGGTTACCCGTTGTGCCCGTAGCGTAAAGCTTGTGCTGTTTAAGGCTATCTAAGTGAGTCTGACACCACTCAAGTAGGGCTGGTTTCATGCCATCGTGTGCAACCAAAGCAATATGCTTTTTAGCTGGCAGTGGCTGTGAACGTTTTTGCATGTGTACTGCTCCTATTTTGCGTAACTGTTTAGAGTAATAAGTTGACTGCCAATGCGATAAAAATTAAGCCTGAAATTCGATCAATCCACACCGGCGCTGCGGGATGCTGCCTAAAATAGCCCGCGATTTTATCACCACCGTAGATGTACATGCAGTCGATGGGAAAAGCTAAAATAGGATAAAGTAAGCCAAACATGGCCAGTTGCATCGTTGTCGAGGTCGTCAAGCTACTATCGACAAACTGAGGAATAAATGCAATAAAAAACAAGGCGACTTTGGGATTTAAGACTTCCGTCATCATTGCTTGGAACATCACGTTTTTAGGCTTTTTGGTGCTAACGTGTGGTTTTTCCTCGCAAGCTATCTGCCCCTTCCCAAGCGTCTCTTTGATAGTCATTACACCTAGATAAGCTAAGTAAGCTGCGCCGAGGTATTGCACTGTGGTATAGGCGGTCTCTGAGGCTTTTAGGAGTGCCGATAAGCCGACAACGGCAAAGAGTGTGTGGATCACCCCACCGAGTGCAAAGCCTAATGCGCTCTGCATGCCAGCAGCGCGGCCATTAGTAAAGGTCTGCGCCATTAAAAACGCATTGGATGGACCCGGTGCCACGGCAATTACCATGCTGGCGATTAAAAATGAGAATAAGTATTCAAGATTTAGCATCGTATTATTAAATTAGATCTTTACCAATCCATACCACTTTACCGAGAATTTCCAGCTGCTCCAATTCATTCGGCATCACAACTTGTTCTCGGTATTCTTTATTATCGCTAATCAAGCGTACTGAGCCATCAAAGTTTTGTTGTAAGCGCTTGGCATAAAGCTCTTCACCAAGGCGGACAACATAGATCAGGCCTTCGCTTAACTTTTTATCCGATAAATCCACTAAAATTGTATTGTTATTATGAATAGTGGGTTCCATAGAGTCGCCTTTGGCAAACACTACGACCAGCTGTGACTTATCTAGGTTTTTAAATTCAATCCACTTTTTTCTAAATGCAAGATAACGTGCAACCTCGGCACTTTGGTTAAATGCACCATAACCGGTGCTGACAGAGACATGGTAGCCAGGCACAACAACAAAGTCTTCATTGAAGTCTTCCAAGGTAATACTTTGCTGGATGATTGGTGATTCGGTTTTGCAATCAAGTGGGATCCCGGTAACGAGCCACATCAAATCTACGTTGGCCTGTTTAGCAATGCGTTCAATCACACTGAGTTTTGGGTCTTCCCCTTTTAATATTCTGCGCAGCGTCCCTTCAGATACATCAATTTTTAACGCAAAAGCTCTAATACTGTCCGGCTTGATCGCATATTCTACGCGCTCCGCTAGGCTCATGAGACTTTGTTCCATGCGTTGCCTCTTAAATAATGATACGTGTGCGTCATTATATGGGCTATTTTTTGCGAAGTAAAATCATTTTTGACGCAAAAAAGATCCATTTTTTCGTTGTAATGCGTAAAAAACAGATCTATTATCTTCATTAAATTACGCAGTGAATGCATTTAGTCAGTGAGTGCGTAAATAAGTGATTTTTCTAAAAGTCATATATTTGCGCAATTTTTTAAGGAATGAGTGTAATGTTAATGAGCCAACCTTTAATTTCTGAACGCGCGCCGCTTGGTGCTGCCATACTTAGATTTGCACGTAAAAGTCGCGGTTTTACTCAAGCTGAATCAGCCGCAAGCTATGGTATAGAGGAGCGAACATTAAGGCGCTGGGAGAATAACGAATACAACCCTAAATGGAATGATGTGATTGCTTTGGTTGAAGATGTTTATTTAATGGACATTGTTAATGTCATTGTGGGATTAAGGACATCAAGCGCTGCGTAAAAAATTAAAGCCAGCTTATGCTGGCTTTGTTCAATAAAGTCGCTATGTCTAACATAGCGACTTATATTCTCTTACTCTTCGTCTTCAACAAGTGTCATCAGTGAAGTGTTACCACCAGAAGCTGTGGTATCGATACTGATGGTTTTCTCAGTCACAAGACGGTTGATAAGCGTATCGTAGTACTCTGCACTGATCACAGGCAGGATAGCACCTTTGCGCTCTGCAAGTTGCTGTGAGAAGTAACCAAGACGTGAAGAGCGCGCAGCCACAACAGCACCTGCAAGGTGAGGGTGTGCCAAAATCGCTTGTAGCTGGTTTTGCTTCGCTACTTGGAATACGCCTTCAGCAACGCCAGTTGAGATGAACTTATCTCTAAATGCCAATGCTTCTTCATAGAATAAGTCAGAGGCTACTGTGATCACTGTGTTACCGGCAGCAAGTGCTGTGATAATTGAAATCGCCCAGAAGTTGAACGACGTACTCTTATCGGCATATACCACTACACAACCACGCGCTTCTAAGTGCAGCGTGTTCGACTCACCAGTAGGTCCCGGTAGTGTTGTGTAAGTACGCATACGCTTTTCTAAGCGGTTTAGCTGAGCACGTGCATCAGAAAGCGTTAATGATAAATCATCCGCCAGCTCATCAATGATGTCTACTGTTGCTACTTTAGCAAGTAGCTGACGCACTGCCGAAACACGGTCATTAAGCGCAGTACGACGCCAGATCTTCTCATCACGCTTAGAGTTTTGCATCAGTTTTTCAACTTGCTCAACGGCACCTGGGAAGTGGTGGATCTCTAGTTCATCAGGCGTCAGATCTGTCATTTGGACGTTGTCTGGTGACGCTTTTTCTTTCACAAGGCGAAGTAGGTAGTTTGGACCACCTGCTTTTGGACCTGTACCAGATAAGCCACGACCACCAAATGGCTGAACACCAACAATCGCACCAATCATGTTACGGTTCACGTATACGTTACCTGCACGCGACATCTTAGCTAGGTATTCGCAGCGCTCTTCAATACGTGAATGAACGCCCATCGTTAGACCGTAGCCTGTACCATTGATTTGGTCGATCACATTATCAAGTTGATCAGCTTTGAAGCGTACAACGTGGACTACCGGACCGAATACTTCACGCTTAAGCACGGATAGATCAGCAATCTCATATAGGCGCGGAGCGAAGAAGTAAGCGCCGTTCTCGCTGTTATCGGGGATCTTAGCTTCGAATAGTAGCTTACCGTTCGACTTCATGTAATCAACATGCTTAGTCAAAGTGGTCAGCGCTTTTTCGTCGATTACTGGACCTACGTCTGTAGATAGTAGCGATGGGTCGCCGATATGTAGCTCTTTAAGCGCACCTTGGATCATTTCAATGATACCGTCAGCAACATCTTCTTGTAAGAACAACACACGAAGTGCTGAACAGCGTTGACCGGCACTTTGGAAGCCTGAAGAAATAACATCGTCAACCACTTGCTCTGGTAATGCTGTTGAGTCAACGATCATACAGTTTTGACCACCAGTTTCTGCGATCAGAGGAACCTGAATATCGTTACGCTCAGCAAGAATTTGTGAGATAAGCGTACCAGTCTCTGTTGAACCTGTGAACATAACCGCTTGGATACGCTCGTCAGGCACGATGTGTTTACCCACTTCGCTACCGCGTGCGATAACCGGTTGTACTACGTGCTCCGGTAAGCCAACGGTATGCATTAATTCAATACAACGCAGTGCAATCATACTGGTTTGTTCAGCAGGCTTTGCAATAACGGTATTACCTGTCACGATAGCGGCAGCTACCTGACCTAAGAAGATCGCAAGTGGGAAGTTCCACGGGCTGATACATAAAATCACGCCACGAGCTTCAAAGCGCTCATCTTTAGAAAGCTCTTCTGCACGTGCTGCATAGTAGCGACAGAAGTCAACGGCTTCACGTACTTCATCGATGCTGTCTTGGGTTACTTTACCAGCTTCTTTAATACAGATGGCAACAAGTTCGTCATGGTGACGTTCAAGGATGTCAGCAGTACGGCGTAGTAGGTTTGCACGCTCTTCAACTGAGGTTTGAGACCAACTTTCAAAAGCCGCATCAGCATTGGCAAGCACGCTTTGCATGTGTGCTTCATCGTGTAAAGGCACAGATCCAATCACTTGTTTGTGGTTCGCAGGGTTACGAACAGCAAGGTGACCCTCTGGTACTTGGCTTTCATCGATTAGATGTTCGTTAAACCAGTTGTCTAGGTTTTCTTTAAACGGTGTTAAATCGTTGATGTCCGTTAGGTCTTTACCTTTTGAGTTTGGACGCTCATCGCCATAAAGCTCGATAGGTAGTTTAATTTGCGTATTGTAACGGTTACGTAGGCCTTGCAGCGTTTCTACAGGATCTGGAAGTAGTGACTCAACAGGTTTAGTGGTATCAACGATTGCGTTTACGAATGATGAGTTTGCACCATTTTCAAGTAGACGGCGTACCAGATAAGCAAGTAGGTCTTCGTGCTGACCAACTGGTGCATACACACGACACTGAATTCCTTCGTTTTCAACGATTTGGTCGTAAAGTGATTCACCCATACCGTGTAAACGTTGGAATTCGAACCCTTTGTTATCGCCTTTGGCCACTTCTAGAATGGTTGCTGCGGTGTAAGCATTATGCGTCGCAAACTGCGGGAATAGCACATCGCGAGCTTCAAGTAGCTTAATAGCACACGCTTTATAAGAAACGTCAGTCGTTGCTTTACGAGTGAACACAGGGAAGTGCTCAAGACCATCTTGTTGAGTGTTTTTGATTTCTGTATCCCAGTAAGCACCTTTAACTAGACGCACCATCAGTTTACGGCCTACGCGACGAGCAAGTTCTGCTACCCATTCCACAACGAAAATAGCACGTTTTTGATATGCTTGTACTGCAAGACCAAAACCATTCCAGTCGCCAAGCGCGTCGTCTGAGAATACCGCTTCGATAACATCAAGTGAGATATCTAAACGATCCGCTTCTTCCGCATCAACCGTGAAACCGATATCGTATTCTTTCGCAGCAATAGCAAGTTCTTTTAGCTTAGGTACAAGCTCGTCTATCACGCGGTCACGATGTGTGAATTCGTAGCGCGGGTGGATAGCAGAAAGCTTCACTGAGATACCTGGGCTCTTAATTGGGCCACGGCCTTTCGCTGCTTTACCGATCGCGTGAATAGCGGTCATATAGCTTTGGAAGTAACGATCTGCATCACGCATCGTACGTGCGCCTTCACCTAGCATGTCGTACGAATATACATAACCTTTTTGTTCTTTATCAGCGGCACGATCGATAGCATCTTGAATGGTTTCACCCATTACAAACTGCTTACCCATGATCTTCATCGCGTAGTTAACGGATTTACGGATAACCGGCTCACCAAGACGACCAATTGTACGCTTTAACACGCCAAATTGTTCTTCTTTATTCTTGTCTGAATAGTTAACCATTTTACCGGTAACGAGTAGACCCCAGCTTGAAGCGTTAACAAATAGCGAGTCGCTGCTGCCTAGGTGTGAACTCCAGTCGCCTTTTGCGAGCTTGTCGCGGATCAGGCTTTCTTGTGTTGCTTTGTCTGGTACACGAAGTAAAGCTTCGGCCAAACACATCAGTACCACGCCTTCTTCGGTAGAAAGAGAGAATTCATTTAAAAGCGCGTCTACACCGTTTTGACCATCTTGATCTCTACGAATGTTCAATACCATTTGACGTGCACGTTCCCATGCTCGGCTTCGAGCTGTAACGCCTACCTCAGCTAAAGGTAAAATATGATCAATTACTGCATTCTCATCAATGCGGTAAAAATCACGGATCTTTTGTCGGATAGGACAGTTAGTTGTCAAATCGCCGTTATAAAGCATAAGCAACCCTCAAAAATTGGAGTCAAAAATACATGTAATTCGCGCCTGCCTATGGAATCACACACCTTAATGTGCAGATTACAAAACTACATCTGAACTGATGCCAAACTAAGCAACCAAAGGTTGAAAGTGTAGTTTAATTTGTATAGGAAGCCTCAATTACGACAAAATGATGCAGTCACATTGCTAACCATAACACACCCATTTGGGGGTTCAAATTTTAGCCAGAATGCATTATCTAAATGTTCGAACAAAGCCGCGTTAAAGACTGAAATAAGCCGCTTTGCCCTTTATCGTTAATTTCGCGGGCATTCTATCGAAAAGACAGCAGAATATGCTGTTTTATTTTTAAGGAATACGGTAAATTTGCGGGTAATCTCAAACCCTCACAAAATTTTATGCTGATATGACGACTTCCATTAAAACTCGGGTATTAGATCGCATCGATTTAGCAATCTTAGACGCGCTCCAGCGCAATGGTCGGATCTCTAATGTAAACTTGGCGAAAGAGGTAAACTTGAGTCCGAGTCCTTGCCTCGATCGAGTAAAAAAGCTCGAGTCGGAGGGGTATATCGAAGGGTATACGGCAAGATTAAATGCCGCAAAACTTGGCCAGCATTTGGTTGCGCATGTGGAAATCACCTTAAAAAGCTCGACCGAAGCGGTATTTGAGGTATTCAAACAGCATATTGTAAAAATCCCCAACGTCGTTTCTTGTGATATGGTAGCTGGTGGCTTTGATTATTTAGTTAAGATCCGAGTTCAGGATATGCGTCAATATCGTGAGGTATTAGGTCAAATTGTTGAAATACCTGGCGTTGGTACAAATCATACCTATATGGTGATAGAACACGTCAAAGAAGACATGGGTGTAGAAGTACTGAACTATCAGTAGCTGTTGGCCTAATTTAAGGAATAATAAATGCAAAAAGTGGTACTTATCACCGGTGCGAGCCGTGGGATTGGTGCGGCAACGGCTCAACTGCTGGGGCAACAAGGATTTACTGTTGTTATAAATTACAAGCAGAATGTGCAAGCCGCAGAAACGGTTGCAGATACCATCTTAAGTAATAATGGTAAAGCGCATTTGTTACAAGCAGATGTCACAGACGAAAAATCTGTAGAGGCGATGTTTGACAAAATAAAGACTGATATTGGTATGGTTACGCATTTGGTCAACAACGCTGGCGTGCTGAACACGCAGACTCGAGTTGAACACATGACTGCAGCGCGTATCAACAATATGCTCACCAATAATGTTACGCCGTATTTTATTTGTGCTCGCGAAGCAATTAAACACATGCGTTTGAGCGCTGATCCGGCACAGTGCGCGATTGTGAATGTATCGTCGGCAGCTTCTTATTTAGGTGGGGCCAATGAATATGTTGACTACGCGGCTGCAAAAGGTGCAATAGACAGCTTCACTAAAGGCTTATCTCTGGAATTAGCCGCTGAGCAGATCCGTGTGAACTGCGTGAGACCAGGCTGTATTTATACCGATATCCACGGCGACGGTGGCGAACCAAACCGAGTTGATCGTCTAGCCGATTTTTTACCGCTGAAGCGAGGTGGAACCGCAACGGAAGTGGCCAATGCCATCGCTTGGCTTTTAAGTAACGAAGCAAGCTTTGTTACAGGAACTTTTATTGATTTAGCTGGAGGGAAATAGCAATTTATGAAAAATAAAATTGTTTATGTCTCAGGAACATTTGATTTATTTCACAGTAATCATTTAAAAATGATTAGTTATGGCCGAGGTTTAGGAGACACGTTAATCGTTGGTGTGAGCACCGATGAACTTGTTTGTTCTTATAAAAAGCCACCGGCAGTACCATTTGAAGAACGTTTGGCGATTATCGAAGGGTTAAGAGACCCTGATCTTGCTATTCCACAACGTACTTTAGATCATCGTGAAACAGTGAAAAATCTAAATATTGATGTGTTTGTGATTGGCGATGATTGGAAAGGAAAATATGATTATCTGAAAGAGCTTGGAGTTCAGGTATTTTACTTTCCTTATGGTGCTGGTGTTAGCTCTAGTAACTTAAAGCAAAAAATCTACGATCAGTATAAAAAGCTGATTGAGCAAAGCGACAACCATCCAATCCCAGAGCCACAGAAATGAACGTGTTAATAACGGGCGGACAGGGTGGTCTCGCCGCTTATTTAAGCGATGAACTGAAGCGCTTAGGACATGAAGTGGAAGCGCCATCGCGCGCGCAGCTTGATGTCTCTAAACCAGCTGAAGTTGAGCGTTTTTTTGACGACAAATCTTATGACTGTGTGATCAATGCGGCAGGAACGCTTTACTCAAGTTTAGTGGCAGACTCTGATCCAAATCTCTGGATCCGTGACATTGAAGTAAACCTAATCGGTACTTATTTAATTTCTCGTGCTGCAATTAAAGCTAACAAAGCGGTACATTTGATCAATGTGGCGTCGACGGCGGCATTTAACAGCTACAAAGATTGGACGTCTTATTGCGCTGCGAAAGCCGGAGTGGTGACCTTATCTAAAGGCCTTCACAAAGATGGCTACAAAATAACGGTACTCTGTCCCGGGGCAATAGATACGAAGCTGCGCGCTGGTCTTACTATCAATAATCCCAATGTGATGAGCATACCACAAGGTGCTGCGCCAATCTTAGAGGCTGTAACTACACCACAGCACATCGGTAAGCTGTTTTTTTATCGCCTGAATGAAAGTCGTAGAGAGTCGCTTGATTAGACTGTTTTACTAATATTCATTGGCACAATGCGTTTGAGCTACGCGCTCAATATGATTGCGCAAGGTCGGTGCAAGCAGTTTGTAATAGTATGTGGTGGCATGGAAGTCACCGCGCTCATCACTGACAAAATGAGGGATTTGTCCTGCGACTTTAAAGCCCAAACTCTGATATAGGATTTCTGCGTCCGAATCTGATTGTGTATCAAGGACGAGTAACGATATCTGCTGCCGCGTAGATTCTTGCTCTATGGCTTGCATCAGCTTTGTTGCCACGCCTTTTCTTCGGCTGTTTGGATGCACTAATAGCTTTTCCACTTCCGCTCGGTGCTGAGCATTATCTTTTGTTGCTGGTGAGAGTTGCACACAACCCGCCATTACGCCATTAAGTTCAGCGATAATAAGCGTCTTTTGCGACTTGATCACAGCATCGAATACCTGCCACCAGTAGTTTTGTATTGCTCTGCTAGAGGATGAGGGCAAAAAGCCGATAGAGGCGCCAAGATTAATACAGGCTTGCGTCAATGCGCTGAGTTGTTTTACCCAAAGCTGACAATCTAAGCGATTGTATTTCAAGCTAGGCGCCTGAATAATGCGAAGCTGCATAGCGCTATTAGACAAATTGTTCATGCAGTTCCTTATTTATCCGAGCCAGACTTTGCTCAAGCCTTGCCTTTTCATGCATTAATTTTTGCCATCGAGTTTGCTGTTTTTCTTGGGAGCGTCGCAGTGCTTCGTAAAGTGCTCGCTGCGACACATGATAGGCTTTTGCAGCTTGTGATGGGGTGAGCATATCGTTCATTACTGCGTGTACCGCAGTATCTAGTTTGCCAAGTGTCATTGTGCCTTCTCCTTAACATCTGTTGGGTTTGTTGCTGTATCGTGCACAGGCCAGATACTCACATCCAAATGCCAAAGTAAGTACATCGTTTGATATAAAGTGTACATAATTACGCTCCTTTCTTTGTCGTGTTAGTTGATAAGGAAAAACTGTGCCAGAAATTAAAATTATTTAATATCAATAGGATGTGATTTTTGTTGGTCTGTAAGTACGTTCACATTGCACTGCTTTAGTGAGGTGAGTGCAGCATTTGCACCGAATTGAACAGAATTAGCGCGAGAGTGCTTAAAAGTTAATTTGGATCAAATTAAAGTGAATAAAGTAAATAAAGTGTTTATTTTTAATATTTGGATAGTAGGCTTTGTGCGACTTTATTGAAGGAGCATTTTTTCATGTCTGAATTATCCAGAACCCAAGATATTACAGACCCTGAGGGGTTACAGTTCCAAATTCAAATCGACGACATTGCGGTTAATGCATGCGATGGTGAAACCGTGTTGTCTGTTTTGCTTGCGGCAAACTATAAGCAAATCATGGAAAGCGATCGAGAGGCCGTATCTGGTGCTTATTGTGGTATGGGCGTTTGTCATTGTTGTCAGGTAACAATAAACAAGCAACATAAACAAAAGGCTTGCCAAACCTTAGTACAACCTAATATGCAGGTTGAAACCAAACAAAATCGCTTCAAGCAGGTTGGAGTATAGTGTGATGTCTAGTTGTCAAAAAGAAAAAATCGTTATTGTTGGTGCAGGGCCTGCTGGCGTTAGCTGTGCAGCTGAGCTGGCTAAATATGGCATTACTAGCACCTTAATTGATGAAGCACCAAAAATTGGTGGGGTGATCTATCGCGGGCCACTTCGACAAGCGAGCAAGCTTCCTCATTTAGATGAAAATCTTAAACGAGCGATGGCTGCACTAAAGGTACGCTACGACCATCATAAACAAGATATAACACTACAACTACAAACCAAAGTGCTTGGGCCTGAAGGCGAGAGCGGTTTGCTGTTGCAAACACAAAATCAGTTAACACAAATAGACTACACCAAGTTGGTTCTGGCAACTGGTTGTCATGAGCGCAGTGTGCCATTTGAAGGGTGGCAGTTACCTGGTGTGATGTTAATGGGCGGGATGCAACTTCAGCTCAAGAGTGGGTTAGTTCGCCCTGGGAAAAAAGTGGCTTTAGTCGGAACTGGACCATTATTGCCATTGGTTGCTTGCCAGTTACATAAATCTGGTGCACAAGTGGTTGGCGTATATGAAGCGAGTCGCTTTAGTGAACTGGCGAAAGAGACTGTGGCGCTGCTTAATAAACCTAAGCTTACGCTTTCGGGATTGAGTATGTTGGCGTATCTCAAAAAGCATAATATTCCATTCAAGTATGGCTATGGCATTGTGAAAGCAGAAGGCCAAGAAAAACTCTCCAGTGTTACCGTAGCGCCTTACGATGAGCACTGGCATGCGGACTTGTCAAAAGCACAGCATTTAGCCGTGGATAGTCTAGGGGTCGGCTATGGTTTTGTTGCCCGCACCCAGCTTGCCATGCTACTTGGGGTTTCTCATCAGTACACAACCACGAATGGTTATGTGCCTTTATTAGATGACAATTTACGCAGTAGCTTAAATTCAATTTTTGTCTGTGGTGATACCAATGGTTTGCTAGGTGCAGAAGCGGCTATCATTGAAGGGAAAATGGCCGCAACCATGCTTGCCTATGAACAAGCCTGTTTAAGCGAAACGGCCTTCCACACGCGGATGCGCAAGCTCAAAACTAAACGTAAGCAAGCACAGAAGTTTAGAGCCGGATTTGACCGCTTCTCGGCGCGCAGAGAGGGGCTACTAGCGTTAACCCAGCCAGATACTGTGGTGTGTCGCTGCGAACAAGTAAAGCGCCAGCAACTCGATTTAGCGTTGCAACAAGGTGCGAAAGATTTGTCTAGCGTGAAAATGAGAACCCGTATTGGCATGGGAGACTGCCAAGGAAAAATGTGCTCTAGCTATGCACTAGACCGACTGCACGCTGCAGGGCATTTAGATACACTCGGTGTGATAAGGCCAAGATTCCCACTTGACCCAATTCCATTTACTTTACTGGAGAAAAACCATGAAGCAGTATGATGTCATTATCGCAGGTGGCGGTGTAATTGGTGCTGCCTGTGCTTACTTTTTAAGCCGCGATACTAACCTAAAAATCGCGTTAGTGGATTTAAAAAAGCCGGGTAACGCGTCTCGTGCATCTGCGGGTGGATTATGGGCAATTGGTGAGTCGGTTGGACTTGGCTGTGGTGTGATCTTCTTCAAAACCTTGTCGAAGCTCCAAAGTGAAGGAGATACCGAAGCTGCACAAACATTGCGGCCGCATCAATTACCCGAATGCTTTTTTGAACTTGCGCTCAAATCAAACGAGTTATATCCAGCACTGCATGAAGAAATGCTGGCCAGACATGATGTCGACTTTAAGTTTGAACGTACCGGTCTTAAATTCATTATGTACAATCGCGATGATGAAATATATGCAGATAGTATAGTGTCAGGGATCCCTAATTTGTCTTCGCAGATCCGTTGGCTAGACCAACAGCAATTACGTGCAGAGGAGCCTTACATCACTCCTGATGCGATTGGTGCAATAGATTTTATTTGCGACCATCAGGTAAACCCATACCGATTAGTTGATGCGTATACCGAAGGAGCACGCCAAAATGGTGTTGAGTTATTTCTGAATACCGAAGTGTTAGAGGTGCTGCGTGAAGGCAATAAGGTGATAGGCGTGAGGACGCAAGATCAAAGCCTGCATTGCGAGACCTTAATTAATGCCGCTGGTGCCTGGGCGGATGACATTTACCATCAGGCGACTGGTAAACACATGTCAGTTTACCCGGTTAAAGGCCAAATAGTGCTGTCTGAGCGCATGCCTAAAGTATTAAATGGTTGTATCAGTACCAGTGATTGCTACATTGCACAAAAGGACAACGGCGAAATTTTAATTGGCTCTTCTACCGAAGAGAAAGGTTTCGATACCACCAATAGTCTAGATAAAATTACCGAGCTGTCGCAAGGTGCTATGAAGTGTTTGCCGGTGCTAAAAGAGTCGAGTATTAAACGTTGTTGGGCAGGACTTAGACCTGGTACACCGGATGAGCTGCCAATTTTGGGCCCCGTTGATGGAGTAGAAGGTTATATTAATGCGTGTGGACACTTTAGGACGGGGATTTTAATGTCGGCCATTACTGGCACGCTTATTACTGAACTTATGACAGGCAAACCTACCTCTGTTGATTTGGCTCCGTTTCGCGTTGAACGGTTCGAATAAGCGTTTGATTCTGTTGTCTTAATGGGATATATCTAGTTGCTGATGAATATTCCATTAAGACAGGATAAACGGTGCGATTACGCAAGCCTAAAAAACTAAACCGAGGTGATACCCTTGCGATTGTATCAAGTCAGCTCGTCCTCCTGACTGGTTTCGACGCCCATCCATGGGCTACGACATACTTTTCTTTGATGCCCAAAGAAAAGTATGCAAAAGAAAGGGCACTCCCAACATCACACTGACTCCTCAAGTAAATTGCCAATATGAACGTCACCGCTGTGTAAGGGCCATCCTTGGCCCTGTCACCGCTTTTCACGCATCCATGCGTTGAAATGACTCATTGGCAATTTACTTTCGGGTGTGATGAGGGAGGAAAACCGTGCTGGTAGTTTTTTTGGTGCTTGCAGGCAAATTTGCTGCTTTTGAGAGAAAAACTAGAACACGCAGTCAATACTAATCCCCCTTTACCACACCCGAAAAACATAACTTATCGGCGGGTAAACCACCTCCCACAAAACTATCTGCACTGCTAATTAGGAGGCGATGCAGATAGGTTCTGTAATCCTTGCAAGCAGCTTAATCAAAAAATTGTAGAAGATCTCACAAGCAATTTATTCTCCCCTCCATCACACCCGAAAAGCATAAGCTGATATGCAATGTGCCGACAGGATGTCGGCCAAGTCTTGTCTGGCAAAGGGATGTGCCTTACAAGGCGGTTGCACTATATCGGCTTAGGGTTTGAGGATTAAGTGTGATGCTGGGGCGACGTTTTCTTGGTTCGCTCGATCGCGTCGTTTAAAAAGAATGAACGAGGAGCGCATGGATGCGCTTTGATATTAAACATGGAGGTTTATTTTGCTAACAGCTGATAGCTCGAAATTTATCGTAAAGTCAGCTTGTCCTCCTGACAGGTTTCGACGCCCATCCATGGGCTACGACTTACTTTTCTTTGATGCCCAAAGAATCGTTGCGCAAAAGAAAGGGCACTCCCAGCATCACACTGAATCCTCAAGCAAATTGCCAATATGAACGTCACCGCGGTGTAAGGGCCATCCTTGGCCCTGTCACCGCTTTTCACGCATCCATGCGTTGAAATGACTCATTGGCAATTTACTTTCGGGTGTGATGAGGGAGGAAAACCGTGCTGGTAGTTTTTTTGGTGCTTGCAGGCAAATTTGCTGCTTTGAGAGAAAAACTAGAACTCGCAGTCAAAACTAATCCCCCCTCCATCACACCCGAAAAGCATAAGCTGATATGCAATGTGCCGACAGGATGTCGGCCAAGTCTTGTCTGGCATAGGGATGTGCCTTACAAGGCGGTTGCGATACCAATTGTATTAGGTAAATGAGCAATTTGAAGCGGAGAAATAGCTTTAGTAGCTAGGCAAAAATTTTGCTATTTAGTTGTTCTAAATGAGAAATTTTTAACGACGCTAATATGGTATTTCCCCCTTCAAATTGATTGGAGACTTAGTGCAATTGGTATTATATATCGGCTTAGGGTTTGAGGATTGAGTGTGATGCTGGGGCGACGTTTTCTTGGTTCGTTCTTTTTCGTCGTTTCAAAAGAATGAACGAGAAGCGCATGGATGCGCTTTGATATTGAACATGGAGGTTTATGTTGCTAACGGCTGGTAGCTCGAAATGTATCGTAAAGTCAGCTCGTCCTCCTGACCGATTTCGGCGCCCATCCATGGGCTACGACTACCTTTTCTTTGTTTGCCCAAAGAAAAGGTAGCAAAAGAAAGGGCACTCCCAACATCACACCGACTCCTCAAGTAAATCGCCAATATGAACGTCACCGCGGTGTAAGGGCCATCCTTGGCCCTGTCACCGCTTTTCACGCATCCATGCGTTGAAATGACTCATTGGCAATTTACTTTCGGGTGTGATGAGGGAGGAAAACCGTGCTGGTAGTTTTTTTGGTGCTTGCAGGCAAATTTGCTGCTTTGAGAGAAAAACTAGAACTCACAGTCAATACTAATCCCCCTCCATCACACCCGAAAAGCATAAGCCGATTGCACTATATCGGCTTAGGGTTTGAGGATTGAGTGTGATGCTGGGGCGATGTTTTCTTGGTTCGCTCGATCGCGTCGTGTAAAAAGAATGAACGAGAAGCGCATGGATGCGCTTTGATAGCAGCCAAGGAGGGTATGTTTGATTATGGCTGCTTTGTAAAATCAAGTAGTTAACCTGCTTAATTGCTCAGGCTAGCGGCCTCTGTATGCGTAAAAAATATAATTGCTTATTAAGGCAAATTTAGGTGTAATGAATACATAATAAGCGCTGAGCAATGCAGGGAAAGCTTACATAATACTAGCTAAACTGATTACACTAGCTAGGAAAGTGAGAGCCTCCAAAAAGCCTATTTTTTCTAAGTAAGCTATAGCATAAATAACACCAACTCTGACACATCGAGCGGGTAGCGGCTCAGTCCAACAAGCGGTTATGCAACACAAACTGCGTGTTGCATAAATACTAAAGTGTTAATAAGTCTAAATCTAGCATGGAGTGCTAATGTCAGAATCATGTGGTTGCGGCGAGAAGGCCGAAATTAGTGCAACAGTTAAATTTCATTGTAAAACTTGTGCAAGTGTTATTGAAAAATTCACGGTGAAAAAGCCACTAAAAGCTGCAGGTATAGCGGCGATACTTGCTTATGGCGGTAGTCAATTTATAGATTACGCAATAACTGATAACCGTTATCCTCTAAATGTCGAATACGCCGTTTTAGAAGCGTGCTCCAGTTCATATAAGGAACCGCTATCTTACAGAAGTTATGGTTCCAAGAAGAAGTTATGTCTTTGTGCTTTTGAGGATACGATGAACGAAATTTCATATATTAGATACAAAGTTGATGAAGAAGGTTTTTTGAAAGCTTTTGAAAGGAATGCTGAGCAATGTAAGTAGCTTGGTCAAGCCCAAGCTACTTTTGTTTAATCATCCAAGTAATCGTCGTTGTTTGGATTATGGGCATCAGCCCAATCATCCATATCAGCATCGTTATTCGGATTATTGATATCTGACCAAAGGTCTAGTTCCTCGTCAGACATAGTTGATGTATCTGGCATAGATCCCCCTACTTGCTTTTTGGTGGATTGTTACCGCGACCACCGCCAGAAGGATTGCCAGTTTTACTTGGACCGTTAGGGGGAGGAGTGGAGCCTGATTGGCTTGCTGCAGATTGCGCTCTTGCAGCGAATGAACCTTTAGGGACTACTCCGCCATTTGCTTTTGCAGTTGCCGACTGAATTCGAGCAGCAGCGGCTTCTGACATTGAGTTTTTAGACATAATTTACTCCTATTGAGTTATAAAGAATACTGTCCCCGCTGGGACAGCCAGTTAAAAGTAACAGAGGTATCAGAGACAAATGGGGACAATGGAGCTTCAGGAAGAAATTAAAAGGTTGTTAGGTAAGTTAAAGTGGTCGCAAAAAAGGCTTGGTCGAGAACTTTATTACGCAAAATATGATGACGATGATGTTGTTGAAATAAGCCGTCATGAAGAAAAAGTAAAAAAAGATCTAATAAGAAAAAGCACTAAGACTGAGGTGTTACAATCCTACATGGATATTATTGTCAATCATGATGAATTTCAGAAGCTTGATCTCATGGTTCCTAAATACCAAAAAACTGGTGTGTTAAGTGAACATATGGAAAGTGGTATGAATAATATTTCAAGGCTGGTTGGAGATCTAATTTCTAAGTAAACAACTTATAACAAGGCTATAAAGTAGGATTCGTAACAGCTTGCTCGGTTCTACTTCGTTTCACATTTTAGCAAGTTATTACTCACCGCTTATTGCGGCGTTAGCTTTTCATCGACCATCGACCATCGACCATCGACCAAGGAATCAGGTAATAAATGTTTATAAAAATAGTTAAGACGTTTTTGATCGCACTGTCTTGCATAATCACACTAGGAGTTGTTAACGCTTATATGTTTGTTCCTGACCTACAGCGACATGGCGAGATCGTGGCCTATCGAGGAGGGGGAAGCGCAGTTAACTATGAAAAATTAAAAAAAACTGGCTGTACCGCCCTTTCAATAAAAGCATCAAACATCAATGCTGTTGAGAACACACTAGAAGCTGTAGCTTCTTCCGTTGCAGCCGGAGCGAACGTAATTCATCTAAATGTTCACAGAACTCGTGATGATCAACTGGTTGTTTTTCATGACTGGACGTTAGATTGTGCCACAAACGGGTCTGGGCCGGTACATAAAGCATCATTTGAGCAGTTGAAAAGTATTGATGCAGGATATGGATATACGTTTGATGATGGTGCGACTTTCCCGTTTAGAGGAAAAGGTTTTGGGATTTCTAAGTTAGAGGCGTTTTATAAACGGTATCCAAAGCATGAGTTTTGGTTAAACCTAAAGGATAACGACATACGTTCATTCGAAACTCTATATGAGTATCTATCTGGAAAAAATCTAGCCATATTGTAATTACCTCTTCAAAAGGTATGGAGTGGTTTCGAAACAAGGATTCATCTTTACGGTTAGCAAGTGTTGGTAGTGTAAAGAATTGCGGAATAGATTATCTTTTAGTTGGATGGGCGGGATTAGTTCCTGAGTCCTGTAGGAACACCATTCTTTTTATACCTCCCTCGATGACAAAGTATTTTTGGGGCTATCCTGAACGCCTCGCATCAAGATTGCAGAGCTATGGTTCGGATGTTTATCTTTGGTCCCGACATGAATCGATTACCCAATCCTACGATGACGTTGTCGCATCGGGTATTGGAGTTATCACTAGTGATCTTAATTTTATTCGTGCAACACAAGCTAACAAACGCGTCAATCAGGACGCTCGCTAGCTCGCGCTACGCGAGCGTTATAAATACTTTCAGACACTGTGCGTAAATACATTAGGGGATAAATATCTCAGGTTTAATCGGCGTAAATACTAAAGTCTTAGACTTTTTAACAACAAAGAGGATCACTATGAAAATCAAACAGCATTTCACAAAATTATTATTACTATCGGCATTTTTTAGCTCTGGTATTTATGCAAACGAGAGGACTGTCGAGTTTTCAGTGCCTGGAAATCAGTATTGTGATGCGAATCATGTGACTGAGCTATCACTGGTAGTATCAAATTTAAGCGATGTTGAAACAACAATAAAATTAGATCTATACACAATCAAAGGCACTCCTTTGATACATGGAGGAACAGCTAATAACGGTGTGGAATCTGAGCTTACAACAGGACAGGAGCTGGTATTAAGTGGTCGAGCAACTACAACTTATCACATTCCATTTGGTAAAGGGAATGTTGCATGTTCCTCTAGAATCTACCACGGGAAAATAACAGTATCCAGTCTTAATGGTAGAGTCATTGCTTCAGGCTTTATTTCAGGTAGAAATAAAGAGCTCTTCCGAAGTTCTGCGCCAATTATAATTAACGGCGGCAACGCGTTTTAAAATCGAGCAATCGCATTTATCCAGATTAGCACTTGCTCAAATTAGCATAAAAAAACCAGCGTATTGACGCTGGTTTTTTGGGTTACTTTTTCTTTTTAACCTTGGCGGCTTTCTTTTTCGCCTTGATTTTCACCGGATCTTTTTTCTTCTTCGGTGCTTTTGCTTCTTTATGTTTAGGTTCAAGGCCTTTAATTACACGGCGCTTAAGTTTTTGGTCGGTGTAACGCTCAACCTTACCTAAAATCTCAACATCGTGGGCTTCAACCAAGGAAACCGCGGTCCCTTTTTTACCAGCGCGGCCTGTACGACCGATGCGGTGTACATAAATATCTGCGGTGCGCGGCATATCAAAGTTAAATACGTGGCTGATATCCGCAACGTCGATACCACGGGCTGCAACATCGGTTGCCACTAAGATATTCGTCTTACCACTGTGAAAACTTGCCATCGCAGCCATGCGTTTGTCTTGTGGCATTTCACCACGCAGCCAAGTGGTTTTAATGCCTTTAGCAAATAGCTCACCAACGAGTGTTTCTAGGCGTTCACGCGTTTTTACGAAGATAACCGCTTTGGTTACTTCTTCGTCATCAAGCAGTTGTGCGAGCAAATTGACTTTGTGCTCGTAGTTATCTGCAAGATGAACCCACTGATGGATTTTACCTTTTTCTTTACGTGATGGAGTGGCTTCAAGTAATGCTG
The DNA here is from genome assembly GCF_041414765.1 of Pseudoalteromonas sp. DY56-GL79. Lineage (NCBI taxonomy): Bacteria > Pseudomonadati > Pseudomonadota > Gammaproteobacteria > Alteromonadales > Pseudoalteromonadaceae > Pseudoalteromonas > Pseudoalteromonas sp. DY56-GL79. The sequence continues at coordinate 11,153 of NZ_JANHZS010000036.1, read as the reverse complement.
GGTCTTGTAATATACGCTCAGCAAACTTCTCAACGCTTTCGCCCTCAAGGGTTGCTGAGAATAAAAAGCATTGGCGACGGTTTACCGCTTCAGAGCAAATACGTAGCATTTCTTTTCGAAAGCCCATGTCTAGCATGCGGTCGGCTTCATCTAGGATCAGTAGCTCAACGTTTTCTGCGTGGAAGTTCTCGGTTTCAAGATATTCCATCAAACGACCTGGGGTTGCGATGAGGATATCATTGTTCTTTTCGAAGATTTCTTTGTGACTACCGTAATTAATACCGCCAGTTACCACGCCTATTTTAAGGTTAACACCTGCGGCAAGGAGTTCACATTGCTCGTGTATTTGATAGGCAAGTTCACGGGTTGGCGTCATGATAAGCACACGGGCAAAGCCTGGCTCTTTGCGAGGGAAATCAAGCAAATACTGAATCGCAGGGATCAAGAATGCAGCGGTTTTACCCGTACCGGTTGGTGCGCTGGCGAGAATATCTCGGCCAATTAGCGCTTCAGGAATAGCCATCTGTTGAATGCTGGTGGGAGTATCGAAACCCATTTTTTTAATCGCACTAATCAGCTTGCTGTCTAAATCAAATTCAGTAAATTGCATATTGCATCACAAATAAAGGACAATAGCGGAATTATACGTTGCTATTGCATTTTCTCAAAGGTATAGGATGTCTCAGTTTGCATTTAAACAGTTTTCGGTGACCCAGCATCATGCGGCAATGAAGGTTTCGACCGATGGTATTTTGCTTGGCGCGTGGGTTCCACTCGCTGAAGCCAAGCGGGTTGTTGATGTCGGAACGGGAACTGGGCTTATCGCATTGATGTGTAAACAGCGAAGTCCAATGAGCACAGTCCATGCGGTTGAGCTTGATAACGATGCGTTAAAAGATGCAGAGTTTAATATCAAGCACAGCCCGTGGCCTGATATTGAGCTGCATCGCTGTGCAATACAAAAGTTTGATAGCGAGCTGCGCTTTGATCTCATGGTATCAAACCCACCTTACTTCAACGCGAGTTTGAAAGGAGAAAATCAAGCGAGAAATAGAGCGAGACACACGGACAGCCTAAGTTTTGATACGTTGCTTGATGCCTTCGAAAAGTTTACGACGGATGCTGGGCAACTTGCGGTAATTTTACCCTATAAAGAGAGTTTGCTCTTTTGTCAGCTTGCCAAAGCGCGAAATTGGTTTCTTGTTTCAAGCTGTGCGATTAAAACTACCCCGAGTAAATCTTACTCTCGCAGATTGCTACTGATAGGCAAACAAAACCTAGCACAACCAAGTCATGAGCAATCGTTGGTGATATACGATGTAGATAACCAATATACGAATGATTTTGTTTCTTTATGTCATGAGTTTTACCTAAAAATGTGATGGATGTTTTTTGCTCGTATCGTGATTTATCTTCTACACTTTAGCTGAGAAATAGTCAGAATCATCGTGTCAAAAGTGCAGTCTGATTTACGTGTACTTAGCTGGTTTAATTCGCTTGTGTAGGTGTTCATGAAAAAAGCCGAGATCCCAAATAACGAAGAAAATCGTCTCAAAGCGCTGCGCGAATATAAGGTATTGGATACTGCTGCAGAAGCAAATCTTGATGAAATTACGCAGTTGGTGTCAGAGATCTGTGAAACGCCTATCGCGCTTATTAGCTTGATAGACACAAATCGCCAATGGTTTAAGTCCAAAGTGGGGCTAGATGTGGATGAAACCCATCGAGATATCTCCTTTTGTTCTCATGCTATTTTGCAAGAAGATGTATTTGAGGTGCAAGACGCCATAGAAGATGAGCGCTTTTTTGACAATCCACTGGTTACTGGCGGTCCGAAAATCCGTCATTATTCCGGTGCACCGCTGATTAGCTCTGGCGGTTATAAGGTAGGCACTATTTGTGCTATCAGTGATAAGCCCAAAAAACTTACTGATTTGCAAAGGAAAACACTTGTCACCTTGGGTCGTCAGGTAATTCGGCAACTTGAACTGCGCAGAGAAGTAAACGTACTTAAGCTGCTCAATGATTCCAAAGACAATTTCTTATCTGATATCAGCCATGAATTACACACTCAACTTAATGCCATCATTGGCTTTAATGATGTGGTACTCAACTCAGCTGAAGCTGAAGGGTTTTCTGAATCTACGACAAGCTACCTGCAAAATATAGAAACGGGGGGGAGTAAACTGCTTACTGTCATTGATTCCGTATTAGAGCTTGAGCTTATTGAAGGTGAAAAAGTTCAGTTTGAACCCATTCTTTGTTCATTATCCGATCTACTCAAGCAGTCAGTTGCTCGTTTTGCTACTGAGGCAAAACAACACGATATTACGATTACGCACTCTATTGCTGGCGTCTATAAAGGTGAGGCTTTGATGCTCGATAAGGATAAAGTGTCGCGCGTTATAGAGACTTTACTCGACACTGCAATTCAGAGCAGCGAGGCTGGGCAAGAGGTGGTGCTCAGAGCATATGTCATTGGTAATGAAATACAGTTTATTGTAAAAGACAGTGGTAAAGGCCTTTCGGCGCTTGAGCAAAGTAATCTATTTGACCGCTTTAGCATGTTTGAGGGCAGAGGAAACTTAGGGGTTGGATTAAGCCTATGTGTGACTAAAGCACTTATTGATATTATGGGGGGGCGGATCAGCGTTTCCAGCCAAGAGGGTGAAGGGACTGAGGTGGTGTTTATTATTCCGTGCAAAAGCGAAAGTGGAGTCAAAGTCGCTTCGCCACCAAAAACAGAGCATATCGCCATTTTCTATCATCAGATTGGTGTGATAGAAGACAACCCGCTTAATCAGCTACTGATCACTGCGATACTCGACAAACTTAGTTGTAGCTATGATATTTTCGAATCTGCTGAAGCCTATTTTGAAGTGGCAAAAGAAAAACACTTTGACATCATTTTTATGGATGTGAATCTTCCGGGTATGAGTGGTACAGAGGCCGCACATTTAATCAAACAAGAAAATTCAAGGTTACCGATTTTGGCGATAACCGCTGATATTTTCTTAACTCAAGCTCAAAATGAAGTTTTCGATAATGTGATCCATAAACCGTATAAGCTATCACAAATTGAGGCCGCATTGAGCCAGTTTTACAGCTGATAGTAGGATTGGGCGTTACCACTTTGGGTTAGTGCTAACGCCTACCGCGCTAAACATCTAATTCGGCGTATTCCGTCATGATTTGCTCTATCCAAGTTGCGATACGCTCGTCGCTTTTGTCGTATTGACTGTCCTCATCTAGTGCTAGGCCAACAAACTGATTTTTATCTTCGGTAAGTGCTTTTGACGCTTCAAATTCATAGTCGTCTGAATTTGGCCAGTAACCTAAAAAAGTGACGCCTTGAGGGGCAATTTTTTCATGTAGCATACCTAGTGCATCTTGAAACCATTCACCATAACCTTGTTGGTCACCCATGCCGAATAGTGCTATCACTTTGTTGCTCAGATCAACGCTGTCGATATCGTCCCAGTGAGACTCCCAGTCTTCTTGAAGTTCGCCGAAGTCCCATGTTGAGATACCAAAAATGAGGAAGTCAAACTGCTCAGCTTGTTTTAGCGGCTCGTCCTTAATATTAAATAAGGTAATTGTGTCTTTGCCGATGATTTCTTGAATCTTTTCTGCGGCCATTTCTGTGTAACATGTTGTCGAGCCGTAAAATAACCCAATTTGCATTGTATTTATCACTTTCAATTTGACTGGTATTATAGGTGGCAAGTCTACATCATGACGTTAATAATTAATACAGGTACTCTGTGAGCGAACACCAAGCAACTACCCATACACTGTCCGATCTGCAATATATAGAAGCCTTTTTAGATGCGCTATTTTTGGAGCAAGGGCTCAGTGAAAATACCATTGCAGCCTATCGCAGTGACCTTGAAAAGTTTCTCTTATTTATAAAAGCAGAAACCTCGGTGTCTTCTTTACTGGCAATCACAAGTCAGGACGTCGAGGCTTATTTGGCACACAGAATAGACAAGGGCTTAAAAGCAAAGAGTAACGCGCGAGCCATCAGTGCATTAAAGAGATTTTATTTATATTGGTTGCGAGAAAAACAAATCGCGCAGTCTCCACTGGATACTATTGCGCAACCCAAAACAACCCCGTCGCTGCCAAAAACCTTGTCAGAGCAAGAAGTTGAGGCCTTGTTAAATGCTCCTGATTGTGACGACCCTATGGGGTTGAGAGATAAAGCAATGCTCGAACTCTTGTATGCCACGGGGTTGCGCGTGACCGAGTTAGTCGGGCTAAGAATGGAGCAAGTCAACATGAGACAAGCTGTTGTACTTGTGCGGGGTAAGGGAGGCAAAGAACGCTTAGTGCCTATGGGTGAAGAAGCATTGCATTGGATTGAACAATTTCTCAAAAAAGGGCGGGGCTTAATGATCAAGCATGCTACCGATTTTGTCTTTCCATCTAAGCGCGGTATAGGTATGACGCGACAAACTTTTTGGCATCGCATAAAACACTATGCTATTTTGGCAGACGTTAAGTCGCCGTTATCGCCACATACGCTACGTCATGCTTTTGCAACACATTTATTGAATCATGGCGCTGACTTGCGAGTTGTGCAAATGATGCTTGGCCATAGCGACTTGTCGACGACTCAAATTTATACACATGTTGCCAGTGAACGTTTAAAAACATTGCACCAGCAGCATCACCCAAGAGCTTAATTTTTGTTGCTTGGGAATTATTTATGGTTACTCCGGTCTTAGTGAGTAGCACAAAGGGGCGCGTGAACCCCTCAAATAACAGGTTTAGAGAGAACATAATGAAAAAACTAATAGTTGCCGCTTCACTGGCATTGAGCTTTGGCGCTTTCGCTGAGCAAGTTGAGGGTCCTGTCGCACCAACAGCACAAGTAGACCCAATTACGACGCAATTTAGCGGATTAGGTATAACGGTTAAGCAAATCAAAGATAGTCCGCTTGCTGGCTTAAAAACAGTGATCACAGATAAAGGGGTACTGTATTCAAGTGCTGATGGTAAATACCTAATTCAGGGCACTATGATTGATCTTGATAACCGCCGTAATATCACCGAAGACGCGTTGAGTGATGTGCGCCAAAAAGGTATTGCTGAATACGAAGACTCAATGATCGTCTACAAAGCGGAAAATGAAAAGCATCAAATCACGGTATTCACAGACATTACTTGTGGCTACTGCCGCAAACTTCACCGTGAACTAGAAGATTACTTGGCCGCTGGTATTACCGTGAAATACCTAGCTTTCCCACGTGGTGGTTTGCGTGGTTCAGGCTATGAAGATTTAAAAAATGTATGGTGTGCAAAAGATGCCGCTGCTGCACTTACTGAGGCGAAAGCTGGTGGTGAAGTGAAACCAGTTGAAAACTGCCAAGCGCCAGTAGCCGAGCACTATCAACTAGGGCAAAGCTTTGGCATTTCAGGAACACCAGCGATCATACTTGAAGATGGTTCAATGATCCCAGGTTATCAACCTGCAGCAGCTATCGCACAAATGCTAGATGCAAATAGCCCTAAGTCATAATGACTCACGCTTAGCGATGGAGTTCGCGTTGAGAACTCGATAAGATAGCAAGATAAAGAATATAAAAGGCCATTTTGGCCTTTTTTGTTTTGTGAAAAAGTATGCATACAGAAATTAAACCAAGAGAGCGGGTTGATGACAGCCATTTACCGGCTTCACTACATCCCGTGATCAAACAGCTTTATGCTGCCAGAGGGGTTAAATCGGTCGTTGAACTCGATAATAGCGCCGCAACCTTACACGATTTTAAATTATTTAAAGACATCGAGCTTGCAAGCCAAATTCTGGCTGAAGCACTTTCTTTGCAACAACAAGTGTTGATTGTTGGTGACTTTGACGCCGATGGCGCAACGAGCACCGCCGTGTTAATGGAGGGGTTGCCTCAGTTTGGTTTTCAGCGGGTGGATTACCTCGTGCCAGATAGATTTAGCTTGGGGTACGGCCTAAGTCCAGCATTGGCCGAGCAAATCGTTGCCATAAAACCTGATTTGGTGATCACCGTAGATAACGGTATTTCCTGTATTCGCGGTGTCGAAATCGTGAAGCAAGCGGGTATTAAAGTGATTGTTACTGATCACCATTTACAAGGTGATGAGTTGCCGGTTGCCGATGCGATTGTTAATCCAAATCGTCTTGACTGCGATTTCCCGTCTAAGTCTATCGCGGGCGTTGGGGTTGCCTTTTATCTGCTGATAGCACTAAGGCATTACTTAAGAGCGCAAAACTATTTTGTGGAGCGAAATATCGCGATGCCAAATTTGGCGGCATTATTAGATATTGTCGCCCTAGGCACCGTGGCTGACGTTGTGGCTTTGGATGCGAATAACCGCACTTTGGTATATCAAGGGCTCGCCCGGATCCGCAGTGGTCAAACGCGACCGGGGATCCAAGCGCTTATCGAGGTTTCTAACCGTAATAATGCTAGATTAAGTGCCAGTGATTTTGGCTTTGCGTTAGCACCAAGACTCAATGCCGCGGGGCGTCTTGACGATATGAGTTTAGGTATTGCTTGCTTGTTATCGAAAGACATTAATCAAGCCCGCCGTATTGCGTCTGAGCTCGATAGTCTAAATATAGAACGACGCGAGATTGAGCAAAGTATGCAGCAAGAGGCGCAAGCGGTATTAGAGCGTTTGGTACTTAAAAGCCAAGAAGTACCAGATGCCTTGTGTTTGTATCAAGATGATTGGCATCAAGGTGTGATAGGTATTCTAGCGGGACGCTTAAAAGAAAAATATCACCGCCCGTGTATTATTTTTGCACAAGGCGACAACGGCGAGATCAAGGGCTCATGTCGTTCTATTGAAGGTCTACACATGCGTGACCTGCTGGAGTCAATCAATACCCAGCACCCAGAATTAATTGTAAAATTCGGTGGTCATGCGATGGCAGCAGGATTGACCATTTTAGAGTCTGAATTTGCGCGGTTTAAACAGGTATTTGAACAAAACGTCAGTGCGACGCTGAGCGAAGAAGCAAAGCAAAGCATTCTGTTGACGGACGGTGAGCTGCCGGGCGATTGCTTTACCATGGATTTTGCTTTTGAACTACAGCAGGCAGGTCCGTGGGGGCAGCAATTTAGTGAGCCGGTATTTCAGGATGTATTTGAGTTGGTGCAGCAACGTATTGTTGGCGACAAACATCTAAAACTTGTGCTTAAGCATCGTTCAGGCCGATTGGTTGATGCGATAGCATTTAACGTTGACGTTCGGGCTTGGCCAAATCTCCAGGCAACTCATGCTTTGTTTGCCTATCAATTAGATATTAATGAGTTTCGTGGTAAATATAATTTGCAGCTTATTGTGCGTGAACTTCAGGCGCAATCGAATTAATAGAGATGTGCGTACTGAGTTTGTTAAAAAACTCCCAAAATTCTCACTTTAAGGGATGCTAAGCGCGGTTATTATTTGATACTATTGGTCGCTTAAATCTATGGTCTGACCCGTTGTCAGACCTGTTTGTGTGAATTCACAAACCGACAAATTTAGTTCTGGAGTAATGGTAAATGTTTGAAGTGAATCCTGTGATTAACCAAATCAAGGAAATTCGCGAACGTACAGAGCTTCTTAGGGGGTATCTTTGACTACGCTCTAAAGCAAGAGCGTTTAGAAGAAGTTAATGCCGAATTAGAAGATCCTGCTGTATGGAACGAGCCGGAAAGAGCCCAAGCACTGGGCAAAGAAAAATCGAATTTAGAAGTGATTGTTGAAACCATCGATAATCTCGTGTCTGGTGCCGATGATGCAGAAGGTTTGGTTGAGCTTGCCGTAGAAGCCGAAGATGAAGAAACCTTCACTGAAGCAGAGCAAGAGGTCAACGGCCTTGTTGAGCAGCTGGAAAAACTAGAGTTTCGTCGTATGTTCTCGGGCGAGCAAGATGCCAACGATGCGTACATCGACTTACAGTCAGGCTCTGGCGGTACTGAAGCTCAAGACTGGTGTAACATGTTGCTGCGTATGTACTTGCGCTGGGCTGAGGCGAAAGGTTTTAAAGCCGAAATCGTTGAAGCGACCGATGGTGATGTTGCTGGTATTAAGGGCGCAACAGTTAAAGTCACGGGCGAATATGCTTACGGTTGGCTTCGTACAGAAACGGGCGTACACCGCTTAGTACGTAAGAGTCCTTTTGATTCAGGCGGTCGTCGTCATACTTCGTTCGCTTCTGTATTTGTTTACCCAGAAATTGACGACAATATCGAAATCGATATTAATCCTGCAGATCTTCGTATCGATGTATATCGTGCATCGGGCGCGGGTGGTCAGCACGTTAACCGTACAGAGTCAGCGGTACGTATTACGCACTTACCAACCAATACCGTAGTGCAGTGTCAGAATGATCGTTCGCAGCACAAGAACAAAGATCAAGCGATGAAGCAGTTAAAGGCGAAATTGTTTGAACTTGAACTGCAAAAGCAAAACGCTGAAAAGCAAGCTCAAGAAGATGCAAAATCTGACATCGGCTGGGGCAGCCAAATCCGTTCATACGTGCTAGATGATTCACGTATTAAAGATTTGCGTACAGGTATTGAAAATCGCAATACCCAAGCCGTACTAGACGGCGATTTAGACAAATTTATCGAAGCAAGCCTGAAATCAGGCCTTTAATCCACAAGCTAAACTAAGAGCTAAACAATGACAGATCACAATCAAGACGAAAATAAACTTATTGCTGAGCGTCGTGGCAAGCTAGATGCGATCCGGGAAAATTGCCCTGCGAATGGCCACCCGAACTCATTCCGCCGCGAAGACTACACACAAGATCTACAAGCTAAGTTTGGTGATAAATCGAAGGAAGAGCTAGTAGAACTTGATCATCATGTTTCTGTTGCGGGTCGTCTGCTTGCGAAACGTGGTCCTTTCTTAGTGTTGCAAGACATGAAAGGTCGTATTCAGGCTTATGCTTCAAAAGACGTACAAAAAGACCTAAAAGAGAAGTATGGTCAATTAGATATCGGCGATATCGTTGGTGTTAAAGGTCCGCTTCATAAATCAGGTAAAGGCGATTTATACGTCGACATGGTTGAGTATGAACTACTGACTAAGTCGCTACGTCCACTACCTGAAAAGTTCCACGGTCTGACTGACCAAGAAGCAAAGTACCGTCAGCGTTATGTTGATTTGATCACTAACATGGACACGCGCGAAACATTCCGTATTCGTTCAAAAGTGATTGAAGGTATTCGCCGTTTCTTAGCTGAACGAGACTTTATGGAAGTCGAAACGCCGATGCTACAGGTTATTCCAGGTGGCGCGTCTGCACGTCCATTTGTAACGCATCACAACGCGCTAGATATTGATATGTATTTACGTATCGCGCCTGAGCTATATCTTAAGCGTCTAGTGGTTGGTGGTTTTGATCGTGTGTTCGAAATCAACCGTAACTTCCGTAACGAAGGTTTATCTACGCGTCATAATCCAGAGTTCACTATGATTGAGTTCTATCAAGCATACGCGGATTACAATGATTTGATGAACTTGACTGAAGACATGTTACGCACCGTGGCACAAGACGTGTTAGGCACTACTACAGTTGTTAATACTGTGAAAAATGCTGAAGGCGAAGTGACAGAGACGATTGAGTATGACTTTGGCAGTGCGTTCCAGCGTTTGTCTATGGCTGATGCTATTTTACAATACGGCCCAGATGCTGAAGCACAAGCTGAAATCTTCAAAGATCCAGAAAACCACTTTGAAGCACTAAAAGCATACGCTAAGAAAGTTCACGTTAAGATCCCTGAAAACTGTGTATGGGGCCCAGGTAAGTTCCTATGTGAAATCTTCGAAGAAGTTGCTGAGCACAGACTTATCCAACCGACATTCATCACTGAATATCCTTGGGAAGTGTCTCCGCTTGCGCGTCGTAACGATGAAAATCCATTTATCACAGACCGCTTCGAGTTCTTCGTGGGTGGCCGTGAGCTTGCAAATGGTTTCTCTGAGCTTAATGACGCTGAAGACCAAGCTGCGCGCTTTGCTCGCCAAGTGGAAGAAAAAGATGCGGGTGATGATGAAGCAATGCACTACGATGCGGATTATATTCGTGCGCTAGAGCATGGTTTACCACCAACAGCAGGTGAGGGGATTGGTATCGATCGCCTTGTGATGTTATTCACAGACTCACCGACTATTAAAGACGTTATCTTATTCCCACACATGCGTCCTGAAGTACAAGCTGAACAGTAAGTATTTTCACGTAATCTGAAAGTACATCTAGAAAAGCGCCTAATGGCGCTTTTCTGTTATTTGCGTAAGATAAATCTCACAGTATTTTTAAATACTTAGTTTTATTATGTAGTTATTGCCAACTCCTATTCATAATAAAAGTTGTTTCTCATTTGAAACTAGATTATCCCAATTTCCTAACTAGTCTTTTTCAAGTTCTAATGTTGCGTTAAAAATAACAAATAGGGAATCCAATAAGATGAGCAATAATGAGTTTGAAAATGTTGATGAGCACGAGCAAGCGAGAATTTTATACTATCGGGCTTGTATTGCTGAGTTTCAGCAGCTTGGTTATCAAGAAGCATTTTTGGACGAAGTTTTGCGTCAACAACGTGCATTAAGAAATACCTACAGCGATCCTAACCCCCTACAAAATGAGTAAAAATTGGCGTTAGTGCCGAGTAACTAAGCAGACTGCACAATCTATCACCATTCAGTGCTTTTTTACAAGAAAAGTATTTGACATATTTTTTCTAACCTATATTATACGCCCCACAAGACGGAGAGGTGGCCGAGTGGCCGAAGGCGCTCCCCTGCTAAGGGAGTATAGGGTTTGTAGCCCTATCGAGGGTTCGAATCCCTCCCTCTCCGCCATTTTTAATGGTTGTCTTGTACGGACGCATAGCTCAGCTGGATAGAGTACCTGGCTACGAACCAGGCGGTCGGAGGTTCGAATCCTCCTGCGTCCGCCACTTTTCCTTAAGTGGTTAAATAATAAAGGTAGGAAACAGGAAGCTGGAGGTTCACCTTCAAAAAACACGTCCTGCGTCTGCCACTTTTCTTTTAGTGGTTAAAAATAAAGAAGTTGGAAAACTATACATTCGTAACGGACGCATAGCTCAGCTGGATAGAGTACCTGGCTACGAACCAGGCGGTCGGAGGTTCGAATCCTCCTGCGTCCGCCACTT
>NZ_JANHZS010000035.1:0-60326 GCF_041414765.1 Pseudoalteromonas sp. DY56-GL79 | reverse complement strand
GATCAAAATTCGGGAATCGTGGATATCTTTGCTCATTGATAATCTCGTTAGTTAGGAACTAAACAGGATAAAGCCGCATTGCGTCTCTATCAAAAGTAATAAGGGCTAGCAACTTGCTAGCCCAGAAACACGCCTTGAGGCTTAACCCATACGGTAGTTAGGCGCCTCTTTGGTGATCTGCACGTCATGTACGTGAGACTCACCCATACCCGCAGAAGTCACACGAACAAACTGCGGCTTAGTATTTAATTCAGTGATAGTTGCACAACCTGTTAGACCCATTGCACTGCGAATACCACCGATTTGCTGATGGATAATCGTTGCGATTGGTCCTTTGTATGCTACGCGACCTTCAATACCTTCAGGTACTAGTTTGTCAGCAGCATCGCTCTTCTGGAAGTAACGGTCAGACGAACCTTCTTTTTGGTTCATCGCACCAAGAGAACCCATACCACGGTAAGACTTGTAGTAACGGCCTTGATATAGTTCAACTTCACCAGGAGACTCTTCAGTACCCGCCAGCATTGAACCCACCATTACACATGAAGCACCAGCAACTAGCGCTTTTACGATATCGCCAGAGAAACGGATACCACCGTCAGCAATCACTGGAATATCACGGCCTTTTAGGCCTTCTACTGCATCAGAGATAGCTGTAATTTGTGGTACACCACAACCTGTCACGATACGAGTAGTACAGATAGAGCCTGGGCCGATCCCCACTTTAACAGCATCTGCACCAGCATCAGCCAATGCAATTGCACCTTCAGCTGTTGCTACGTTACCTGCAACGATTTGTAGTTCTGGATATACTTCACGTGTCGCTTTAACACGGTCAATAACACCTTGAGAATGGCCGTGAGAAGTATCGATTAGAAGTACATCAACACCCGCATCAACTAAAGCAGCAATACGCTCATCAGTACCAGCACCAACACCAACAGCAGCACCAACACGAAGACGGCCTTGCTCATCTTTACATGCGTTTGGTTTATCTTGCGCTTTTTGGTAATCCTTAACAGTGATCATGCCTTTTAGTGCAAATGCATCATCAACCACTAAGATTTTTTCGATACGGTGTTCGTGCATTAGGCCAAGGATCTCTTCACGAGATGCGCCTTCTTTTACTGTCACTAAGTCATCTTTCTTAGTCATGACCGTTGAAACTGCTTTTTCTAGCTTAGTTTCGAAACGCATATCACGGCTAGTTACAATGCCTTCAAGTTGGTTGTTTGCACCAACAACCGGGAAACCTGAGAACCCTTTGTCCTGTGCAAGCTCCATTGCTTCTGCAATCGTAAGATCAGAAGTAACCGTCACAGGGAAAGAGATAATACCCGCTTCATACGTTTTAACTTTACGTACGTTGCGAGCTTGTTCTTCGATAGTCATGTTTTTGTGGATAAAACCAATACCACCTTCTTGTGCCAGAGCGATCGCTAAGCGCGCTTCTGTCACTGTATCCATTGAAGCGGAAACAAGCGGTAAGTTTAATTCAATCCCACGAGTCAAACGCGTTTTCAGGTTTGCTGTGTGAGGAAGAACAGTTGAATGAGCTGGTACTAAAAGTACGTCGTCAAAGGTAAGGGCTTCTTTTGCAATTCTTAGCATGTTCGCGGCTTCTCTCAAGTGAACTGAGTATAAGGAATTGCGTGCGAATTTTATCAGCGTTCCTTATGGGAGTAAATAAAATTTAGCAAAAAATGTGATAAAGTGACTGTGAATTTTTTATGGAGGCCAACATGGGATACCCCAATAATAATAAAACCTATTCTGTATCAAGACTTAACAGAGAAATACGCTCGCTCTTAGAACAAGGTTTTGCCTCTGTACAACTCACCGGAGAAATTTCAAACTTTGTTGCTCCGGCCTCAGGGCATTGGTATTTTTCTCTAAAAGATGACAAAGCACAGATAAAAGCGGCCATGTGGCGAGGTAATAATCGTTACTGTAACCACCGCCCTGCCAATGGTCAGCAAGTAATGGTACAAGCTAGAGTGTCAGTGTATGAGCCACGAGGCGACTATCAACTGATAGTCGAGCAAGTGGCCCCTGCCGGTGAAGGTTTGCTCAAGCAGCAATTTGATGCCCTCAAAATGCAGCTAGCCGCAGAAGGCCTGTTTTCAGCTAGTCACAAAAAGCCTTTGCCAAGTGTCATCAATCGCGTGGGGGTCGTCACCTCAGCGACAGGCGCTGCCATCAAGGATATTTTGACCGTACTCAAACGCCGTGCCCCGCAGTTACAGGTCGTTATTTATCCGGCCCTAGTGCAAGGCGATGACGCCAAACAGCAGATTTGCAAACAAATCGCTCAAGCGAATGCTAGACGCGAGGTAGACGTATTGATCGTTGGCAGAGGTGGCGGCTCATTAGAAGACTTATGGAGCTTTAACGAGGAATCAGTCGCAAGGGCTATTTTTGCCAGCTCAATTCCGGTGATAAGCGCAGTGGGCCATGAAATAGATACTACCATTTCCGACTATGTTGCAGATGTCAGAGCGCCAACTCCATCGGCGGCCGCCGAATTAGTGAGCCCAGACTCAGAAGCCTTAAAACAACGTACTTCGCAGTTACTACAATATCTCAATCAAGCTTTTAAACGTCGCCTTGAAGGTGCATCACAGCGTTTGGCAAATTTTGAAGCCCGACTGCAGTTACAACACCCTAAAAATCAACTAATGCAGCAAACACAGCGAGTTGATGAATTAGAGCAGCGATTAATTCGTGCTCAAGCCCATCACTTACGTCAAAAGCAATCGCAATTTCATTTGCTGCAACATCGATTTGATCGATTACATCCAGAGCAAAGAATTGCTCAGTTCAAACAACTGGTCGCACAACTCGGTGATAAGTTGCAGTATGCAATGGAGCAAAAGCTTAACACACAAAGACATCAACTCGCGGTATCAAGCGCAAAACTAGACAGCGTCAGTCCACTGGCGGTATTAGCTCGAGGCTATAGTATTGCCAAGCAAGAAGATAAAGTGATTAAGTCAGTGGCGGATATCGACCCAGAAAAGCCGATAATTACACAACTGGCTGATGGTGAGATCCAATCAACAGTTTTAAAATAGGCTCAACTAACTATGCCAGCTCAAATTTTCAAACAAAAACGATTGGATATGATCGATTAAGTACTACACAGCTAGGTATAAACAAGGAATGATTATGATTTATTTATTTTCCATAAGCGCGTCTATTTTCACCGTACTCGCCAAATGGGTATGGGGTTTTCCGTACGTTAGAACTTGCTCATATCTGTTGACGTTTCTGATAATAATGAATTTCTCAGCAACACCTATAGATATATTTCCATACGTAAATTTTTCATTATTGAGCAGTGTGTTACTATACAGCACTTTGACTTCAGCCTTTGTGTTTTTATTAAATAACGATCAACTTTCACCATTTTTAGACAAGTGCAAAGGTGTGTTATTGCCGTCTATTTTCGTCGCTATTACTGCCTATGCGATGCTCATAGCCGTTAAAAAGAACTTGGCTTATTTGGCACTTAATTTAGCCATAACCCTATTTATAAGTTACTTATTTTTCTGGCTTCTGACTCATTTAGCCCATAAATATGAAAGGTAGTCAAAGAAAACGCTAGATGGTACTTGCAGGAAACGCCTATTTGCTAGATGTATAATTTAGTGTTGGAGCGAATACTTAGGAAGATAAATAGCCAAAATAGCGCTCGTTAAACGAGCACTATTCAAATATCATCTCAGTGTTGTCAGCAATACAAAAAATTACAACATCGCTGAAGTGATTGACTCATTTTCAAGCTTATCATCATCTTCGAGGAAGTTTTGGTTCATACTCTCTGCAGGACATGGACATGATGGCTTACCAACCACCTTAGCTGGGATCCCCACTACCGTAGTGTGCGGTGCTACAGGGCTAAGTACAACGGAACCTGCACCAATTCGAGCGCCCTCTCCTACTTCAATGTTGCCAAGTACTTTGGCACCCGCACCAATCAATACACCAGCGCGGATTTTCGGGTGACGATCACCCTGCTCGTTACCCGTACCACCAAGTGTGACTGATTGCAGGATAGAAACATTATCTTCAATAACCGCGGTTTCACCAATGACTATACCAGTCGCATGGTCAAACATAATACCATGACCGACTTTACAAGCAGGATGGATGTCAACACCGAATACTTCAGAGGTTCTGCTCTGTATAAAGCGAGCCAGCTCTTTTCTGTCTTGACGCCATAAGCAGTATGCCAATCGATGTGCTTGGATTGCATGAAAACCTTTCAGATTTAAAATTACATTGAGATAACTATCGGCAGCTGGGTCGCGATCTTTAACGGCTTTTATATCATGTGCAACATGAGTCAGCATGGTATCGCAGTGCACAAAGGCTTGATCGAACAGCTCGCGAATTGTAAATGCTGACACCACGGCATCCGCCAACTTATTTGCAACGATAAAGCTTAATGCAGAACCAAGACACTCGTGATTTAAAATACTCGAGTAAACGTGACTAGCAAGTAATGGTTCGCGAGCAACCAACTCATTGGCCTCTTCGCGTAACTTATTCCAAATCTCATGTCTCATGTGACGAACTTCCGATAATACTGATACTTCTCATAGTGTAACGCTTAGAGTCATTAAGTGTCATGTATTATAAAAAATCAGGCTTCAAACACTTGGTTATATCTAATAACCAACCAACATATTTTAGTACGGTTTTAAATGCCCTCTGTTGGACCAAAGATTCTTACAATTTAGCACTGTCGAACTGAACAGATCTTCGTATAATAACGCCCCATTAAATACTACCAACGCGGGATCGCTAATATGTCGATAAAGATCAAGACAACGGATACCAACAAACCAAATGGCACAGGGCTTGCGCGGATAATCAAAGCAACGCATTGCTCAGCGAAAGGAATGAAAGCAGCCTATAAAGAAGAGTCGGCATTTAGACAAGAAACGTGGTTACTGGTGGCAAGTCTTCCTTTATCAATCATATTGGCGCAAAGTATTGCTCAGTGGGCCTTATTGGTTGGTAGTGTGCTGTTGATATTAGTTATAGAACTTATCAACTCAGCAATCGAAGCGCTGACAGATAGAGTGAGTACCGAACACCACTTACTATCTGGTCGTGCAAAAGATATGGCATCAGCGGCCGTTACGCTGACATTATTAATTAGCTCGTTAATTTGGATAGCCGCTGCAGTGGAGTGGTTCAACACTATAACCTAACATTACGCGTGGTTTTGACACAAAAAAATGGCGGCTAAATTTTTAGCCGCCATTTTTTATTAAGCTGAATAATCGTTATTCAAACACTTTTTCTACATCTAACGTTTTAATATTCTTACTTGGAATATTTAGCGGGTATGTAGCAATTTCAGCATCTTCTGCCAGTAATACATCAGGCTTTTTCGTGTTATAAGTCATAGGAGATGACTGCTCAGCACTTAAACGCTGCGCCATATCTTTTGCATCACCAGTGATAAACACATAGTGAATATCTTCGGTCTGCAAGTTCTCTTTGATAACGCGATTGATGTCTTCAACAGACAGCGACGCTAGCTGCTTTGTCACATAGGCAACAAATTCATCGGTGTTGTAGAACTGGCTATCAAGTGCATAACCTAGCTGTCTATCTTGGCTCGCCACCATTTGCGGCACAAAGTTGATTAAGAAGTTACGTGTTGCTTCAAAGTCTGCTTTGCTCATCCCTTCTTTGATCAGCTTATCGAGTTCAAACAATGCGGTGCGCGTTGCAAAATGGGCATCGTTATTAGAGCGAAGTGGGCGTAACCACACCTGGAAAATTTGCTCACTACGACCTAAGTTTGCATCTGGCTTAGTTTGGAACATGCCACGTGGGAAGTATTCGATATAAGCGTAGTCACCATAGTTCATACCACGTACCTGACGGATACGCTGGTATAAGTGGCTGTTTGAACTGCGGTGCTCACCAAAGTATGAACGCACTAACCAAAGCGCGGCCCAGTCTTTGCTGCTACGAACCGTGTCGATTGGGAAACCAAAAGACACCGCTGTTGATTTTGCATTCTTTTCTACGATGGTTGCGTGATGGCCAGACAGTTTAGGCGCATCAGGCACTTGTAAACGTGCTTCTTCACCTTTAGGTAAAGCCGTAAGGTCGTTAAACATCGCTTCTTTTAGCTGTTTATCGAGTGCACCAGTAATACCCACGTTGAGTTTAGCTTGAGTAAATTGCTGAGCGTAAAAAGCCTTAACGTCATCTAAAGTGATTGCTTCTAAGTCTGATAAATCACCAAAGTTATAGCTTTCGTATGGGTGGCCTTTGTACAGCTCGTGATAAAGCACTTCTTTACCTAGCTCTTCATCATTTGACGCTTTCAAACCAGCCTTAATGCCGTCGATTAGCTCTTTTTTCAGACGTTTAAAATCATCTTCTCTGAACCCTGGGTTCAAAAGCTGCTGACTCACAATGCCATACCATTGATCAGCATTGTCTTTATGAATACGACCACGTAAAGAAATCATTTCTTTATCGATTTGATAACCAAAGCTACCAGCAATCGGGTACAGCGCCTTTTGAATTTCTTTGTATGATTGCGACTCACTTCCACCATTGGCAATCATAGCCGCAGTAAGCGCAGCAAGACCTTTTTTACCTGCAGGATCGGCAGCAGCACCTGTGTAAAAAAGAAAGTTCACATCCACCAGCGGTGAATTATTCGTTTTATCTAGTACGTTGAAATGACGCGTTACTGGCTTGTCCATTTTTGCCACTAACTTGTCTAAGTTAACTTCCTTATCAAAACCAGAGACAGACTCAAGTGCAGACATAGTTACCGTTGTGCGGCTGCTGTCCACAAAGTATTTATTGGCAATATCACGAATATCTTTTGCAGTGACTTTATCAGCACTTGCATACAGTTCATTCACTACTTCAGGATCACGCTCAAAATGCATGTAGCTCGCGAGTGTCGAAGCAATAGATTGTGATGAATCAAGGCCGTTAATAAAGCTGTACTTTAGGTTTGATTTAAGTGCAGCAAGCTTATTTTCATCTACCAGCTCTGTGCGTGCTTTTGCGTAAGTGTTATTGATTGCATCACGCACTGTTGCCAAATCTTTTTCATCTTCTACTTTAACGAAAACATGCAGAAGACCTGGGTCTTTGGTTTCAGGGTTATAGGTAAACATTTGGCTTGCAAGCTGTTTATCTACCACCAGCTCTTGATACAGCGCTGAATTTTCAGAGAAATAAAGCTGCGAGATCAGATCAAGTGCCGCTCGGTCTTTTTTCTTCGGCTCCCATGCAGTACCTTTATACGAAACTAGCAACCAGTGACCCGGTAAGCCATCATATTTTTCGTGAACGTAACGCGCTTTGTCTTGCTTTGGCTCAACAGGAATATCGGCTTGGTAGTCACCCTTTTTCCAATTACCCCAATGCTTTTTCACCATAGCCATAGTTGCTTTAGGATCCACATCACCTACGATCACAAGTGATACATATTCAGGCTTGTAAAAACGCTCAAAGAAGGTTTTACCATAGGCCATTTGATCTGGCATTGCTTCGATGTCTTCAAAAAAGCCCATCGTTGTGTGCTTATAGGTATGTTTATCAAATGCTTCTTTTCTTACCGCAGAAAGCAGTTTTCGAACTGGGCTGGCATTATTTTTAAGGTATTCACCTTTCACAGTTAGTGCTTCGGTGCGGAACTGTTCTTCACTGTATGTCAGGTTTTGAAAGATATCCGCTTCGATTTCTAATACTTTATCTAAATGCTGCTTTGAGAAATTTAAGTGGTAGTTAGTGTAGTCGTTGGTCGTGTAGGCACGATTATCAACACCTGAGTTTTTCAAAATGTCCGAATAAACGTCTTGTGGATACTTTTCTGAGCCTTTGAACATCATATGCTCAAAGAAGTGAGCAAAGCCGGTTTTACCCGCTTCTACTTCATTACGCGAACCAACAGAAACCGGAATTTGTAGCGATACCACATCAGGATAGTTAGTTTTAACTACCATGACGCGAAGGCCATTTTCTAGCTCTTCCAAAACATAATCTTGGGCGAATACTTTATTGGATTGGGCAGCTTGAGTACTTACAGCTGACTGTTGAGCTTGATCTGAATTCGTCGCTGCGCAGCCACTAAGCGCTAAGCTTACGGCAAAGCTGGTTGCTAGTAATTTGAATTTCATGAATTTGGTCCTAATCATATTTTTTATTCTAAGTAAGTCGTGTTCACTTACGTTAGCAAACCTCCTGATTATGCCCCAAAGTCATACTAATTCGCTAATTTCCAAGGTGATTTACCACCCTAATGTGTAAACAAATATGAAATTTTGATTTGAGCACTTGAGATTAATTCATAATTATTGAAATTCTTTCATTAAAAAAATCTATCTAGACGTCTAAATGGCTGCTATATTAGTAAAGAGATACAGAAATGCTTTTGTGGAATGAGGATTATGGCTTTAACGCTTCAAGAGAAAATCATTGACCCTAACCAAGGGGTATATTTAATTGGTACCACACCACCTAAGATTGGCACCGACCCAGAACAGCTAAAATCAATTGCCGCTAAACTTTTAGGCCGTTTACATGAGATTGAATACGACGGCGTGATCATCTATGACATTCAAGATGAAAGCAGCCGTACTCAAGTACCACGCCCATTTCCTTTTAAGCACACCGTTGATCCGTGTGAATATAGCCAGTTGATCCGCGAATTGTCACACCTTGATGTAATTACGTATAAAAGTGTGGCACAGCGCGATAGTGAAGCTTTTGGCAATTGGTTAAGCAGCACTAAACAGCAATATGGGTTAAACAATCTAGTATTAGTGGGCAGCCCGTCTTCACAAGGCGATATTAAGTTGCCGCTTTCTGAAGCCTATAAGGTATTGAAGCATCACCAAGATGACTTTTTCTTGGGTGGTGTAACCATCGCAGAGCGCCATGCCAGTAAGCGTAATGAACACGAAAGGCTGATAGATAAAACAGAGCAAGGCTGCCAATTCTTTGTTTCCCAAGCAGTGTATGACGCTCAAGCAACCATAGATCTGATCACGAGTTATGCTCGCACCTGTAAACAACAAGGGCAAACACCAAAACGCATTATTCTTACCTTTACTCCATGTGGTGGAGAAAAGACCTTGCAGTTTATGGAGTGGCTGGGGATCTCAGTACCAGAAGCAACCAAATGGCGCATGTTAGATGCAGACAATACACTAAGTGAGTCAATTCGTATTTGTAGAGAGAATCTCGATCAAATCTTAAAAAGCTGCTCACATCTGGATATTTCTCTTGGCTTAAATATTGAGAGCTTAACAAACCGCAAAGAAGAAATTGATGCGTCGATAAACCTTTACAGGCTATTGAAGGCGACCATGGAATTATGCCTTGCGGAAAAGCAAATTGCTTAATGCAGTCTAGTAAATTGAAAAAGCCAGCTTCATCAAGCTGGCTTTTCTGTTAACCTTGCTGAATTATCCAAAGCTCAGATTAACTTAGGCTCAAGAAAGCGATTAATCCCACCCCAAGTAACAAGCGGTAAATGACAAATGGCATCATGCCCATGCGCTCTATGATTTTCAGGAAAAAGAAGATACAGGCATAAGCTGAGATAAACGACAGTACCGCACCACTTAATAACGCATTCCAATCAACCACTTCATCGCCGGTAGCAAGCTCTAAACTGTAATACAATCCCATCATAGAAATGACTGGAATAGACATTAAAAACGAAAAGCGCGCCGCACTTTTCTTATCAAGCCCGAGTAATAAACCTGCGGTGATGGTAATGCCTGAACGCGATGTGCCGGGAATGACAGCTGTAATTTGCGCAAGCCCCAGTATCAATGCGCTTTTCCAGTTTAAGGCAAATTCGTCCTTGATTTGTTTCGCTTTCACGTCGGCATACCAAAGCAGTAAACCAAATACTATCGTCGATGTTGCAATCACCCAAGCGCTACGTAAATAAACTTCTACGATATCTTTAAGTAGTGGAGCTAAAATCACGAATGGTATAGTGGCAACCACAATACACCAAGTCAGCCGGCTTTCTTTTGAGTGCGTACCTGAGAATGACTTGAACCATCCTGCCAGTAGGCTGACAATGTCTTGTCGAAAATAAATAACGACAGCCAGCAAAGTACCAACATGAACAGCAACATCAAAGGCAAGACCCTGATCTTGCCAACCTAGTACCTGAGAAGGTAGCAGTAAGTGGGCAGAACTCGAAATAGGTAAAAATTCAGTGAGACCTTGAATAATTGCAAGGACGACAATCTCAATAAAGCTCATTGCTTGGGAAACTCCACTTTCCATAATTTTTGAGTTGGGTTGTGATACTCCTGCCATAACTGAGCAATGGTTTTACCCTCAACAGGATGGATAAAATCAGGAGCTAGTTCAGCTAATGGCTGAAGCACGAAGGCATTTTTGGTTATTTCATCCCGAGGCAACTGAGCGGGTGATGAACAAATAAGGTGGTCATAAAAGAGAATATCGAGATCTAATGTACGTGGACTAAACTTCTTTTCACTACAGCGACGACCATGATCGTATTCTATCGATTTGAGCAGTTTATACACTTCGTCTAAAGACAGCTGTGTTTGTGCTGCAAAGACCGAGTTATAGAAGTTATTTCCTGCAAACCCGACGGCTTCACTCTCAAAAACACTCGAATGTTGAAAATCCGGAAAGTGTTCTATCAATACCCTCAAGCCACTCAGCAAATTTTTTTCTTTTTCTATGTTTGAGCCGAGACTGATAAAAATTTGTGCCATGATAATTCTACTTCTTACGCACAATTTCTACACCAACCGTTTGTGCTTGTGGCACGGCAGCAGGTTTACTCACTTTTATAAGTACTTGGTGTACATTAAATTCATTGAGGATCATTGCAGCAAGCTGTTCAACTAGCGTTTCTAATAGCTCAACTGGTTTTGCTTGGGTATGCGCAATAATACGCTCACTCACTTTGGCATAATCAACCGCCAAATTAATATCGTCATGGCGAGCGGCAGCGCTAATATCGGTCAACATCTCAACATCAAAGTAAAGGCTTTGTTTACTTTCTTTTTCAAAGTCGTACACTCCTATTATGGCTTCGACGTGTAGCTGTGAGATATAGACTTTATCCATGTAAACTCCAAACATGTTTATCGCTGTAATTCACCCGCATTTTCTAATCGCAATTCGCGATCTGTGCAGGACTTAAGACCGCCGATCATAGCCCAAAACAACGCAATAAAAAATAAGGAAGACAGTGTTAATCAGTTTAATGTGCGTATGTGCTTATTTATTGGGATCGATTTCCTCAGCGATTCTGGTGTGTCGGTTATTCAACCTGCCAGATCCACGCTTTAATGGTTCTAATAATCCAGGCGCAACCAATGTATTAAGATTGGGAGGAAAGATCCCAGCTGCGCTGGTGCTCGTCTTCGATATTTTAAAGGGAACCATCCCTGTGTGGGGAGCCTACTTTCTGAAAATAGAGCCTGTATGGTTAGGTGCAATAGCCGTAAGCGCATGCCTAGGTCACATTTATCCTATATTCTTTCACTTTAACGGTGGTAAAGCGGTAGCAACGGCATTTGGTGCGCTATTACCCATCGGCTTGTCATTGGGCGGGCTACTGATTAGTACGTGGCTCGTGGTGCTAGCGCTCACACGCTACTCTTCACTCGCAGCGATTGTCGCAGTCGCAGCAGCTCCACTTTACACATGGTGGATAAAGCCGCTGTATACGGTGCCGGTCAGCTTTTTAACTGTGGTGATTATTATTCGTCATAGGGCAAATATTAAAAGGCTCTTGAGTGGTAAAGAGCCCAAGGTGGGGAAAAAGTCTAAAGACTAGGGTCTAGACTTTTTCTAGACTATCCAGCGGCCAACGCGGTTTAGTCTTCATATCAAGTGGCGCATGCTGACCTGCTTTTAGGCGCTGCATTCCTGCATAAGCTATCATCGCCCCATTGTCTGTACAAAACTCAGTGCGCGGGTAATAAACCCGCCCTTTCATGCCAAGCATCATGCGCTCAAGCTTTTGCCTAAGTTCAGTATTGGCGCTGACGCCACCTGCAATCACAAGGCTTTTAATGCCAGTTTCTTTCAGTGCTCGCTTACACTTAATCGCTAGCGTTTCTACGACTGCTGTTTGAAAGGCATGAGCAATATCTGCTTTCGTTTGCTCATCATCGCCTTCATTACGGATCGTGTTTGCCGCTGCGGTTTTCAATCCACTGAAACTAAAATCCAGACCAGGTCTGTCTGTCATCGGTTTTGGAAAAGTAAATCGCCCTGCTTGACCCTGTGTCGCCATTTTCGCAAGCATTGGGCCGCCAGGATAATCAAGACCGAGTAGCTTGGCAGTTTTATCAAATGCTTCACCAGCGGCATCATCCACTGACTCACCAAGTACTTCATATTCACCGATACCTGAGACTTTGACCATCATAGTATGGCCACCAGATACTAACAGCGCGACGAATGGGAAATCTGGTTTATCGTCTTCAAGCATAGGGGCAAGCAAATGGCCTTCCATATGATGTACGGCAACAGCTGGGATCCCCCAACCAAACGCTAACGAGCGACCTATTGAGGTGCCAACCAACAAAGCACCGACCAAACCCGGCCCTGCGGTATAAGCAATGCCATCAAGGTCTTCAGGACCGCAACCCGCTTGGGCGAAAGCAGCTTCTATCAGAGGAATTGTTTTGCGTACATGATCACGAGAAGCAAGTTCAGGCACTACCCCACCATAATCGGCGTGTACTTTTACCTGAGAATATAATTGATGTGCCAACAGCCCTTGCTCATCATCATAAATAGCAATACCCGTCTCATCACATGAGGATTCTATACCCAAAATACGCAAGTTACTTTCTCCAAACTCTTTACTGCAGCCGCTGATTATACGAAATCAGCTACTCAAGTTCCAAACCAATATTTGTTTGGCCGTCAGCCAGTGCCAAGGCCTTCAGCGACTTCACCGATTCGCTGCTAATACGCCCCATATTTTCCACATGTTCGATAAGCTCAGCGAGGATTTCAATTTCATACTGCATCTGCGGGTGCTCACGCACTAGCTCATTCGTTGGAGATATATCTTCCGCCATCAACATAAACTCGATGTATTTAGCTACCGTTGCCTGAGAAATTTTGGCAACGCTTACAAACTCATGTTCATCTTTTGTCATCAGACCTTGCAACATGCCTAACAGCGCTGTCGCTACGTCGATTGCGGGATAGGTACCAAACATATCAAACTCACTGAGCTCAGGTACATTTGGCTCTACCTTTTCAACCAGCTTTTCTAAGCTAATTTTGCTCTTTGGCAGTAATATTTTCTCCCAGATTAAATTCAGCGCATTTCTGAGCACTTGCTCGTCGCCAAAACCCGTTGCCTCACTAAATAGTGAATAATTTGGCAACATACGCTCAATAATAGCAGCGCCTAAGACTGCCTTTTGAAGATAATTTAACTCTCTAATTCTTTGAAAGTTATTTGCTTTGCTCATGCTTATTTCCACATTGCCAGCAATATTCAAACGCTGGTCCATTTAATTCTGCACAGTGGTTACATAGCCAATCCGACAGCTCGGCGGCACTGCGATGACGTGATTTGTTATAGTTTACCAATATTTCCTGAGCCTCGGGTAACTTTATTGCATAAACAAAGAGCTTGATGGCTGCTTGCTCTGCTGGAATTTCACCAATAGCACCTGACAAATGCTCACCTTGTAAGCGAACCTGAATATTCGCTTGTTCTAATTGACCTTTGAGTAAATGTGCTTCAACAAAGCCGCTGATAGCGCACAATTGCACCCAATGAAAAGACTGTTCACTCATTGCATTATCTTCACTATCGAATTAGCACTCAATGTGCTCATTTGTTTCTTGATAAAATCATTCATTATCATCACACTTAAACATCAAGCCATTCCATTAAAATACGACTATGACTCTAACAACACCGGGCCTATTATTCCCAGCAATTTCTTTATTGCTACTCGCTTATACCAATCGCTTTTTGGTACTCGCGCAATTGATCCGTGAATTAAACGCCCGAGAAGGCGACACCATAAGATCTCTGGTTAAAGCACAAATCGAAAACCTAAGAAAACGAATTAGATTGATCAGACGAATGCAAGTATGGGGTGTAATCGCATTTTTACTTTGTACGTCTTCAATGTTTGCCTTGTTTCTTGAAATATCCTTACTTGGCGTCACATTGTTTGGTGCGAGTCTCTGTAGCCTGACCTTGTCATTGCTACTTTCTCTTTATGAAATCCACATTTCTTGCGATGCAATCGAACTAGAATTGCAAAATATCGAGAAAAAACCTCAACAAGATTAGCGGCCTTGTTACTGCCGACTATACTAATGTTGAGTCAGCATAAAAAGAGGAGCAATCTGTGAGCGGATTTTTGTTCTCAGATGAAGTGCTAGAAAGCCCTACAAATAAAATGGCCGAAACCTACTGGGATATTCTGGTTGTAGATGATGAAGAAGACATTCACCAAGTGACTAAACTGGTGTTATCTGGCTTTAAATTTGAGAATAAAGCACTGAGATTTCATCACGCCTACTCTGCACAAGAAGCAAAAGCCATCTTGGACACGGAACCGAATATCTCTGTAGGCCTCATTGATGTCGTAATGGAAAGTAATCATGCAGGGCTTGATTTAGTGCGATATATCCGCGATGACTTAGCAAACTTTGATATTCGACTTGTCCTGCGCACTGGGCAGCCTGGAGAAGCTCCGGAAGAGTCGGTCATTCGCGATTACGATATTAATGACTACAAGAACAAAACCGAGCTCACTGCCGTCAAGCTAAAAACACTACTCTATTCTGCTTTACGGGCTCACCGGGATATTCAAACCATCGAAAAGCACAAAATGGGACTTGAACGCATTATTGATGCATCCTCTAACTTTTTGAAGTGTAGCAATATTCAGGATTTTGCATCAACCATATTGTCCCATGTATCCGCAGTAATGGGATTATCTGATTCGGAAATATATTGTGCAGCTGCGGTAAATCACCAAGCCAACGAACCGACAAAATTTAAACTACTTGCAGCCTCAGGGGCAGGCGTAGAACCTAGTATTGTTACCTTGCCCGAGAATGTACAAAATCTGTTTATAGAAACACATAATAAAAAAGCATCGATAAAGACCCGTAACGAATATATTGGCTACTTCCCTTCGCGAGAAGGGAGTGAAACGATGATTTATGTGAGTAAGGACAGCGAACTTCATAGCATGGACTTCCAGCTACTTGAATTTTTTGCAAACAATATTGCACTAGCCTACGACAACTTGAAGTTGCGTGAAACCGTCAAAGATTCTCAAAAAGAGCTTTCTTATATTTTGGGTGAAGCCGTCGAAAAACGCTCGAAAGAAACCGGCTCACACGTAAAACGCGTGGCACATTATAGTATGCTTTTAGCTCAGCTTTACGGACTCTCTCACTACCAAGCAGAAATCATCAAACTCGCCTCTCCGCTCCATGACATTGGCAAAATCAGTATTCCAGATCAAATCCTAAATAAACCCGGAAAACTCACTGATGAAGAATGGATAATTATGCAGACGCATGCGCAGCAAGGGTTTGAAATCTTAAAAAATTCAACAAATGAGATTTTGCAGTGTGGCGCATTAATCGCGCATCAACATCACGAAAAGTGGGATGGTTCAGGCTATCCTAGAGGTTTAAAGGGAGAGCAAATTAACATTGTCGGCAGGATCACTGCTCTGGCAGATGTCTTTGATGCACTAGGAAGTGAGCGGTGTTATAAGCCAGCTTGGCCACTAGATAAAGTAATAGATTTGCTAAATACTCAAAGTGGTAAACAATTTGAACCCAAATTGGTTGACCTTTTTCTAAAAAATCTGGAACAATTTATTGAGGTACGTGACAGGTATCCTGACTAACTTTGTAATCAGAATGTAAAAACTTCACTTTCTTTTTCCCGATTGGTGTATTATTATTGGGAAAAGACGTAATAAATGTGTTTTAGTTGAAATTAAAAGGAATTTCACATGAGATTTGAACAACTCGAGCAGTTCGTAGCATTAGGTAATCTAAGACATTTTAGACAAGCCGCAGAACAAACCCAGATCAGTACTTCAGCGCTTACTCGAAGCATCCAAACCCTTGAAGATGAAATAGGTTGTGAACTCGTTAAACGCTCAACACGTTCAGTAAAACTGACTGAACAAGGTGAGCTGTTCTTAAAGTATTGCAAAACAACCTTATCAGAACTCGATCTAACCAAGAAAACCATTAAGCAAAGTTTGTTTGGCCGTGATAACCAAAAGTTAATTATTGGTTATACGACTCAAGCTAGCAGCATCGTGCCAGTTTCTTGCGGTCAGTTTTTAGCTCAGTACCCTAATGTGAAGATCGAAATGCA
Source organism: Pseudoalteromonas sp. DY56-GL79 (assembly GCF_041414765.1). Lineage (NCBI taxonomy): Bacteria > Pseudomonadati > Pseudomonadota > Gammaproteobacteria > Alteromonadales > Pseudoalteromonadaceae > Pseudoalteromonas > Pseudoalteromonas sp. DY56-GL79. The sequence continues at coordinate 43,924 of NZ_JANHZS010000035.1, read as the reverse complement.
GTTGCAAGATGAGTTGGAGCTTACTCGTAAGCTACAACTTGGTGAGATTGATATCAGCGTATATTTACAAAGTGCAAATAGCATAGTGAGTGATATTCACCTGCCTGATCAGTTAGTTTTATTTGTTTCGAGAAATCACCCTCTAGCAAATCAAGACAGCATCAGAAAAGCTGAATTAACGCAATACCCTATGTATGGCTGTTTCTCACAGTCGAAGCAAGTACAAAGTATGCTTAATGAAGCCGTTGACTCGTTAAACAAATCAACGAGTGTTAAAATTGGTAACATTGAACAAGTAATTGATGGTTTGAAGAATAGCAATAGCTTTGCAATTGCGAGTATCGAACATTCAAAAACTATCGCACAAGACCCTAACTTAGTTTTCTTAAAAACCAATAAGGCTTTGGATAGAGAACAATTGATTGTACAAACCAATCACCAAGTTGGCTCAAATGCGCATATAAATCACTTGCTTGAGCTAATTGAGGATGCTGCATCTTCATCTAGCAAGCAAACAGTAACTTATTAGTTGCTAAACAGACGGGCAAATAATCTGTATTACTTGCCCGTTTTTAATTACTCGCTTTAGAGCGGTAAAAAGCCCAGCACGACCCCGACAAAAATCGCCAAGCCCACATAGTTATTGTTTAAGAAAGCCCAAAAACATCTGTCTCTATCTCTGTAGCGTATGGCATATTGTTGCCTAATAAGCAGCACAGAGGCTGCTAGTAAGCTGCACCAAAAAGCGAGATTCAAGTCAAACGTTACACCAACTGCCGCCATCATCGCGATAAATGTGATGTTGAGCAGTGCAATAATATGGAGGTCCCATTTGCCGAATAAAATCGCAGTAGACTTTACCCCTATCTTCAAATCATCATCCCTATCTACCATGGCGTACATAGTGTCATAAGCAACCGTCCATATTAAATTCGCAACAAACAATACCCAAGCAAGCACTGGCACATTTTGATTTACTGCCATAAAAGCCATCGGTATTGCCCAGCTAAAGGCAGCCCCAAGTACGAGTTGAGGTAAGTTTGTATAACGTTTCATGAAAGGATAAACAGAGGCTAACGCTAGTGCTCCAAAGGATAATACAATGGTTTGCCAGTTTAAAAAAAGCACCAAAATAAAAGCCACCGCGACCAAAATAGCAAATAGGCCTAGTGCCTCTTTACTCGTTACAGCGCCTCTTGCAAGCGGTCTTGTCGCGGTACGCTTTACAGCTCCATCAACCTTGCGATCAGCAAAATCATTGATAACACAGCCTGCACTGCGCATTATAAATACACCCAGAGCAAAGATAACAATAAGCCAAATACTTGGAACACCTTCAGCTGCAAACCACAGTGACCAAAGCGTTGGCCACAATAATAGTAAAGTCCCGATTGGCTTATCTAATCGCATAAGTTGGCTGTAAGCCTGCCATTTCTGGTGGTCAATCATAAAAGCTTTCCGATATAAAGACTTCACAAACTAAAATCTTTGCTTTGCCGTTTTTAAACCAGCTTCTTCTAGCAAATAAACGCTCTGGGGCGACGCCAGTTGTGGGTGCAATAAGTTCAATCAGCGCCGGATAGTCGGCAGTAGATAAACGAAGAAACTCAAGGGTTCCGCGCTGCCAATTTGAATCAGTAAACAGTAACTCACCCAAAGGTGTCTCACCAATTGCATCCATTCCGACAGTACATGCGTCCTCATTGAGCCAACTTTGTCCAAATACAGCTGCTTTACCGTTACAATTTAACGTTACTTCTCGGCACCAAACCTGTTCAGAAAGCTCTGTACGTAACGCTTCAGGAGCGCTCCTGAACTCATTAGCAAGCACAGTCACAGAAAACCTTTCACAAGTTTCTTTCAATTTTGCGGTTAGAGATTGAGCCTCTAGTAAATAAGGAGAAAGTGCTGGCTCAACATCCACCAACTGTGTGTTCTTCAGCCAAGGGAGCTCTAAGGGTAATTGCAAAGGCAACGTTCTATTTCCGTTTTAAAAATCCGCGGTCATAATAGCAGAGCAGCGGCTTTCTAAAAAGTTTATGTTTGTATTGAAGCTACCTGTAAAATCAACGCAATTATGTATAAACTAAGTAAAAAGTAATTTGTATTAGGATACCTAATTAAACATGAGACTGTTGGCTGTTGTACTCACATTATGCATTGCATTAACCACGGCTTTCCCTGTAAAAGCGGACTCAACTATTGGGTATTTCGGGTTTGAGCCAGATATCATCACAAACTACATAGGCCAGTCCAACAAAAAGCTCGGTTATGTCCGTGTTACCGTTGACCTAATGTTAAATGACGTTGCGAATATTGCCGTGGTTGAACACCATACTCCTTTACTAAGAGATGCAATTGTACAGATCCTGAGTAAAGAAAACGAAGAAACCATTAAATCATTAACTGGCAGAGAAGAAATCAGAAAACGCTGTGCTGAAAAGCTAAAGACACTGCTAAAAGAAGAAACTGGGCAGGAAATTGTTCGTGATGTGCTTTTTACCAAATATTTATATCACTAACCGAATCAACTCATACACGAACTCGGAAGCACTAGATCCCGAGTTCGAAGTAACTAGCTACTCTCTTTGAGTTGCCTGTTGATAGGCCAAAATACCGCAACCAACATACCTGATAGTAATCCAAACAAATGCGCCCAGTTAGCCATGTTAATAAAAAACATATCCGTAAATCCAAACAGCATCCAAAGCAGCATAAAGCCAATAACAGGTTTAGAGACCAAAGCGGCTCCGGCAGGATTTCGATGACCAATAACCCAGCAGAAGCCAAGTAGTCCGTAGACCACGCCACTTAGTCCACCAAAATTAGCGTCAACGAATAGGAACTGCATAAAGTTACTAGTTAAGCCGGTTACAAAGTAGATGCAAACTAATGCCCAGAGCCCGAGTTTCTCTGAGATTTGTGCGCCAAGGTGTAACCACCAGCTTAAATTAAAAATCAAATGTATGGCGCTAAAATGTATGAGTGTAGGTGCTATCCAAGTCCAAGGTTTATCTAGGGAAAAACGTAGTGCAGAAAAGATGCCATTAGCGTCACCAAACCGCATGGCGACAAAAATAATAATACTGACACCAAAAACGCCCTGCAATAACCAGTTTAATCCCGCAAAGCGCCGCACCAAGTTTAAGTTTTGGCCTTGATAGCTAAATAACCCCTGTGTACTTCCGGTTTGCCAAGAAGCCGCTTGATATAAGTCGGCCTCGGGTTGCTCCAAAAACGTTTGCCAAAGACGCATAGCAAGCGCCTCATCACCACGCTCTAGCCAAACTTCAACTTGCTGCCCATCGTGACTTTGTAAAACACAATAAATCCCTTGCGTCTTAAAATAATCGACCGCACCTTGTGCTAGTCGAGCATTGTGATAATGGGCTATTAATTTCACTTTTCAATCTCGTTTGGCAACTCACTTGCCCACTGCGTAAAACCGCCATCCATACTGTAAACATCTTCAAAGCCTTGCTCAACTAGGTAGTTAGCTGCGCCTTGTGAGGAGATCCCGTGATAACACACAACCACGATTGGTTGGTCAAACTCTTTCTCCTGCATGAAATGAGCAAGATTAGCATTAGATAAATGTTCAGCGCCTGGAATATGCCCTTGTGCAAAAGTATTTTCATCGCGAATATCTGCTACCACAACATCATCATTGCCTAAAAGCGCTTGTGTGTCTGCTACTGAAATATGTTTAAAAGACATGTGTTACCCATTTAAAACTAAAAAATAAAAGACGGCTTAAGCCTTATCGACCTAGCCGTCTTTCTATTATAACTACTCATTCATGCACTAAGCAAAGTTGAGCATTAATCCCAATTCAGAATAACTTTACCTGATTGCCCTGAAATCATCGTATCAAAGCCAGTCTGGAAGTCATCAACATGGAACTGATGTGTAATGATTGGATCAAGGTTTAAGCCTGACTGGATCAAACTTGCCATTTTGTACCAAGTTTCAAACATTTCACGGCCGTAAATACCCTTGATCACTAAACCTTTGAAGATCACTTGGTTCCAATCCACCGCCATGTCAGAAGGAGGAATGCCCAGCATTGCAATCTTACCACCATGGTTCATGCTGTTTAACATGCCTTTAAATGCAGAAGGAACACCTGACATTTCAAGTCCAACATCGAAGCCTTCTGTCATACCAAGATCTTTCATAACCGTTTCTAGGCTTTCACTGGCAACATTTACTGCTCGCGTAGCACCCATTTTAGTGGCAAGTTCAAGGCGATATTCATTTACGTCTGTGATCACCACATGACGCGCACCAACGTGTTTCGCCACTGCCGCAGCCATAATACCGATTGGGCCCGCACCAGTAATGAGTACGTCTTCACCAACTAAGTCGAACGACAATGCGGTGTGCACTGCATTACCGAATGGGTCGAAGATAGAAGCGAGTTCGTCAGAAATGTTGTCAGGGATCTTAAACGCATTATAAGCAGGAATAACTAGGTATTCTGCAAATGAACCTTCGCGATTAACGCCTACCCCAATAGTGTTGCGGCATAGGTGAACACGACCAGCACGACAATTACGACAGTGACCACAGGTGATATGACCTTCACCAGATACTCGGTCGCCAATGCTAAAACCACGCACCTCTTGGCCCATATCGACCACTTCACCTACGTATTCGTGTCCCACAACCATTGGAGTTGGGATCGTGTTTTGTGCCCACTCATCCCATTTGTAGATGTGTACGTCGGTACCACAAATTGCTGTTTTACGGATTTTGATCAATAGATCGTTGTGCCCTACTTCCGGTTTTGGCACATCCGCCATCCAAATTCCTTCTTCAGCTTTCAACTTGGATAATGCTTTCATAGTATTCGCTCGTTAGCTGCACCGGCTTAATGCCGGTGGCAAAATTAAATGACGCCTAGGTCTTTACCAATACGGGTAAAGGCTTCGATTGCTTTGTCTAGCTGCTCAGTCGTATGCGCAGCTGAAATTTGTGTTCTGATCCTAGCTTGACCTTTTGGCACAACAGGATAAGAGAAACCGATCACATAGATACCTTCAGCCAGCAGTCTGTCAGCCATTTCTGAGGCCACTTTGGCATCGCCTAACATAACCGGAATAATCGCGTGATCTTTACCCGCACAAGTAAAGCCAACAGCTTCCATCTTAGTACGGAAGTAGGCTGCGTTATCCCATAGTTTAGCACGTAAGGCATCGCCTTCTTTCATCATGTCTAGTACTTTGATTGAAGCAGTAACAATTGACGGCGCTAGCGAGTTTGAGAATAAATAAGGACGTGAACGCTGACGTAACCACTCTACGATTTCTTTCTTGCCAGAGGTATAACCGCCCGACGCACCGCCAAGTGCTTTACCAAGTGTTCCTGTAATGATATCCACTCGGTCTAATACACCACAGTATTCCGGTGTACCGCGGCCATTTTCACCAACAAAACCTACTGCGTGTGAATCATCAACCATCACTAATGCGTCGTACTTATCCGCTAAATCACAAACCGCTTTTAAGTTACAAATAACGCCATCCATTGAGAATACGCCATCGGTCGCGATAAGCTTGGTTTTCACACCAGCTTCATCAGCGGCTATTAACTGCTGCTCAAGATCAGCCATATCGTTGTTTGCGTAGCGGAAACGCTTAGCTTTACATAAACGCACACCATCAATGATAGAAGCGTGATTTAATGAGTCCGAGATAATTGCATCTTCAGGGCCTAAGATAGTTTCGAATAAACCTGCATTAGCATCAAAGCATGAAGAGTAAAGGATAGTATCTTCTGTTTCTAGAAATTCACTGATCTTTGCTTCAAGCGTTTTGTGAATATCTTGCGTACCACAGATAAAGCGCACCGACGCGACACCAAAACCATGGTCATCAAGGCCGCCTTGCGCCGCTTTAATTAGCTCTGGGTGATTCGCCAAACCTAGATAGTTGTTTGCACAGAAGTTAATTACACTTTCGCCAGTCGATACTGCAATTTCAGCTTGCTGCTGAGAAGTGATAATACGCTCTTTTTTATATAATCCTTCAGCTTTTACTTCTTCAATTTGTTGCTGAAGCTGGCTGTAGAAGGCCGATGCTCTCATCTGGGAGTCTCCATTTTTTGCACGGTGATAGTAAGCTACGTATCGCCATAGGCGGTTGTCATTCTCACTATCAGAAGTTAACGCTTGCGCTTATTCTATATTAATTAGCTCAAGTTAATTGGAACGTACCAATTCAATCATACCTGGTACATTAAAAGATATCTTTATTTTAAAAGGTTCACACAATAAATGCACGATTTGCGACAACTGGCAGCAAACTTTATTTTACTCAGACAAAGATAGTGCGGCTGGTACCTCCGCCAACGACGCACATACTTTATCCGCGAGCTGTTGTTGCTCTTGACTAAAACTCTGCCCAGACTCAACTAAAATGGCTGTTTTTACGCCAGCAGCGCGGGCAGCCTTGATGTCTGAGACTTTGTCACCAATCATAATACTTTGCGCAGGATCCAAGTCATGCTCGGCTATCGCTTGCAGCAGCATCCCAGGTTCAGGCTTACGACAGTTACACTCTACTTTATATGGGCCTTGTGCCTTTTCAGGGTGGTGAGGACAAAAATAAACACCAGCGATGTCAACACCATGCGCCATAAACTGCGCGCACATCCACTCACTTAACGCGTGAAATTGTGCTTCATCATAGTAACCTCGGCCAATGCCCGACTGATTCGTCACGACCACAATTTTATAACCGGCTTTGCTAAATGCTTGGCAGGCACTGAATACCCCGTCGATAAACTCAAAATCCGCGATTTGATGAACATAGGCGTGATCTTTATTAACAACGCCGTCTCTGTCTAAAAATACTGCCTTATGCATTGATCACAATCCCCTGCTCTTTTATTACCCGATCAAACATCGTAATTACTGCATCAACGGAAATTTGAGACATGAGTTCGCTACCCTTTACGCGTGTTCCCCACGGTAATTGCTCTGCGGTTTTGCCCTTTTGCGCAATGAGGTTTTGATGATAAACCTCAACTACATAGTCTTGATACAGGTATGGCCCTGTGCGAGTTGGGTTGGAGTGCGCATACAAACCAATCACCGGCGTTCCAACTGTCACAGCCATATGAGCAGGCCCGGTATCAGGTGCCAACACCAATTCGGCTTGCTCCAACACACAAAGTAGGGTTTTCAAGTCAGTTTTTCCCACTAAGTTTAATAACTCAGCTTGACTGTGTTTTTGAATTTCGGCTGCTAAGTTTTGCTCAAGCTCCGTTGGACCACCCGTTATCACCACCTGAAACCCCAATGCAGCAGCATGATCTGCAACCCTAGCATAACGCTCAGGAAGCCAATTGCGCTCGGCTTTACTTGCCGCAGGCGATATCACAAACACTTTCCCTTCGGGCAATAGCGATTTTGCCGCAGCTTGATGAGCTGCCGTCACTGGCATCTGCCATGTTGGCTCACCGCACTCAGCACCAATTGCACGGGCAAAGTTTTGGAAACCTTCGAGCACATGTGGCGACTTTTGAGGTGCGATCCGCTTATTAATAAACAAACTGTGTAACTCTTTTGAACGCCCTTTATCAAAGCCTATTTTTTGCTTTGCAGGAATAACTCGCGCAACAAAGTTGGCTCTTAACGCGACCTGCATATGTAGTAATACGTCAAACTTTTGCCCTTTGAACTTTGCCTTTAACGCCTTGAGCGCGGCTTTACCCTGTTTTTTGTCAAATACGACGAGCTCAACACCGGGTAAGTCAGCCAGTAACATGGCTTCCACTTTACCTATCACCCAGGTTATTTTCGCTTGCGGATGTGCGCGTTGGATCGCCTGTACAGCAGTTACTGCATGGCACACGTCGCCAATCGCTGAAAGTCGCAAAATACAAATAGAGGTCAAGGATTTGCTCAAAACAATAGTTCTCATGGAAAGTAACAAGCGCTTGATCTTAAATTAATCAAACAAGTTTGCAAGTTTCACTGAGGATGAAAAATCGTTAGAATGCCACAATTGACTCTTAAGAATCCTATATTGTGCAAATCACCAAACAACCGCATAGCTATTTACTAACGCCTTCAACCCTAGATTATGATGTTTCAGAAGAAATGTTTGACCCTGAATATTGGCATAAAAATAATGCGATTGTCGGCTCGAAAGAAGGTCGAGCAACGGCGTGGTTCGTGCGATTTAACCAAAGCATCGCGGTACTTAAGCACTACTATCGTGGAGGCTTAATCGGCAAGCTGTTGAGTGATCAGTATATTTTCACCAAACTAGAAAATACGCGCGTATATCAAGAGTTTGCTTTGCTAGAGCAACTACAACTACAAGGTTTACCAGTCCCAACACCACTTGGCGCAAGAATATCGCTTCATTTTGGTATTTATCGTGCAGATATTTTGACCGAAGCGGTGTCTGATGCCACCAGTGTTTGCGAAATTTTGCAAGCAAGAACGCTTAGTACAAATGAACTGGAAAGTATCGGCCACACCATTGCACAGTTTCATCAAGCCGGTGCGTATCATGATGACTTGAACATCAACAATATTTTGTTTGATGCCAACGGCAAAGTATTTCTAATTGATTTTGATAAGGGCAAAATCATGCAGCCAAACTCAAGTTGGCAGCACGCAAACATGGAGCGTTTGCAACGTTCATTTAAAAAAGAGGCCGGCAAATGGCCGACCTTTTATTTTGATGAAAATCAGTGGCAAGTGTTAATGCAAGCCTATCTCAGCGCACGTTAACTTTTTTGTAACTGTGCCTTTTTAATCACATTGGAAGTCGAGCAACCATCCAAAAATGCTAACACCTCGACTTTTCCACCTTGATTAAGCACATGCTCTGCACCTGCAATATCTTCCACTTTATAGTCACCACCTTTGACCAAAATGTCAGGGCTGACCATTTCTATCAGCTTAGCTGGTGTGTCATTTTCTTCAATACTGCCAAACGGAATAACCCAATCCACAGAAGCGAGTGCAGATAACACCATTGCCCGCTCTTTCAATGGATTGATTGGACGTTCAGGCCCTTTAAGACGCGAGATTGATTCATCAGTATTTAACCCAACGACGAGTCTGTCGCCCATCGCTTTAGCTTGCGCTAAATAACGCACATGGCCTGCATGGAGAATATCAAAGCAGCCGTTGGTAAACACAATGGTTTCGCCGTTTTGCTTGGCAAAAGTAATGTGCTTAAGCACTTCTTCAAACGGCGTTTGGTAGTGCTCGCCCGTTTCTCTAAGATATTGACCCAGTTTGCGACTCAACTCTTCCGGTGACACCGTTGCAGCACCTAACTTACTCACGGCAATGCCTGCGGCAATATTTGCAACTTCAACTGCATCTTTGGCAGACATTCCCGCACCTAACATAGTCGTCAGTGTGGCGATCACGGTATCACCTGCTCCCGTAACATCACTTACTTCCTGTACTTGAGCTGGGAAATCAAACTTTTCAGTACTGGTTATTAAAGACATGCCTTGCTCGGAGCGCGTCAGCAACATAGCGCCGATCCCTGACGTTTTCAGAAGCTCACGCGCACTAGAGGTGAGTGCCTCTTCGCTACTTGTGTCTCCACCAGCGAGTTTAAATTCGTTTAAGTTAGGCGTAATAAAATCAGCACCTTGATAGAGGCTCAAGTCACTATTTTTAGGGTCAATTAGTACCGTTTTACCAGCTGCTTTAGCCACCGCAATCATTTCTGAAATGGCGCACAAAGCGCCTTTGTTGTAGTCGCTAAACAACACAAAGTCATACTTATCAACTTCTTGCTTTAGACGCTCAAGCAGTAGTTGACTGTGAGATAACTGAAAAGGCTCTTCTAAATCGAGTCGGACTACTTGCTGATGACGGCTGATCACACGCATTTTTGCGATAGTCGGCAACTCAACGACGTTAACTAAGCTAGATTCAATGTTTTCCTTGGTAAGGATAGCCTCAAGCGTTTTACCATTGTCATCTTCGCCGATAAGCCCAAGCAAACCCACTTTACCATCTAGGTGAGCGATGTTTTTGGCAACGTTCGCCGCACCACCAGCTTTGTCTTCCAACGCGCTGACTTTCACCACAGGTACTGGAGCCTCAGGAGAAATACGCCCGGTATCTCCATGCCAGTATCTATCCAACATCACATCGCCAACCACCAATACCTTGGCTTGATTTAGCTGTTGAAGTGCCGCTAACTTCATGCCTCTTGCTCCGCCGCAACAAGCATATCGACCGCTTCGCATAGCCAGTGACCAATAAACATATGCGCTTCTTGAATACGCGCTGTCTCGTCGTTTGCGATAATAATCGGTAATTTAGCAATGTCCTTCACTTTGCCACCAGTTCTACCAGTCAATGCCACGGTAAAGGCACCAATTTCATTTGCGGCTTGAAGTGCCAAATTGATATTAGGGCTCGTACCTGATGTGGTTAAACCAATCACCATATCTTCCGGTTTACACAGAGCCTGAACCTGACGCTCAAATACGGAGTCAAAGTGATAGTCATTGCTGTGTGCGGTCAAAATTGAGGTGTCGGTAGTTAATGCAATCGAAGCCAAAGGACCACGCTCTAATTTGTAACGCACCACAAATTCTGCAGCGAGGTGCTGCGCATCTGCCGCGCTGCCACCATTACCAAACCAAATGACCTTACCACCAGCTGCTAACGTGCTTTGGCATGCTTCAAGTAGCTCAACACATTCTTGGTGATAGTTTGCCATTGTTTCAAAAACATCAACATGGCGCTGTAAGCTTGCGAAGTAGCTTTGTGCTACTTGTTCATTCAATGACATATTTGTTCCTAAACTATTCTATGCTTGTCCCGCGTGATACCTACCAGTATACATGGACTGATAACCAAGTGTAATTCTCACCGAAGACATCTTTACCCAAGGTTAATTTAGTTTCGACTTGCTTGCTATAGGCTTCACCAATATGTGCCAGCTCAAACTCGTAGCCACGTTCGTACTCAGCGCCAAGCTCTCCAAGTTCATTCAAATAATTACTCTCATTATCGATAACTGAAAGCTTAGCTCGCCATAAAGAACGGTAATCTGATTGGTAAGTACCTTCTAAAACGTGAATTTGCGTCGGTGCACCATCATCGAACTGGCGATGGTTTGCAGCAAAATGCCCAATGCCAAATCCGTCGATTGTATTGCCATAAGTATCGTAAATTTCGTTTACATACCATAAGCTTTCCATATCAGTAAACTCATAGCGTAATGAAGTCGTTGAAGTCAATTGAGGGAGAAAAACACCAACATTGACAACCGTGTTACCAAACAAATAGTTTTTATGGTTATTGCTATCCTCACCACCGTACTCTAAATACCATTGTGCTTGAGTGCCGTAATTTGTGGTAAAGCTGGTCGTGATAGTTGCCCATTGATCGCCCAGTTCATCATCTTGAGTGAGATCACCTATCTTATTATCGTTTCCAACAGGGTCAAAATATGCCTTAACAAAGTCCTTAAAATCTACTTTTCTAGGCCCGCCTCCGAATTGCATGACTCTGTTTAGACCAATTTTCCATCCAGCTAATGGCTCTATACTAAAGTGACTACCCGCTATTTTAGGTGTTCCATCGTGAAGCGTGCCTTGAAAACGAATTCCGTCATGGACTTTCTCAAGTTCAGAATAAAACAGTTCAAAATCGAAGTTCCACCAATTTCTAATAGGCACAACTAAACCCAAAGAAGCTGATAATGAAGGTCTCGCGTTATTAGAATATACTTGAGCCGAATGCTTAAATGGTGAAAACCAATGTTCTTTATATCCTAAATTAAGCTGCAAGTTGCCGTAGGACATGCCATAAAAAGTATTGTATGGAACAAGTTTGTTTGCATCTACTCGATACTCAGCACCGATTTGTAAAATGCTTGATTCGCTTCCACGCCAAACGCCACCGAGCCCCAATTCAGCATATTCACCACTGTAATTACCTCTGTCGTTGGCTATTTGCTTTTCTTCACCGCTATCAACACGAAGTGTTATTGATCTTTGCGTCAACGCATCGTCCTGCAGATAAGGTGCAATCCCCTGACTAATACTCTGCTGTAATGTGGCGTCAATATGCCTAAGTTTCATCAAATGCATCTTGATTTCACTGATACGGTAAGGCTTTGCCATAGGCGTACCAACGGTCAACGCAAACATTTTATCGATTTGATATTCCAACAGCGGATCTTGTCCAATGGGTAAATAAGCTGTGGGGCTCGCAAAAGCGAGATTCGAAGCCAATAAACTACAGCAAGCGAGTACTCGAGCTAAATTCATTTTGTTATTCCATTACTTTTTAATGCGCTAAATACTACCAAACCAAAAGCCCATAGGCATCTGTTGAACTGTGTAAAATTGTGTTGTTCATTCAATTTCGCCTTGGAACAAGGTAAAATACTGATTTTTGAGCTTAAGCGACTCCTATGGCGCGCCGACTATATTCCTTATTATTGCTAGTATTAGCACCTATTTTATTGAGTTATCTGTATTTTATTCGAGGTAGGAAAAATCCTGACTATCGAACTCATTTTACAGAGCGCCTCGGCTTTAACCTAAACAAGCTTCCACCACATGCTGTTGTGATCCATTGCGCCTCCGTAGGGGAAGTGCTTGCAGCCACACCTCTCATCAAATCAGTACTTAAAGAACAAGCTGCAACTCCAATCATTGTTACTTGTAACACCCCGACAGGTAGAGAAGAGATAACAAAAGCTTTTCACAGCAATGTCCAAGTACATGTCTGTTATTTACCTATCGATTTTGCTTTTGCGGTCAGAAAATTTTTCAATACCTTGAAGCCCAAGCTCCTTATTGTGATGGAAACTGAGCTGTGGCCTAATCTCTTTCATTATGCCAAGCAAAACCAATGTAAAACCTTGGTAGTCAATGCCAGACTCTCTGAAAAGTCATACCAAGGTTATAAAAAGCATGCTTGGTTAACCAAAGGCTTAATGAGCAACATAGATCTGCTTGCAGCCCATAATGAAGAAGACGGTGAGCGTTTCATCAAGCTCGGGCTTGTTCAATCTAAGCTTCACATTACCGGCTCAATCAAGTTTGATATTTCAGTCACTGAAGAAGAAATTGCAAAGGCAAGACAATTCCGAATAGGTTATCCCGAGCGGGTAATTTGGCTTGCAGGATCTACGCATCCTAAGGAGCATGAGCAAGTCATTGCCGCACATCAGCGAGTATTAAAGCAGGTAAGTAATGCGTTACTTATTATCGCGCCTCGCCATCCCGAGCAGTTTGAAGCGGTTGCTGACTACCTCAATGAGCAAGAGATCGCTTTTACCAAAAAGAGTAGTAACAGCATAAACACAGAAGCCTCGGTCTTGTTAGCTGATACTTTAGGGGAATTAAAGTGGCTATTTGGCGGTGCCGATATCGCCTATATTGGTGGTAGCTTGATTGAACGCGGCGGTCATAATCCACTAGAAGCGGCAGCTCATGGTGTACCAATTTTAACCGGTCCACATACCTATAATTTTGCGCATATATACCCTCAACTTATCGCGCAACAAGGTGCCATCGTAGTCGATGATGAGGACAAGCTTGCCGCTGAAATTATTACGCTATTTGAAGATAAATCGCTTCGAACGCAAATCGGTGCTAACGCTCAATCGGTACTAGTTGAAAATACCGGAGCTATTGCTAAAACCATGAAACTAATCAATAAGAGCTTGGAATAATTCATGAATACAGTCATCTCTACAATGCAAAACTGGGTTAGCCAAGTCATTGTGAAATACAACTTTTGCCCGTTTGCTCGACAGGAAGTTGAAAGTAACAGCATTCATTATTTCGTGTCTCAAGCGATAAGACACGACGATGCCGTGATGGATATGTTAGAGCAGTGCTCAGAGTTAAACTATGAGTCAGAGCGAGAAACAACGCTAGTTATATTTGATAAAGGTTTTAGCAATTTTGACGACTTTTTGGATCTCGTCGACCTAGCAAACGCTTTATTAGTAGCGCAAGGGTTTGAAGGGACCTATCAAATTGCCACTTTTCACCCAGATTATGTTTTTGCTGATAGCGATGAGCATGACGCAGCAAACTACACTAATCGCGCGCCCTACCCTACACTCCACTTGATCCGCGAAGAAAGTATGGCTCAAGCGTTAGCAGAGTATGACGATCCTGAACAGATCCCAGAAAATAATATTCGCCTCGCAAGGCGTAAAGGGGAAGCGTTTTGGCAGCATTTGCTTCAGCAATGCCACAAAGCTAAATGACCTAAGCTTCGGATAAATAGTCAAAAGGCTGGTTTAGCCAGCCTTTTCTTGTAAGATTTTTGAAGTATTACTTTTTCACCCAGCTGCCATTGACTTGAATATAATGGCCTGAATGCGTTTTGTTATACGCTTTTTTAGCAGCTAAAGCTTCCACTTGCTCAAGTGTAATACCGTTCTTTTTCGCTAATTGCTGGTATTTTTCTTTGCGCTTTTCATTCACTTCATCAACTAGCTGCTGCACACCTTGGCCATTTTTAACTACGCCAAGATAGCCCGATGTAGTTTCGCCAACTAAACCCTGTGATTTAGCATCGTCAATGGAAATTGCGAATGCGGCGAAACTCATACTGAGCCCAATAATTAGGGTAGAGATTGCTTTTAGCTTCATAAATCCTCCTTAGAATAGCTCGCTGTCTTCGCTGAATAAATTGTCGAGTTCTTTATCCACTTTCACGCGGATCTCATGATCTACTTTTACATTTAAGTTGATCGTAATAGGCTCTTTGGTTTCTACTTGCACCTTATGAGTACAAGCGCTCAATACCAATAAAGCTGATATCACTAGCATCCATTTCATTCACTAACGCTCCTCTTTATTTAACGCATTTTCCACTTCGCGCGTAATCTCGTCGCTTAAGCGTAGGGCTCGTAATAAGGTAAACACATTTTCTGAGTGTGTATAGTTAAAGTTTACTGGTTGTTGTTGGAGTTTGTTAATTCCTGTAATTTTAACATCTAAGTCCAACCAGCCGTCTTCACTTAAATTTACGCCACTACTCAATTGCTCAATGGTCAACTCGTCAAGTACACCGATCACCGTTTGTAAGCTAGGTTGCTGCTCTTTTAGCGCATTAATTGATGCATTGTTTTCAACCTTTAATAGCCCTTCACCAACACTGTGTATTTTACCAGAGTCAATTCGCACACCCGATGAAGAGAATTGCACTGGTAATGTCCCTGAGATTAGCCCTTTCAGCTCAACGCCCGCATCATGTCCAGAAGCGGCAATAAGCTCCAAACTCAGTTTATCTAGCGATACCTGAACGACCTGCGGCGTTGGGACCAAACTAACTTCATCAATCTCCACGTTACCGGCAAAAACCTGTGCGTTAATATCTTTCAATATAGCCACGCCTGCTTCGCTGAGTAGTTGGCCTGTTATTGCTTGAACGATAACACCAGCTCTCAACTCTTCAACACTCAGTGTGGTTGGCTTGAGTTGAATATTAGCTGAACTTAATAGACCAAAGACATCAATCGTTGCATTTTGAATAAGCCGTTCATTAAATAACGCAGAGCCGTTTTGAACGCCCCCATCTAAGGTAAATATACGCGTGGATAAATCCCCTTCGACTACTGCAGAGAAGTTACCATTGCTAATTTTTAAGTTCGGTAAAAGCGCGTCAATATATGGCTGAAGTTGAGTAAGCTGCTGTGTGGGCACATGTAATTGTGCTGGATGTTTTAAG
The DNA here is from genome assembly GCF_041414765.1 of Pseudoalteromonas sp. DY56-GL79. Classification (NCBI taxonomy): domain Bacteria; kingdom Pseudomonadati; phylum Pseudomonadota; class Gammaproteobacteria; order Alteromonadales; family Pseudoalteromonadaceae; genus Pseudoalteromonas; species Pseudoalteromonas sp. DY56-GL79. The sequence continues at coordinate 28,221 of NZ_JANHZS010000035.1, read as the reverse complement.
CTTGAATATTGATGCTCAAGCAACGCCTTTACACCATCAATATTAATCACATGTGACGCCATCAATCCGCGGCTTTGCTGCCCTTTGCTGTCAATGCTCACGTTTTTCAAACTGAGATCAGCTAAGTTAACTTCTGCTACCTTAGTATTGCCCGACAAGGTTGAAAAGATTTCTCCGGTCGCGACTGAGCCTTGCCAGTGCAGTGTCTGCGCAAACTCATTCAGTTTATAACTCTGCTGTTGTATCTGTGCACTGGTTAAGTTGAGATTGATATCAAAATCATGTGTAGGCTCAAGCACAACTCGCCCGCTCAACGCACTCTGTTTTGCTGTTACATTCTCAACACTCAGGTTTTGCAGTGTTGAATCAAGCGTTATCGCAAAACTCATTCCTTCAGGTAAGACTCTGTGTAGTAGATGCCCACTTTTGAGTTTTGGCACATCTAGCTGCGCATGTAAGTCAAGCGTCAGAGATGGATTATCGATCACCAAACCTGATGTCGATAACTGGGTTGAGAATATGCTCGGCTGAGCCTCAATTGTAATTAGCTCGGTTGGGTTACCCGATATTTTGAAGCGGCTATTGAGCTCGAGATTCTCAGCAATAACATCTTGTAGTGTAAGCTTTTGAAGGTCAGTTGTGATTTCCCCGCTCATATTAACAAAATTTGGTCGCGCACTCAGCGCTCCAGAGAGTGTATGCGCGCCCCACTTATCATCGAAAAATTCAAGGCGAATATCACCATTGACGAAAGGCTCAGTTAAGTCGACTGCCAGCTCGTTAACTTCAAGTTGTAACGGTTTATCTTTACCCGTCACTTCAAGTAAATCTGTCGCAATTGAATCCGCAGAAATAGTAATTTCTCTCGGTAAATGGACCTGCCAAGTGGTCGGTAACAGTTTACTATATTCAGAAGTAAGACAATCAAGCGCTGATTTCGCTGAAATCGGCTCGGCAAGTGCTACCTTCCCCTGCTGCGTTGCTAAATCATAGCGCCCGGACAAAGCGCCTATATACGCAACGGTACCTTTACATTCAGCCTGTTCAAGCGCCACTAAAGTTTCAAGTTCTAGCTCTGCGTCCATAGCCAGACCATCGAATTCAAGTTGGCTAGTTCCTGAAAGGGCTTGGATCTGAGGAGGTAACAAAGCGCTGAGGTACTCGCCACTAAGATCAATATTTGCAGCAATACGCTCTGGCTGCAACGTAACTTCTGCAGCGATGTCACCTGAAACTACAAATTGATTCAGCTCGGACTCCAAAATCGACACAACTAATGGCTTTGGTAATGGCTCGCCAGATATAGAGAGCTTGGTTACATGCATTTTGGGTCTGGTGATGTCGAGTGGTAATGCGAGGCGCTGTGGCCGAGTTGCATCTGACTTTTTGGGCGGAAGAAGTTGCATGTCCGCTTTTTTAATATTGACTTGGCGCATGCTTAGTTGCGCATCATAAAGCTGGGCATTAAACGCATCTGTCTGCACACATGCTTTTGTAATATGGATACGATTGAAGCCCGACAAACGCCAATCAAGACAGCTGACCTGAAGTTCATTAACTGGTATAAAATGTTTAATGGCCCAGAGCGACAAAGGAACTCTGGCAAGGTAAACACCCACGAAAACACTGAGTATCAACGCTAAGCTCCAAAGCCATTTTTTCATTCGTATCCCTAAAATATGATTGGTATTTCCCTTTCAGTGTACCCGATAGATAATTATCGAGCCATGAATAAAAAAGGTCACCGAAGTGACCTTTTTTAATTTCGTTAGCCTACTCGCTTACGCGCATTGCGGAACATACGCATCCAAGGGCTATCTTCTTGCCACTCATCTGGGTGCCAAGAGTTTGCTACTGCTCTGAATACACGCTCAGGGTGCGGCATCATCACAGTTGCACGACCGTCAGTTGACGTCATGCCCGTAATACCAGCAGGAGAGCCATTCGGGTTAGCTGGATACTGAGTGGTTGGATCACCGTAGTTATTAACAAACTTCACAGCAACTGAACCTGAATTCAGTGCAGTTTGTACCGCCGCTTCGCTTGCAAACTCAGCGTGACCTTCACCATGTGATACCGCGATTGGCATACGAGAGCCAGCCATACCATCAAAGAAGATTGACGGGCTTTGCTGTACTTCAACTAAGCTGAAACGCGCTTCAAAACGCTCTGACTTGTTGGTGACAAAACGTGGCCAGTTTTCCGTGCCTGGGATCAGCTCTTTTAATGTAGAAAGCATCTGACAACCATTACACACACCTAAGCTGAAAGTATCTTGGCGTTGGAAGAAGCCTTGGAATTGCTCACGTGCTGAGTCATGGAATAGGATTGATTTAGCCCAGCCTTCACCAGCACCTAAAACGTCACCGTATGAGAAGCCACCACATGCCACTAGGCCTTTGAATTGTTCTAGCGTTAAGCGACCTTCAAGGATATCGCTCATGTGTACGTCGATTGCCGCAAAACCAGCACGGTTAAATGCTGCCGCCATTTCGATATGTGAGTTAACGCCTTGCTCACGCAAGATGGCAACTTGAGGCTTCACCCCTTTTGCAATATAAGGCGCTGCGATATCTTCGTTTAGATCAAAGCTTAGTTTAACGTTAAGACCCGGATCTTTGTCATCGAACTTAGCGTCAAACTCTTGCTTCGCGCAATCTGGGTTATCACGTAGTGCTTGCATCTGGTAAGTTGTCTCAGCCCAAATAGTGCGAAGCTCAGTGCGAGTATTTTCAAGTACCGCCTGACCGCCACGAGTAAAGATAACCTTGTCTTCACCGTTTAGCGTACCGATGCGATGTGCAATATCAGCAATACCATACTCAGCAAATATCGCTTCAACCGCAGCGATATCGTCATTGCGAACTTGTAATACTGCGCCAAGCTCTTCATTAAATAGCACTTCTAAGTCAGTACCTTGCAGCGCATCTAATTCAATGCTCACACCTGTGTGGCCTGCAAACGCCATTTCGGCGGCAGTGGTGAATAGACCACCGTCAGAGCGGTCGTGGTAAGCGATAAGCTTGCCAGACTCAACTAATGCTTGTACCGCATTGTAGAAGCCTTTTAACAGCTCTGGGCTGTCAACATCAGGTGTCTTGTCGCCAAGTTGCTTGTACACTTGGGCTAGGCTTGAGGCACCAAGACGGTTTTGACCAGCACCTAAGTCAAGTAGGAATAGGCTGGTTTCACCCTTATCAGTACGAAGCTCAGGCGTGACTGTTTTGCGAATATCTTCAACACGACCAAATGCGGTGATGATAAGTGATAATGGCGCAGTCACTGACTTTTCTTCGCCATTCTCATCCCACTGAGTCTTCATCGACATTGAATCTTTACCAACAGGGATTGTAAGGCCTAATGCAGGACATAATTCTTCACCAACCGCTTTAACCGCTTCGTAAAGACCCGCATCTTCGCCTGGGTGACCCGCAGCCGCCATCCAGTTTGCCGAAAGCTTAATGTTGTTTAGGCTACCGATATTAGCACCAGCGATATTGGTTAACGCTTCTGCTACCGCTAGACGAGCCGAGGCTCCATAGTTAAGTAGTGCCGCTGGGGTGCGCTCACCCATCGACATCGCTTCACCGTGGTAAGTATCGTAAGTTGCCGCCGTTACCGCGCAGTTAGCGACTGGTACCTGCCAAGGGCCAACCATTTGGTCACGTGCAACCAAACCTGTTACGGTTCTGTCACCAATCGTGATAAGGAATGTTTTCTCAGCAATCGTTGGTAGGCGAAGTAAACGCTTAGCTGCATCTTCAAGCTCAATACCAGCAGTATCTAATGCTGTACCCACTACACGCTTTGACTCAACGTCACGATGCATTTTAGGTGGCTTGCCAAGTAATACGTCTAGTGGCAGGTCCACAGGATTATTATCAAAGTGGCTATCAGCGACTGTTAGGTGACGCTCTTCTGTCGCTTCACCAATTACCGCATATTGTGCGCGCTCACGCTTACAAATTGCTTCAAAGCGAGCAAAGTCTTCCGCGGCAACTGCCAGTACATAACGCTCTTGCGACTCGTTACACCAGATTTCGTGTGGTGCCATGCCAGGTTCATCGTTCGGGATGTTACGCAGCTGGAATTTACCACCACGGCCGCCGTCGTCGACAAGCTCAGGGAATGCATTTGATAAACCACCCGCGCCCACATCGTGAATAAACGCTATTGGGTTATCATCACCAAGCTGCCAACATTTGTCGATCACTTCCTGACAACGACGTTCCATCTCAGGGTTTTCACGCTGAACAGAAGCAAAGTCTAAATCTTCGTTTGATTGGCCAGATGCCATTGATGAAGCTGCACCGCCGCCAAGACCAATGTTCATTGCCGGACCACCAAGTGCGATTAGCTTAGCACCTACAGGGATTGAGCCTTTTTGCACATGATCTTCACGGATATTGCCTAAACCACCAGCGATCATGATTGGCTTGTGATAACCACGTACTTCAGCGCCATTATGGCTTTCTACTTTTTCTTCGTAAGTACGGAAGTAACCCAATAGGTTTGGACGACCAAATTCGTTGTTAAATGCAGCGCCACCAAGTGGGCCATCAAGCATGATGTCTAAAGCATTAACAATGCGTCCTGGTTTACCAAAGTTAGTTTCCCAAGGTTGCTCAAAACCTGGAATACGAAGGTTAGAAACCGTGAAGCCAACTAAACCAGCTTTTGGCTTAGAACCACGACCAGTTGCACCTTCATCGCGGATCTCACCACCAGAACCTGTTGATGCGCCAGAAAATGGGGCAATCGCCGTTGGGTGGTTGTGCGTTTCCACTTTCATCAGAATGTGGATATCTTCCTCGTGGTAAGCATATTCGCCGTCTGTATTTGGGAAGAAACGACCAGCTTTAGAGCCAACCATTACCGCAGCGTTATCTTTATACGCCGACAGCACGTTGTCGCTATTGGTTTCGTAGGTGTTTTTAATCATTTTAAACAGCGACTTAGGCTGCTCTACACCATCGATAGTCCAATCAGCGTTGAAAATTTTGTGACGACAGTGCTCAGAGTTTGCTTGAGCGAACATGAACAGTTCGATGTCATTAGGGTTACGGCCAAGCTTTTCAAAGCTTTCAACTAAGTAGTCAATTTCGTCATCGGCAAGTGCAAAGCCTTGCTCAACATTCGCAACCGCGAGTGCTTCACGGCCGCCGCCAAGAATATCTACTGAAGACATTGGGCGAGGCGTTTCCGTGCGGAATAATTTAGCTGCATCATCAAGCTCTGCATGAACAGATTCGGTCATGCGGTCATGAAGTAACTGTGCAACTTCGTCGAACTGAGCTTGTGTTAGTTCACCCTCAACATAATAAGCAATACCACGCTCAACACGGTGTACTTGCGTAAGACCACAGTTGTTTGCAATATCTGTCGCTTTAGAAGCCCAAGGAGAGATAGTTCCGATCCTTGGTGTTACCAAGATCAGTTTGCCCTCAGGCTTATGCTCCGTAATAGTCGGTCCATACTTTAACAGGCTGTTTAGCTTAGTTAACTCAGTCTCTGAAAGCTCAGCCGTTAGATCAGCAAAATGCATGAACTCGGCATAAACATTGGTAACTGGTAATTGAGCTGCAGCGCAGGTTTTAAGGATCTTTTGGACTTTGAAATCTGAAAGTGCAGGTGCACCACGTAGGATTAACATAGGTATTTTCATCCGGGGTTAAGGATTGAACGATATCTTTGGGCGCTCATTATAGTGGAAATAGCGCGCGGAATTAACACTAATTTGTCAAAACTAGAAAATATCATGCAAATCTATCATTACCTTAAGTTAATTCGGCTTTTGCAATTATGATTTTGCTGCGGTAAGTTGGGATTTCGAGCGCAAAAGAGAACCTAGGTCATGTTTAAATACGTCTTTATGTGCTTTGTTGTCATCTGTTTAATTGGGTGCGACAAAGCCCCTCTTAATCAGTTGCAACATGTAAAACAAAATAAGGTATTACGTGTTGGCACGCTCGCGGGTCCGGGAAACTACTACCAAGGCACCACTGGAGAACAAGGGTTCGAATATGAACTGGCGAGTGAATTTGCCAATGAGCTTGGTGTTGAATTACACATCGTTCCTTACTTTAACTTAGATGAGTTATTTGCAAGGCTAGATGCTGGGGACTTAGATATCGTCGCCTCCGCGGTGAGCTTCCACCCATCAAGAACAGCGCAATATCGTTTTGGCCCAACGTATAGAATGATCAGTCAAAAGCTCGTGTACAAACAAGGGAGAGAGTGGCCAAGAGACTTTGATGATATTAAAGCGCCAATTACCGTACTTGCACACAGCAATCATGTTATCGCGCTTGAAGAGGCTAAAACAAGCCATCCTCATTTGAGTTGGGAGGTTGTCTCAGATAAAGGTGAGGAAGAACTGCTTCAGGCCATCATTGATGGAGAGATTGACTACACCATTACAGACTCACATTCACTGGCCCTATTTAGACGCTACCACCCGACCGTCAGTATTGCGTTTTCAGTTACAAAAGATGAACATGTGGCGTGGATGATGCGTAACGAAAAAGACGACTCGTTATATGCGTTGCTGCCTGCATTTTTCGCTCGAGTACAACAAAACAACTTTTTGGCCACGCTCGAAGAGAAGTATTTTGGTCATATCGAAGAGTTTAACTATGTAAACACCTTAGCCTTTGTCGAAGCCGTACATAGTACCTTACCAACCTATCTCAAGTGGTTTAAAAGTTATTCGAAACAGCACAATATCGATTGGCGTTTGCTGGCTGCAGTCAGCTATCAAGAATCGATGTGGGATCCCAGAGCTAAATCTCCAACTGGGGTTCGTGGCATTATGATGCTAACGCAACCCACAGCTAAAAAAGTTGGCGTGACAAACCGCCTCAATGCCCAACAAAATATTGAAGGTGGTGCCAAATATCTACGTATTTTATTTGACCGTATGCCTGAAGAAATACAGCAGCCCGATAGTACTTGGCTTGCCCTTGCTTCTTACAATGTAGGCTGGGGCCATGTACGAGATGCACGCAACATTACTGCGGATCAAGGTGGCGATCCGAATAACTGGGCAGATGTTAAAAAACGACTACCGCTACTTACTAAAAAGCGCTACTATCGAAATACAAGATATGGATATGCTCGTGGTGATGTTGCGGTAACGTATGTAGATAATATTCGCCGCTATTATGATGCACTTGTGTGGTTGGAAGACAACGGTGCACTCCTACCTGATAGCAGTAAAGCCTCTTCGCAAACGACTCCGGTTGATAATTCGGACAAAGCCAGTGAAGTCGAGAAGCAACAGTAATTTATATTTACTAAACTGGCTTGATAAATGCTTCAAAAGGTCATAAATCTGTCATAGGCATAGCGTATTTATATTAAATTAATATTTGGGGGCATTACCCCCACCTAATCTCTCACATTCGGAGGTTCTATGTTGAGAAGACGTCGGAATCATCAATTTAAACGTAACACCAAATACACGTCGCCAAATCGCCGTCGTGTAATGATGAAAAATGCACACCGTAAAATGCTCTTGCGCCATCGTATTTTTGCGCTAATTCAAATGGAAGAGCAAAGGGACGCAAAAACAGCCACAGCGGTAGTACAGCCTTAAGTACTACCGTTTTTCAACTTTTTTGCTGCTTTAATCTCTTGGCGTCTGCGCTTAAAAAATGCAGACAGCTTTTCGCCACATACTTCACCCAATACGCCCGATGTAACTTCTAGTTGGTGGTTCAGCTTTTCGTGCTGTAACAAGTTCATTATCGAACCAGCCGCACCCGTTTTTGCATCAGAGGCACCAAACACCACTCTGCTCAAGCGGCTATGAACCAGTAAACCGGCACACATAGGACATGGCTCAAGCGTCACATATAAAGTGCAATCAATCAGCCGATAATTTTCAACGACTTTGCCAGCTTCTCTAATAGCCATCATTTCAGCGTGAGCCGAAGGATCATGACAGGTAATTGAACGGTTCCAACCCGCAGCTATCATTTCACCATCTTTCACTACAACAGCACCGACTGGAATTTCGTTTTCGGCTTCAGCTTTGTCAGCAAATGCTAACGCCATTCTCATCCAATATTGATCATCTTTTACTTCTGACATGATAATTTTATTGTCGTCCTCACCTAAAATGGAGTATATCACCTCCAGCAGAGCTCTGGTTAAGCTGCTATTCTTAAATAATCATAGTCACCATTACAGCTGCTTTTATAAGCAAACTCAGGATGTTACCAACATCTTTTTAATATTTTGCGGAGATTATTGATAATTTTCGCAATTTTGCCGTGGCTCACAGGGTTGGATTTACGCTATAATTCGCCGCTTTTTTTATTTCGTAAGCTCAAAAACACACGGGTAGAATATGAAATTTCCGGGACGCCGTAGGCATAAACACTATTTTCCGGTGGAAGATAAAGATCCGCTTATTAACCAGTTACACGCTGATGATCGGCTAAAAAGGAGCTATATCTGTGGTATAGATCAAATCGTCGTTGATATCGAAGCGAAAGTGGATCAAGCTTTTCTTGATGAATTCCACTTACAGCGTGGTATGTCACAAGTGATAGACAATGATGTCACCAACGCCCTTTATGATAGGCTAAAACGTGATGACATGATCGACTATGAATTTGCCGGCGGTACCATAGGTAACACCATGCACAACTATTCAGTGCTAGCAGATGACCGCTCAGTACTACTTGGAGTGATGAGTGAAAACATAAAGATTGGCAGCTACGCCTACAAATTTTTATGTAACACCTCAAGCCGAGTTGATCTAGACTACTTGCAGCCAGTTGATGGCCCCATCGGTCGTTGTTTTACACTTATCGATGACAGTGGTGAGCGAACTTTTGCTATCAGCGCAGGATTAATGAATCACCTACGTCCTGAGTCTATTTGCCAAACGCTTATCGAAGAATCATCGGCGTTAGTGATCAGCGCTTATTTGATGCGCACGAGTGGCGACGAAACCATGACACAAGCAACGATGCAGGCGGTTGAGTATGCCAATAATGCTGGCATACCCGTAGTATTGACGCTTGGCACTAAGTTCTTAATTGAACAAGACCCCAAATGGTGGGCTGACTTCGTTGCTAAACATGTTGATATCCTTGCGATGAACGAAGAAGAAGGTGAGGCGATCACAGGCTTTAGCGATCCACTTCTTGCCGCAGATAAAGCACTGGACTGGGTTGATTTGGTCATTTGTACCGCAGGCCCTAAAGGGCTGTTTATGGCGGGTTATGTTGATGACAGCTGCAAGCGTGTGACTGAATACCCGTTGCTGCCTGGCGCTATTCCTGAATTTAATCGCTACGAATTCTCACGCGCGATGAAAAAAGCCCAATGTGAACAGCCGATCAGAGCATACAGCCATACCGCTCCTTACATGGGTGGACCGGATATAATCAAGAATACGAATGGTGCCGGTGACTGTGCCCTTGCCGCTGTTCTGCATGATATTTGTGCTAATGAATATCATAAGCTGAATGTACCAAACTCAGCAAAACATGAACAAAGTGCAATTACCTATTCATCTTTGGCACAGATAAGCAAATATGCAAATCGTGCAAGCTATGAGGTACTCGTTCAGCATTCACCCAGGCTATCTCGAGGCTTACCTGAGCGTGAAGACTCACTAGAGCAATCATACTGGGAACAATAACGGTTCTTAGCTTGTTTAGGATTGGTAAAAATAGCGACTACGGTCGCTATTTTTATATCATCTAGTGTGTATATAGCTTGGCATCAAAAAATAGCAGTACCAAGTTCGTTGGATAGGTATTCTAATGCCGCGATCCCAGCCAAAGAGTTACCTACTTTATCAAGCCCTGGCGACCATACCGAAATTGTAAAACGATTCGGCACAATAGCGATTATTGCCCCCCCGACACCCGACTTGCCAGGCATTCCTACTCGATAACCGAAGTCACCTGCTGCATCGTAAAGACCACTCGTAAACAACAGCGAGTTCATTTGCTTGGTTTGTTTTTTGGTTAGTATCCGCTGTTTTGATAAGTTGCAGTAACCTTGACTAGACAGATAGGAAAATGACTTCGCCAACTCAGTGGTATTCATTTCTATTGCACAAAAATTGAAATATGACCACAACACATCCTCGACTTCATTATTAAAATTGCCAAATGACTTCATCAAATAAGCCATCGCTGCATTTCTATACCTGTGATCATACTCAGACTGCGCCACAACCTTATTAATACACAGCTTATCATTACCAGACATCGCTCTATAGCTTTCTAGCATGGTATGAATTGGAGCAGATAAACGAGAGTACAGCGCATCACAAGTTACAATGGCACCTGCATTTATAAAGGGATTTCTTGGAATGCCATTTTCGAACTCAAGCTGAGTTAAGGAATTAAAAGCAGTACCCGAAGGCTCTTTCCCTACCCGACTCCAAAGCTCGTCACCATAGCGCTGCAATGCTAGCGTCAATGTCATTACTTTAGATACTGATTGAATTGTAAATCTGGCTTCAGTATCTCCAGCACTAAATGTTTCGCCATCTACCGTGTGAAGTGAAACAGAAAATTGTTCTAACGGCTGCTCAGCTAAAGCGGGAATATAGTTAGCAACTTTGCCTTGGCGTAACAACGGTTGAACTCGCTGTGCAGCCTGTTCTAAAATTTCTTGGTAATTTGGCATATGCTCGTAATTAAGGCTAGCTAGGGTGATTGGAGAAGTGTATCAAAAAAGGCCCCGTAGGGCCTGATGTTTATCTGAAACTAAGGTTATTTCAGTTCCATTTCTTGAATAATCTCGTGCGCAATAGGTGGCGTTGTACTCACCGGCTTTTGATGTTTATTGGCTTTTAACTGACCTTTTCGGTGCTTCAAAGCTGCATCCAGCTTTTTAGACGCTTTAGCAATAGCAGGATACATCACTTCGTCTTCACCTTTTACTGATATTCGGCTACCTGCGTAGTTTGTACTTATCTCCGTGTAAAATTGTTTGTGTTCTTTGCTGACGATGATGTCTAGGGATAACAACGACGGAAAATGGTTAGCGATCTTGGCAAACTTTTCATGAACGTGGTTTTTAACAGCATCGGTTACATCTACGTGATGGCCAGATAAATTAATCTTCATATGCAATCCTTCTTTTGCGTTTACCCTTAACAATAGTATTGGCACGATTGCTCGATTTCTCAAGAGCCTTAGCAGAAATTTATTACAAAAATTGGAAGGAAGCTGATTCTAATCAAAAAATAGATTGGTAGAAAAATTACGCGCTAATTAGGATTGTTAGAAAACTCAGGCATAAAAAAAGCCCTAGAAAGGGCTCTTTTCATATTGCGTAAACTTTACAATTAAAGGCCTGCACGCTCTTTGATGACAGCAATCAATGCTGAACCACCGTGGTTTGACTCAGCCCACGCTAAATCTTTACCATCTTCTAACGCGCTTTTTGGAATACTTTTAATAATGTACTCGCCCGAATCGACAGCGTTGCTAGCAATTGCATGTCTAAGTAAGTTGTTACCGTTGCACTGGATTGCATCGTAAACATTACGCATTTTAAGGCGTGATGTTTTCAAAGCGTTACGAATGCGATTTTTATCGTCCGCTGCGATATATTCACATATAGAAAGCGCCAACTGATCGTTTGCACTTACTGGTTTGCTGAAAGAAAAAGCTGCAACAGCGATAGAAGCTGACAGTAGCACGGTAGTTAATTTCATTACACAGACCCTTTAATACTTTATTCGTAGCATATAACTGGCTATATTTTAGCAACCTAAACAATTGTTAGCAAGAAACTCATAGTTTTTTGTTCAGAGTTACGAATTTATAACTATGGTTATTTCTTTCATCAGGTTCGTTACACTCAGTTTCAAGCACTTCCCACTCAGCAACTTGCTCGTAGTCAGGAAATTGAGTATCCCCTTCAACTTCTAAATCGATGAAGGTCAAATAGAGCCGCTGAGCATAAGGAAGAAATATGTCATATATATGACCACCACCAATTATCATAATTTCGTCACAACCCCTAACAGCACTAAGTGCGGCTTCAGGTGAAGCGAGGACTTCAATACCTTCTTGAGTATAGTCAAGATTTCTGGATATCACTATGTTTCTACGACCAGGAAGAGGTCTACCAATAGACTCAAATGTCTTTCGGCCCATAATCACTGGTTTACCTAGCGTAACCTTTTTGAAATGTTGAAGATCTGCAGGTAAGTGCCACGGCATATCGTTATCTTTTCCGATAACACGGTTATTTGCCATCGCAGCTATCATTGAAATTACCACAACGCACCTTTATAGTATTTTAGTATTAGTTTATACACACAATTAGCATGTAAGATGTTTGGTTAACCTGACTCGGGATAAGAAGTAAGTTAATCCACTAAAATCACTAAGCTCAAAAGCGTAGTATCACTCTAGCCAGAAGTTATTTCTTAATACAAGGCAAATTTGTGCGTCAATAGCTGGCCTATTGCAAGCAAATTTAACGCAGTAGTAAGGGATAACAGCTGCTAGAGAACAAGTTGTTATCCCGAGTTCAGGTTGATTAGTATATCATCTTCAACACAATTACGGCGAGAATACTGCGTTGAAGTAATATACCGTTCAAATAGGCATAAAAAAGGCCCATTTAATGGGCCTCTTAGAATAAATTCAATGTAACTTAACGCTCGTAAATAACTTCAACATCGTAGTCGTCGTCATCCCAATCATCCCAGTCATCATCGTCGCTCTTATCATTTTTAGTTGCATGTCTGTGGTATGTGTCCCACTTAAATTCAACTTCTTCTTGCTGCTCTTCTTCGAATTTATCTTTTGGCATGCTTTCAAGAAGGTTCATGATATCAAAGCACAAAGGTTGCGTATTTAACTTGTTTGCAGCAGAGATCATATAAAAGTTTTCTGCGTCTAGCTCTTCAGCAATACGAGCGCATACTTCTTCTCTTTCTTCTTCAAGCAATAAATCCACTTTATTTAGCACTAACCAACGAGGCTTTTCCGCTAACTTAGGGCTGTATTGATGCAGTTCGTTAATAATAGCGAAGCCATTCTCAACAGGATCACTACCGTCAACCGGCATCACATCAATAATGTGTAATAACACTCGACAGCGCTCTAAGTGCTTTAAGAAACGAATACCAAGGCCTGCACCGTCAGCTGCACCTTCAATTAGGCCTGGGATATCAGCAATTACAAATGACTTGCTCGCTTCAGGTCTTACAACACCTAAATTGGGCACTAGCGTGGTAAATGGATAGTCAGCGACTTTTGGTTTGGCAGCAGATACACTGCGGATAAACGTAGATTTACCAGCATTTGGCAGACCTAACAAACCGACGTCTGCAAGCAGCATTAATTCTAAGCGAAGGTTACGAACTTCACCTTGAGTACCCAGCGTTTTCTGTCTTGGTGCGCGATTAGTACTTGACTTAAAACGCGTATTACCAAGACCATGATACCCACCTTTCGCTACGATCAGCTTTTGTCCATTTTTGGTCAAATCGCCTAAACACTCTTCAGTATCGACATCTGTAACTCTTGTACCAACTGGTACCTTAAGTACTAAGTCCTGACCTTTTTTACCGGTACAATTACGGCCTTGACCATTGGTACCACGCTCAGCCCTGTGAAAGCGTTCAAACTGATAGTCGATAAGCGTATTTAAATTTTCATCAGCCTGCAGGAATACACTACCGCCATCGCCACCATCACCACCGTCTGGGCCACCATCTGGCACAAACTTTTCGCGGCGGAATGAAACGACACCACTGCCCCCATCTCCGGCTTCCGCTCTAATCTCTACTTCATCGACAAACTTCATGGTTTAAACTCTTTAACTCTGTCTGAATTCACTACACCATTATAGCAGCAGCGACAAATCGCTCCTAATACCAATTGTATTAATACGCCTTGATATAGCTAATTTGGTAATTGATGTGCTGAAAACAAAAAACCCCGCCTAAGCGGGGTTTTTTAGTATTTAATACCGATTACTCAGCAACGATGCTAACGTATTTACGGTTTAAAGGACCTTTCTGCTCAAAAACAACTTTACCGTCTGCTTTTGCGAAGATTGTGTGGTCTTTACCGATACCTGCGTTAGAACCAGCGTGGAACTTAGTACCACGTTGACGAACGATGATGCTACCCGCTAGAACTGATTCGCCACCAAAACGTTTAACACCTAAGCGTTTACTTTCTGAATCGCGACCGTTACGAGTACTACCAGCTGCCTTCTTATGTGCCATCTTTCTGTACCTCTAAAAATTAAGCGCTAATGCCAGTGATTTTAACTTCAGTGAACCACTGACGGTGGCCCATCTGCTTACGAGAATGCTTACGACGTCTAAACTTAACAATCTTAATCTTCTCGCCACGACCGTGAGATACAACTTCAGCTGTAATTTTACCACCGTTAACAAACGGTGCACCGATCTCGATCTTTTCACCATCAGCAATTAGAAGTACTGAATCAAATTCAACTGCTGCACCAGTTTCAACGTTTAGCTTTTCTAAACGAATTGTTTGACCTTCAGTCACACGGTGCTGTTTACCACCACTTTGGAAAACCGCGTACATAATTAACTCCGTCTGTGCGCCCTCAAATCGACGCAACTTAATATTCTTCAATAGGGCGCGAAGTTTACGCTAATGCGTATCTTGGCGCAAGAGCAAATTTGAAGAAAGTGAATAAAATTTAGCTCGTATGAGGGCAATCAAATATTTTCCCCTATTCTAGTCAAAAAAATGTCAAAGCCAAGCTCTTTTTTCTCTCAATTCATCAGACAAAAGGCGAATCTATAGTTTACCTAATACAGTGCCAAATGAGATTTCACTGTACCTATTTCACCCATTACGCGACCATTAAAAGCACAAAAAGTAAGCATAAAAACGTTTTTTTATAAGCAACTACGACAATTTATCGAGTCGATGATTTTTTTGTAGTACAATCGCCGAGTTTATTCATTTTCGGTTAATAGATTGGCTCGGAGCGCAATGGATATAAAAACTATCCAAAATTTGGTTGAGCAAGATATGCTTGACGTCAACCAACTTATACATCAACAAATGCAATCTGATGTTGCACTTGTAAAACAGCTAGGTTTATACATTGTAAATAGCGGAGGAAAACGCATCCGCCCAATGTTAGCCCTTTTGGCTGCACGAGCATTAGGTTACGAAGGTGATAAACACATCACACTAGCGACAATTGTAGAGTTTATTCACACAGCAACCTTACTCCACGATGACGTGGTTGATGAGTCATTACTGCGCCGTGGAGAACCGACTGCAAATGCTGAATTTGGAAATGCCGCAAGCGTATTAGTCGGTGATTTTATCTACACTCGTTCATTCCAGTTGATGGTTGGTCTTGGCAATATGGAAGTCATGCAGATCCTAGCGGATGCAACCAATATTATCGCTGAGGGCGAAGTGTTACAGCTAATGAACTGTAATGACCCAGATACAACTGAAAAGAGTTATATGCAGGTTATCTACAGCAAAACGGCAAAGCTTTTTGAAGCTGCAACTTTACTACCCGCTGTAGTGTTAGAGCAATCAGACGAAATTAAAACTGCACTTAAGCTTTACGGTATGCATTTAGGCACAGCCTTCCAACTTGTAGACGATATTCTTGACTACAGTGCTAACGCAGAATTGCTGGGCAAGAATATTGGCGATGATCTCGCCGAGGGTAAACCTACGCTTCCGCTTATTTATGCAATGCAGCATGCAAATGCTCAGCAAACAGCTCAGATCAGAACTGCAATAGAAAGTGGTAATGGACTTGATTATCTTGAAGATATTTTAGCAACACTAGCCGAGACCAAAGCACTTGACTTCACGATGGCTAAAGCCCAAGAAGAAGCCCAAAAAGCGATTGCACAATTGAGCATTTTACCTGACTCAGTGCACAAAGAAGCACTGATAGGACTTGCTAAACTTTCAGTGGATAGAGAGTATTAATCGTCCCCTAGCCAGTTTATGAGCTATAAAAAGGTCGCTGATGCGACCTTTATTTTTCTGGTGGCCTGTAGCCTTCAATTTCGACTTCTTTATCTTCAAACAAAAAGCCGACCATCTGCTCTTCAAGCATTTGCCTATGCTCAGGATCCATCATATTAAGATGCTTTTCGTTAATTAGCATGGTTTGCTTGTGTTGCCATTGCTGCCAAGCTTCTTTAGAGATGTTATTAAATATACGTTCACCAACTTCTCCTGGATACAGTTGAAAATCCAGTCCAGGCGCTTCCTTTTGTAACTTTTGACAAAATACCGTACGTGCCATGAGTATCTACCTCTTCAATTTTAATCGTGCACTCAATGAGAGTCAGCACCAGTGATAGCGTCAGTTTACCCTATTGCGGTTAATACTTTAACCAACTTTTTAGTCGGCGCAGCAAGCCCAACCTCTGGTGGATTATGAGTATCGAACCACAGCAATTGCTGATCATGCACACAATCTGGCATGCTTTTTACTTCTACAACCACGGGGGTAATAGTTAACTCAAAATGCGTAAAAATATGCACAAAGGGTTCAAGTGTATTTGTACATTCAAGTTTAAGTTCTTGCTGCTTAATAAACGCGTCTAATTCATCTTGCTCTGCAAACTCAAAAAAGCCGAATAACCCACCCCATATTCCACTCGAAGGACGCTTCTCCATCAAAACTTTATCATCACATTTAATTATTAAGTGGTGAGTACGTTTTTTTGGCTTCTCCTTTTTGGGTTTAGGGTTTGGAAATTCTTTAACCCGATTATTTTTGAACGCTGAACATTCCTCAACAAGTGGGCAAACATCACAGTTTGGCTTACTTCTGGTACATACGCCTGAACCTAAATCCATCATCGCCTGATTAAATGCTCTTACATCACCGCTTGGCGTGACGGCATCACTCAAAGACCATAACTGATTTTCGACCTTTTTTACTCCGTACCAGCCCTCAACCATATAAAACCTAGCGAGTACCCGCTTAACATTACCATCGAGTATTGGATGATGCTGACCAAGCGCAAGAGAGAGTATCGCGCCTGCGGTAGAGCGACCAATGCCCGGTAAGTCCATCACCGCTTCTAATGTTTGTGGGAATTTACCCTTATAACTATCTCTGATCACCTTTGCAGCTTTATGAAGATTTCTTGCTCTGGCGTAATAACCAAGCCCAGTCCAATGGTGTAACACTTCATCTTCCGGTGCATCGGCCAACGCAATTACCGTTGGGAAGCGCGCCATAAAGCGCTCAAAATAAGGAATAACTGTGGTTACTTGAGTCTGCTGTAACATCACCTCTGAAACCCATACTTTATACGGCGTTTTTCCGAGTTGCCACGGCAGTGTTTTTCTACCATGAAGGTGATACCAAGACACAACTTGCTCACCAAACCACTTAGCTTGTTGCTGGCTAACTTTCATAAACTTGACTAGTACTTGCTACAAAAGCCGCCAGTGTAATCACAATCGCTTTAATAGTCACCACGTAAAGTTTCACTCTATACTTGTTTATTGCCAACTGAATGACGATAATATGCGACCATTTTCACGAGCATAGAAATGACCATGAACGAATCAAGCAAAAGTGCGCTCGAACAGGCGCAGGAAGAAGGCAAGTACATCAGAAAAGTGCGTAGCTTTGTTAAGCGTGAAGGACGTCTTACAAAAGGCCAAGCAGCATCGCTAGAAAAATGCTGGCCAACAATGGGACTGGAACACCAACAAGGTTTGCTAGACTTTACTGAAGTTTTTGGTAACAGCAATGAAGTCGTTCTTGAGATTGGATTTGGTATGGGTAAATCTCTCGTTGAGATGGCAAAAAATAACCCACAACAAAACTTTATTGGCATAGAAGTACACCGTCCAGGTGTAGGTGCTTGTTTGATGGATGCAGATGAGCAAGGCATCACTAACTTACGTGTTTTTGAACATGATGCAGTTGAAATCTTAGCGGATTGTATCGCTGATGGCAGCCTTGCTAAATTACAGCTATTCTTTCCAGATCCATGGCATAAAAAGCGTCACCACAAACGCCGCATTGTACAACTTGAATTTGCTGACAAAATACGCCAAAAGCTTAAAGTCGGTGGTGTGTTCCATATGGCAACTGACTGGGAAAACTATGCCGAACATATGCTTGAAGTGATGAGTGCAGCACCTGGTTATAAAAACCAGTCGCAAAGCAATGACTATGTTCCTCGCCCAGACTTTAGACCGCTTACTAAGTTTGAGCAACGAGGCCATCGTTTAGGACATGGCGTTTGGGACTTAATGTTCGAGCGTATTAGCTAAACAACCCCTCTTTATAATGGAGCGGCTCATCAGGCTGCTTCATTGCCCATCTATTTGAGTACATTCACTAGGAGCTAGCGTTGCAGTTTACCAACCCGAGTTTATTACTACTTCGTAATGAAGAAGAGCTTATTGCCAACAATATTCTGGTTATTAACCATCAGCGCGATGGCTTCCTACGTGAATTAAAAGCGCTCAATCCAAGTTCGGCAATTCATGCGTTTAGTTTCGATTTTGCAGACCACCTTCACGCCGATAAAATCGCCGATGTTATGAGCTATGTAGATCATCAACTACCGCAATTGCAAGATATTGATTTAGTTATTTATTATTACCCTAAGTCAAAACCTGAAGCACAAATGGTGTTTGACAATATTCGTCACTTGAGCACGGCTGAAACTAGGTTACTCGTTGTTGGCGAAAACAAAAGTGGGGTGAAAAGTGCAGAAAAGCAACTTAAAGAACACGCTGCACACTGTTATAAATTAGAAAGCGCAAAACACTGCATTTTGTATGAGTTTGATCAGCTTACTGCCAACCCAAGTTTTGACGTAAGCCATTATGTACAGACATTTTCAGTGCGTATCGCCAAGACCGAGTTTACTGCAGCAAGTTTGCCTGGTGTATTTAATCATGGGAAGCTCGATGCTGGTACTCAACTATTACTAGAAAATGTCACCCTTCCCTATAAAGGTAAAGTGTTAGATTTTGGCTGTGGTGCAGGACTTATTGCCTGCTACGCCTTATTGAACAGCCCAACTCTTAAGTTTACCTGTTTGGATGTCAATGCGCTTGCGCTGTTTGCCACGCAGCAGACTTTAGCTTTAAACAACCTCAGTGCAACTTTGTTACTTAGCGATGGTTTGAGTGAATTGAATGGTAAATTCAACCTTATTTTAAGCAATCCACCATTTCATACAGGCCTTTCAACAGACTATGATATCGCTGAGCAATTTCTACATAACATTAAGCGTCATATGGATACCAAGTCTAATATTCAGCTAGTTGCAAATAGCTTCTTAAAATACCCACCTATTTTAGAAGCTCAGTTTGAACAGTTTGAAGTTGTCACTAAAAACACTAAATTCGCCATCTATAAAGCGCAGTAGTTTACTAACTCTAAGGTTTACTTGCTTATATCAAGTAAACCTTAACTCAAACCCACCTTTTATCTTTTCATTTTCAAAGATTTGCTCTACTTTATTATAATGAGTTATTGGATCTCAAAAGCTCTGTAGCCGCAGCTAAGGCTGATCATACAGCTGGAATAAGAATGAGTAAGCAATTAACCAAAACAAGCATAAGAAAAGTATTGATCAGCGCAGTGATGCTTGTAACCGCGCTGTGCCTCTCTTTATCCATATCTATTTCCACTTACCTTGATGTAAAAGAGCAAAAGCAACTGATCATCAACAAAATAGAGATGATAGCCGACATCGTTGCGTTCAATTCTCAGATCACTATTTTATTCGATGATCGAAAAACAGAAGATGCACGTCTAAAGTCTTTTCAACAAGTGGATATCATCAAAAACATCCATATCTATGCCATGGATGACGTAACCAACAGCCCTGTATTTTTTACCAGTTACAACGCCAGTCGAACACCACCAGTACCGCTAAAGGTTAATCAAATTGAAGAGTTAAAAACCCCCAAGGTCTCAGAAGACTACATTGAATTGATTAAACCTGTAATTTATGAGGGGAATATTGAAGGTTATGTTTATGTCCGCGGCGGTTTAGAAAGGCTCTCAAACTATATAAATAAAAAAATCTTGGTAGATATCGCGCTCACCTTATTCGTACTACTCCTCGTATTGCTAGTTTCAAGGGGGATCCAAAAGCGTATAGCGACGCCAATTGAAGGACTCTCAGCACTATTGCAGGACGTTTCAAAAAATCATAATTACAGTGCTAGAGCGCCAGGAAGCAATATTGCTGAACTAAACGTGCTAGCAAATAACTTAAATATCATGTTAGCTCGCACCGAAAATCAACTTGAGCGTCATAAAGCGGATAAACAAGAAATAAAACAGCTCAACCAGAGCTTGGAAGAAAAAGTGAATCAACGCACAATTGCGTTGAGAGAGGCTAACCAAGAGCTACTGAACGCTTTAGAGCGAATGCATCAATACCAAAACCAAATCATCGAGAACGAAAAAATGGCTTCGCTGGGGCAAATGGTGGCAGGTGTTGCCCACGAGGTAAATACCCCTATCGGTTTGGGTATCACAGGCTCTACGTTGTTAAGAGACAAATTATCCGATATTCGCGAAGCGTTTCAAACAAAGTCTCTGACCTCCAAGCAGTTAGAGCGCTTTGTTAACGATGGAATTGAAAATCTTGATCTCATCTACCGCAACCTAAACCGAGCGGCTGAGCTGGTTTCTAGCTTTAAGCGCTTGGCGGTAAGTCAGGATCTAGAAGTGAACTCACAAATAGATTTGTCAAACCTGCTTACTGAAGTCGTAGCATCTATGCGAGCTGAACTCTCCACAAAACAACCTGAAGTGACTATTGACTGTGACTCTGGACTTGCAATCGAAAGTAAAGCGGGGCCATTACAACAAGTGTTAGAGCAGCTTATATCCAACTCCTTACTCCATGGCTTTAAAGATCAACAAAGCAATAGCATTTCAATTACTGTGAAACCATCAATGGGGCAACTTGCTATTGAGTATGCAGACAACGGAATGGGTGTACCCAAAGCAATTAAAAAGCGCATCTTCGATCCGTTTGTCACAACTCGTAGAGGTGAGGGTGGAAGCGGCCTAGGTATGCATTTGGTTTATAACTTGGTAACCCAAGCACTTGGAGGCTCGATCACTTTAGATGAAGAATTTAGCCAAGGTGCTAAATTTATTATAACTCTTCCTCTGTCGGGTAATCTAAAATGAGGTTGATTAATCTAGTTATTTTGCTTTTATTTGTCTCCTTAAATACAACTGCAAAATCACCAGATCAGGTTCGCTCTGCTTTTCTCTATCAGATGGCAAAATTCGTCGAGTTTCCCGACGAAAACACAAAAACCAGTATTCAATTTTGCTTCTATTCACTTGAATCAGGGCCTGCTGCTGAACTAAAAAGTGCAACAAAGCTAAATGTGCGAGGCAAACCCATTGAGCTCGTAGAAGCAAAAAAAACCTGGAGTTATAGGGAACTTTCCAGCGCTTGCGATATCACATACATTGATGAAACTAGCGAAAATGATATACTGTCCGCTTGGACCGATACAATAGAGTCAAACATGTTGACCGTGGGCGAAAGTATTGAGTTTTTAGAAAGAGGCGGGATTGCTTCTTTGGTCCAAGAAGGGAGCAAAATTCGACTGTATATAAATAAGCAAGCACTAGAAAAACAGTACTTCATCGTGCGCTCAAGGCTGCTTGCCGTATCCAAGTTTCATCCCAACTGATTTTACTTGTTAACAATTGGATAAGCTCCTATAATCGTAAATATTCGGATTTATTATATAAGTCCGGACACATTGTAAATTATATATTCCGAAAAGGTTAATTAATAATGCAAACGCCAGTCATTCTAATTGTAGAGGATGAAGACGTAACTCGACTGAACCTCGTTAGTTTATTTGAAGCGGAAGGTTACAAAGTAATCGAAGCCATTGATGGCGATGACATGCATGACAAGTTGACATCAAATGATGATGTAAACCTTGTAATCATGGATATCAACCTTCCTGGTAAAAATGGTTTAATTTTGGCGCGTGAATTACGCCAGAAGAAAAACATCGGCCTTATTTTCCTAACAGGTCGTGACAATGATGTTGACCGCATTCTTGGTCTTGAGATTGGTGCTGATGATTACATCACAAAACCATTTAACCCGCGTGAACTAACAATTCGTGCTCGCAACCTAATCTCTCGTACTGGCACGTCTGCAGAAGAGTCAACAATTGATAGCAACGGCGTTATTACTTTTAATGGTTGGGAGTTAGATGAAAACAGTCGCTGTTTAACATCTCCAACAGGTGACTCGAAGCGTCTACCAAAAGGTGAATATCGTGCACTTCGTCTAATGCTAGATTCGCCTGGCCGCATCTTTAGCCGTGAGCAGCTTATCAAGCACATGACTGGTCGTGAACTTCGTGCAAATGACCGTACTGTTGACGTTACTATTCGTCGTATTCGTAAGCATTTCGAAACTGATAACAATACGCCTGAATTAATTAGTACAATTCACGGTGAAGGTTACCGTTTCATTGGTAAACTCGACGCTCAATAATCGTTTTTACTAATCTTCAGCGAGTTTTGCAATTAATGGATGAAGGGCTTCTTGCCCTTCTTCTATTTTTGCCTCTAACTCAGAAACCCAATTCAATAGCGTCTCTTCCTCTTTCCCTTCTGATTCTAATTCCATTTTCTTTGCTTGTAATTGTGCAAGTTGCAACCCTACCGAACCAGCAGCACCTTTAACTTTATGTGCAACCGCACCATATTCCTCGATATCATTTTGTGCAACAGCTTCTCTGAGCTCTTGACAGTACTTAGGACTGAGCTTAGTAAATAGGTCACAGCTTCTTTGAAATGCAGCAGCCCCCATAGACTCAACAAAGTCGCAAATAGTCTCTATATCTAAATCGGAGTACTCAGGTTGTGATAACGCTTCTCGAATATCGATACTTTGTTTGTTTTTCTGTGCCTCAATTCCAAATAACTCAGCGAGCATTTTGTCGAGCTTAGTAGTATTTATTGGTTTGGCCAAAGCTCCCTGGACATTAATCCCCTCAAGCTCTTGCTCGGCGCTTCTGACGTTTGCAGTTAAGGCAACAATTGGTAAGTGATCAAAGTGGCTGTCTTCTCTTATTTGGCGCGCGACAACATCACCATTGATATCTGGTAACTGCATATCCAAAAGAATGAGATCTAGGTCATCCTCAGTTTCAACAAACGAGAGAGCGTCCTCGCCAGTTTCAGCCCAAATAACTTCATGCCCTCGCTGTTCTAATAGATTTGTTGCAATTTCAGCGTTTAACGGCACATCCTCAACAAGTAAAATGTACAAGCTTCTACCAGCGTAACTTTGTTCTTTCGGTGCATTACATAGCTGTAACGGGATCTCAACATCAAAACGACTCCCCTTACCTTCTTGGCTAGTAACCGCTATCGTTCCTTTCATAGCCTGAACTAGGGCTTTAGTAACCGCAAGGCCAATGCCCGAGCCAATCGCATTGCTGCCCGACGCATCAGGAGCCTTGTAATACATCTCAAAGATCCGCTCAAGCTGATCTTCAGATATTCCCATACCTGTATCTATAACGCTAATTGTCAGCCATGGTCCATCATCTCGATTCTCGCGGCGGCATTCCAGCGTAACATTCCCCTTGTGGGTAAACTTCACTGCATTATTAATTAGATTCCAGAGTACCTGACGTAGACGTGTCGGATCGAGTAACGCATAAACGTCTAAGATTCCAGAACGATTAATAGTAAATTCTAAGCCCTTCTGGTCGGCAATTAGACCTGCAAAGTTGACTACATCGTTTATAAAATCAGAGACATTGATACTGTCCGTTGCTATATCTAGCTGCTCCCTATCAATTTTATCTAAATCAATGATGTCGTTAAAAATATTGCCAAGCGTCTCCGCGCTTGAAAACACGGTATTACACCAGCTTTTTTGTTGCGCAGTCAGATCGGTGTCTAACATCATGCGCGTCAGACCCACAATACCATTGAGCGGGGTTCTTAATTCATGACTTAGCGTAGCAATAAACTTACCTTTATCCTTATACGCAGTTTCTAACGCCTGCTCGGCTTCTTTACGACTAGTAATATCACGGCCAAAGGCCAACAAGCCTATATATTCACCTTTATCATTGATAAATGGCAGCTTGCGCATTTCAAACCAACGAGGTTCGCCTTCAACAGGATACTCTACGTCAAGTGTTAATGGTTGCTGTGTTTCTGATACCTGGCTATCTGTTTCAAGTACTTTTGGAAGATATTGCTCTGAATATATTTGTTCGACTGATTTACCAATTAGTTCTTCACTGCTTTTGCCCATCACTAATTCGAACATCTTGTTACAGCCTGCGAATACACCGTTTTCATCGCGGTAATAGAACAGATCAGGAGATGAATCAACAATGCTTCGCAGTAACATACCTTGCTGCGCAAGTTCTTGTTGGGTCTTTTTACGTTCTGCAATTTCTTTTCTTAATTCATCTATCGCACGGTGTTTAGCATGCAAAGCAATTTTACGCTCGTCAATCTCACTATTTAAACGATTAATATTGTCTTTTAGTGTTTGATTCAGCATCTTTTCTTGTTGTGTTGCCGACTCCAAATAGGCCTTAGATGAGTGTACCTCTCGCATTGCTGCGACGGACATCATGATGAGAGCGGGCGCAATAACAGCGGTTAAGAAAAAGAGTGCCGATATATCAACAATTTCAACTACACCTAATGCAACATAGTAAAACATGCAAGATAGAATAACTGCAACGAAGAGCGTAAAAGCATAAGCGATGGCAAACGCCCGCTTGTTACCGTATTTTTCTACCAAGTTTGATAAAATTCGAGCCCATGAGCCAAACGAATTTTCTGTCATATTATTACTTCACCATTATTAAACACTTGTCAGGCAAGTTTATATTCTACCGCTTGAGCCTGACTGAATTGCTTTTCAAGCCCTCAAAGTAAATATTATACAAAAGCCCTAGTAATAAGCGAGTATAGAAATTGCGAGGTCAGATCATTCACTCATTTTCATACACACTAAGCAGAACGATAGATAACGGACATGAGACTCTGTATCACTAAATGCACAAATCATCTAATTTAGTGCGGATAGATTTAAGCTCACCATCCCAACTTAATCTGATTTCGTGTAATATGCCCGTTTTTTAAGTCGTGAGAAAAGAGAGCGTCGATGCAAAATAACATGCCAGACATTGCACACAGTGCTAGTGCGTTACAAACAGGAACTTTAGACTGGGTAGGCATGGGTAACATAGAGTTGCCTTTAGTATTAGAAAGCAAAGGCCTAAATCAAGTTACTGTTACAGCCAAAGCCGATGCTTTTGTTAATTTGCAAAAAGAAGACGCAAAAGGCATTCACATGTCACGCCTCTTTCTTGCTCTTGACACGCTTTCTTGTGAGCAAGTACTTACACCAAAAACTCTAAAGCAGTTGTTAGATAACTTTTTAAGTACGCATAGCGACTTAAGTACAGGTGCAAAAGTAACCCTGCAGTTTGAATTGCCTATCAGACGCCCTTCGCTTTTAAGTAAAAAAATGGGATGGAAATCATACCCAATTACCCTTGATGCGACGCTGATAAACGGTATTTACAAGCTAGAACTGGCGCTTGACGTTGCTTACTCATCGACTTGCCCCTGTTCGGCAGCACTGTCTCGTCAACTGATCCAAAACGCTTTCCAACAAGCTTTCGATGGTAAACAATTAGATTTCCATAGTGTGCATAACTGGCTAGGTAGCACAGAAGGGATCGTTGCAACACCCCATTCTCAGCGCTCGATTGCAAATGTAAAAGTTAAGCTTACAGATAATAGTGCTGAGTTTGAAATTTTAGATCTGATCGAGTTGGTTGAAAACGAGTTGAAAACTCCCGTTCAAGCCGCCGTAAAACGAGAAGATGAGCAAGAGTTTGCGCGCCTAAATGGCCAAAACCTAATGTTTTGTGAAGATGCAGCTAGGAAGTTAAAAGCATTGCTAAACCAGCAAACTTATTTAGATTTCTATGTGAAGATAAACCATTACGAATCTCTTCATGCTCATGACGCAGTAGCCTATGCTGTGAAAGGGGTTGAAGACGGCTACAGCGTTTAATTATACCAATTAATTAAAAGAGCTATTTTTGACGGCACTAATATGGCATCTCCCCCTTCAAATTGGCTGGAGAATTAATGCAATTGGTATTAGGTCCGCTCCGTTTACTACTATTATTAATCAGAGCTAGATAGCTCTGATTACACTTCTCCCATACACAACAAGGTAAGTACTGTATTACTTTAAGTTATCTACTCAACGGTGGGCACTGTTTAATTTTCGAATAAACTGCTCGACAAGCACCTCTTGATTTTCTAAAGCCTGCTCTGTATTTTTCATCGTTTCATGCGTTTTACGCGCACTTTCCATAGACTCATCCGCAAGACCTGAAATTGTCACTGCATTTGCGTTAAGCTCATTAGAAACACTCGACATTTCTTCTGTCGATGTCGCAATTTGATAGTTCAAACCTGATATTTCATTTACTATTGTGTTGATCGTTTCAAGGCTCACTTTAGTACCTTCTGCCTTTACTACACATTCAGAGGAGCGCTCTACTCCACTTTGAATGGCAGTAACCGCCCGTTCTGCTCGTTGCCTCAGATCGGCAATAATACCATTAATCTCGGCTGTCGAATCTTGTGTCCTTTGCGCAAGCGCTCTCACCTCATCAGCAACAACCGCAAATCCTCTTCCCTGCTCACCGGCCCGTGCAGCCTCTATAGCAGCATTTAAAGCAAGTAGGTTAGTTTGCTCGGAGATCCCTCGGATCACGTCGACAACTCCTTCGATGTTAACTGTTTGCGCATTAAGATCTTCTATATCTTTTTGCGTGCGAGATAACTCTTCCGATAAAGCATAATTATTTTCCATATTGTCATCGACGGCTTTGTTGCCTTTCACAACGGATTCAAGGGCTGCTTCGGATTGCTGCGCTGCATTGTTAGTATTAGAGGCTATTTCACCAATCGATACCGACATCTGATTAATTGCTGTTGCTAAGGAGCCGGTTTGCGCTTGCTGTCGATTTAAAATATCAGAACTCGTTTTGCATTCTTGCATCGTTTTGGTTGCGTACTCTGAAACGGTGGCACTCGCATCTTTAACACGTCCAAGCACAGCCCGAAGCTCGGATTCTCTAGCAAGTAAGGCAAGCTCTATAGATGCAACATCATTAACCTTATTAAGATACACCTTTTGCATCAAAGGGTTATCGTAGACCTTTTTTGCTTTTTCGCTGAGCGATCGCACTGGAGCAAGGCGAGAATAAGTAATAAATAAAACAGCGAGAGTAAGCAGAGTTTCAGCGAAGTAATTCCAAGGTGATGATAAAGTTGAGATCAACATGGTCAAGGCATAGAAAACAATGATTATTGCCATCATTTGAGCTGACAAAGACCAAGAGGCACGAGTAAATTTACTTGGTGACACACCGTTATTTAAATCAGTGTAGATTTCCTCTGCACGGTTAACGACTTCCCGGCTCGGCTTTGTCCTCACTGATTGATATTCGACAGTCTTACCAGATGCATCTTTAATAGGAGTAACAAAAGCATTAACCCAATAGTGATCGCCATTCTTGCAGCGGTTT
Source organism: Pseudoalteromonas sp. DY56-GL79 (assembly GCF_041414765.1). Taxonomy (NCBI): domain Bacteria; kingdom Pseudomonadati; phylum Pseudomonadota; class Gammaproteobacteria; order Alteromonadales; family Pseudoalteromonadaceae; genus Pseudoalteromonas; species Pseudoalteromonas sp. DY56-GL79. The sequence goes on along the minus strand of NZ_JANHZS010000035.1, from coordinate 610 downwards.
TTAACCATTCCCATCCAAGGTTTACCCGCTTCGATATAATCCCATAGATTCTTGAAAGCGGCTTTAGGCATTGTTGGATGCCTAACGATATTATGGGGCTTCCCCTCTAACTCACTAAGTGAAAACCCTGCAACTTCACAAAACTGTGAATTTGCATACTTTATCTGACCTTTTACGTTTGTCGTTGAAAGTAGATTGTAAGAACTTGGATAATCATTCTCTTTTCCTGTGTAATCAGCTCTACCTTTTGTCATAGCTCGCTCTCGATTAAAAAGGGCAATAGATAATAAATTATTACTTTCTTAAAAACCGTAAGAGATTTCACCGAAAGACTGATTGAGATCATAGTGAAATATAATTTGATACCAATTTACACAATTAAGTGTTCTATTTTGAAGGATCAAGTATTAAGAAAAATTGGTATGAATACTTAACGAACAACAGAAAGTTAATATAAAAGCTAGCAGAGTTCTGAGCTTAAACAACTAAGAAAGGTAAATATAAATATCAATAAGATGAGGAATAGAATATGGAAAGTAAGTGGCGTCCCCTAGGGGATTCGAACCCCTGTTACCGCCGTGAAAGGGCGGTGTCCTAGGCCTCTAGACGA
>NZ_JANHZS010000034.1:0-62204 GCF_041414765.1 Pseudoalteromonas sp. DY56-GL79 | reverse complement strand
TACCTCTTCAAAAGGTATGGAGTGGTTTCGAAACAAGGATTCATCTTTACGGTTAGCAAGTGTTGGTAGTGTAAAGAGTTGCGGAATAAATTATCTTTTAGTTGGATGGGCGGGATTAGTTCCTGATTCCTGTAGGAACACCATTCTTTTTATACCTCCCTCGATGACAAAATATTTTTGGGGCTATCCTGAACGCCTAGCATCAAGATTACAGAGCCATGGTTCGGATGTTTATCTATGGTCTCGACATGAATCGATCACCCAATCCTACGATGACGTTGTCGCATCGGGTATTGGAGTTATCACTAGTGATCTTGATTTTATTCGTGCAACACAAGCTAACAAACGCGTCAATCAGGACGCTCGCTAGCTCGCGCTTATTGCGCGGGCGATAGCTGTACAAGGAAAACCTGAGTAGTGGAAATGTTCGGAGAAATTATCAAGAATATGTATGGGATGTCACTGGCTGAGTTCGCTGTGATGATAGTAGATACTCTTACTTATCTAATATCTCTTTTCATAGTACTTTTCGCATTTGTTAAGCTTGATAAAGTTACAAAAAGTAAGCATGCCAAAGGAGTTAAAACCTCTATTGTTGCTACAATTTTTTCTTCATTTGTAGCTAGTTCAATTGTAGATAGTTCTGAAGAGCTTGGATTAATTGAGGTGTTTGTATTTCTTATACCCTCGATTTTTACGCTATTAGCGGCAGTTTGTTTTTATCGGTTTACTAGAGAAGTGCTAGTAAAGTACAGCTAACAAAGCCGTTAAACCAAGGACACAAAAGGTTTTTGTCCAAAAACGAGCTAGAGCGAACGTCTGTTGTTCGCTCATAACTTCAGGGTAGGTGAAATATTAACCTAGTCATCAAGGCTGTAGAGTCAGGTATGAGCTACCACACTTTAACAATTAAGTTTATATTTTGATTCGGCCTACTTTTCGAAAGCACGCTTCATAAAGTTAGGTGTTGCTAATGCACCCTTATGAATACCTGTGTTGTAGTACTCAGTATCAAATGTTGCGTTATCAACGTCTTGCTCGCGGAATCCGGCAAACTTTTGATCTTTACGCGCCATCGTTGCTGACCACAGACCGCTTGGGTAGATTGGCTGTGGGAAAGGCAGGGTTTGCAGATCAACAAAGCCTACTTCCAACATTGCATCGCGCATTTCTAATAGCAACGGCATGTGCATCAGTGGTGATTCGCTCTGCTGGATCATGATACCGCCAGTGCGAAGCGCTGCTAAACAGCTCTTGTAGAATGCGTGGTTGAATAAACCTTCACCAGGGCCAACAGGATCGGTGCCATCAACGATGATAACGTCGATAGACTCTGCTTCGGCTTCACGCATATATTTGATGCCATCATCAAACATTACAGTTGCGCGAGGATCGTTATTAGACTCACAAAGCTCAGGGAAGTATTTCAAAGACATTTGCGTCACAACTTCGTCGATATCAATCTGAGTTACTTTTTCAACGCCAGGGTGCTTTAATACTTCACGCAATGTGCCACAGTCGCCGCCGCCAATGATCACAACATTTTTAGGTGCAGGGTGCGAGAACAGCGCCGGGTGACTCATCATTTCGTGATAGAAAAAGTTTTCACGCGTGCTCACCATAGTGCAACCGTCAATGATCATCAGGTTACCAAAATCCGTCGTTTCAAACATTTCTACTTTTTGAAAAGGTGATTGGATTTCGTCTAATTTTTTGTTGACTCTAAGTGAAAAAGCGCTGCCATCGCGGTCGCTAATTTCTGTAAACCAACGGTTTGCTTCTAAGTTTGCCATGATTGTGTTCACACTTGATAAAAATTAAGGCAATTTTGCCAGTGCTTGCGCCTTTGCTCAATCAATTTTAGTCAACATTTTGTACTTTGCCTCATATTAGTCCTAATCAAGCATGGGCTATTCATAAGGTTTGTAAGCTAATGAAAACGCAACTTTAGGTCGCATTGACTAGCCGCGCGTATTAGAATGAAGCTTTATAAAGAATTAATTGAGAGCAGCAATGACTTGGGGTCTGCAAACAGCACGTTCTATCTATAACGTTACCCACTGGAGTGACGGCTATTTTGATATCAATGAACAGGGCCAGTTAGTGGCGTTTCCTGATGGTGATCGCACTAAGCCACCAATTCTTCTTCCAGAGCTAACTGAGCAATTTAAAGCGCAGGGGCTAACTTTGCCGGTTTTGGTGCGTTTTACCGACATTTTAAAACATCGTGTCGATACCTTGACTCAAGCATTTACTGCTGCACGAACTCAACGTGATTACCAAGGCCAGTACACCTGTGTTTACCCAATAAAAGTGAATCAGCAGCGCTCGGTTGTCAGCAAGTTATTAGCGCATCCAAGTGGTCTTGTTGGTCTTGAAGCCGGCTCTAAGCCTGAGCTAATGGCAATTTTGGGTGTGGCACATCAACCTATTACCATTGTCTGTAACGGCTACAAAGACAGTGAGTTCTTGCGCTTAGCTTGCATTGGTCAAGCGATGGGTCATCAAGTAAACATAGTCGTTGAAAAGCTCTCTGAACTAGATACCTTATTACAGGAAATCGATGATTTAGGCATTGAACCGTCAATTGGTATTCGTATTCGTCTTAATTCAGTTGGTAAGGGCAAGTGGCAAAATACCGGTGGTGAAAAAGGCAAGTTTGGTCTTACTGCTAGCCAAGTGCTGCAAGCGGTTGAGCTACTTAAGTCGCATAATCGTTTGCACTTAATGCAGTTGGTACACTTCCATATCGGCTCGCAAGTTGCCAATATTCGTGATATTCAACGTGCGCTTAAAGAGTGTGCGCGTCACTATGCTGAGCTATACCAACTAGGTGTTCCGCTGCGTATCGTTGATGTTGGCGGTGGCCTCGGAGTGGACTACGAAGGCTCAGGTTCTCGTAGTTCATGCTCTATGAATTATACGGTGGCGGAATACGCGAAAAATGTGGTGCATGCTTTTCATGATATTGCGGAGCTCAATAGCATTCCGCATCCGGATATTATTACTGAATCTGGCCGAGCATTAACTGCCCATCACGCGATGCTGATCACGGATGTGATCGACGTAGAAAAAGCACCAAATCAAGTCGAACCGGTGCAACCACAAGATACCAGCCCATTGGTATTACAAGAGTTATGGCATTCGTTGTCACAATTAACCCCTCGCATGGCCTTAGAAACTTATCATGACGCTATGCACTTGTTCAGCGATGCACACGACCAATACGTGCATGGTTTGATCAGCATGCAAGAGTGGGCGCAGCTTGAACAGCTTTACTTCACGACACTTCATAAAGTGCGTGAGTGCTTAAATGAGAATGCGAGAGCACACCGAGAAGTATTAGACGACCTCAATGAAAAGCTGGCTGATAAACTGTTTGTGAACTTCTCGTTGTTCCAATCACTACCGGATGTGTGGGGTATTGACCAGCTATTTCCGGTGATGCCTATCGACAAGCTCAATCAGCCGTTGACGCAAAGGGCGATTATTCAGGACATTACCTGTGATTCTGATGGTCAAATCAACAGTTATGTTGAGGGTGCGGGTATTGAGTCAAGTCTACCCATTCCAGAGTATGTGCCGGGAGAGCAATATCACGTTGCGATGTTCTTGGTGGGGGCCTATCAAGAAATATTGGGTGATTTACATAACTTATTTGGTGACACCGACTCAGTACACGTTGAGCTTTGTGATGAGGGTTATAAACTCACTAATGCAATCAAGGGCGACAGTGTTGAAGATGTACTGCGCTTTGTTCATTATGACAAAGCGGTGTTATCTGAGAACTATGCACAGCAAGTCGCGGCGTTGTCGTTGCCAGAGTCAATTAAAGCTCAGTATTTACAAGAGTTAAATGCTGGACTTGAAGGTTATACTTACTTCGAAGATTGATTTCTAGATAGTGAAATGGAATAAATTATAGCCGACCAACTGGTCGGCTTAATTGTGTGTGATTTTCAAGGTATGATACAGCTCTGCCGTAAAACACGATGAGGGAATGAATGTCGTTTATTCGTAAAGTGATCAGCATCTTGCTGTACGCCGTTAACACTATATTTTGGTTTATACCGATCTTTATTTGTGGCTTGATTAAGCTACTACCCATCCCACCATTGCAAAAAGCCATGAGCTATATTGCTAAAGCGTGCGCAAGTAACTGGGTCGCGTGTAATTCAGTGAGCCAAAACCTCATTGCGCCGTATACGCTCAATGTGAGCGGATTGGATGAGCTAAAACGCAAAGACTGGTACTTGGTTATTGCCAATCACCAAAGTTGGGTGGATATCTTAGTGTTGCAGCGAGTGCTTCATGGCAAAATCCCGTTTTTGAATTTCTTTTTGAAAAAAGAGCTGCTTTACGTACCCGTGCTAGGTCTTGCTTGGTGGGCGCTCGATTTTCCTTTTATGACGCGAACCAGCAAGTCGCAATTAAAGAAAAACCCTAAATTGCGTGGTAAAGACATAGAAACGACGCGAAAAGCATGCGAAAAGTTTAAAACAATGCCAGTGAGTATTGTAAACTTCGTTGAAGGTACGCGTTACACTGAGTCCAAGCATAGTAAGCAAAAAAGCCCATTTACACACCTGCTTAAACCAAAAGCGGGAGGCATCGCATTTGTGATGCAGGCCATGGGTGAGCAAATCAGCAAAGTGGTGAATGTCACCATACATTATCCCGGTGGTGTACCAACTTTTGCAGACTTTATCGCTGGTAAAGTGAAGTCAGTAGATGTTCAGGTGGAAGTAATGCCGGTCAGTGCAAACTTGGTCGGCGACTACACGAACGATCCCGAATTTAGAGTGCGTTTCCAATCCGAATTAAACGCCTTGTGGCAAGCTAAAGACGCACAACTTGTGGAGCTTGCCGATAAAAAGTAGTAGAAGGATGTTGTGATGTTAAAACAAATACTACCTAAGTGGTTTCTCGGACTATCGGCCAGTGTGTGGCTGCTGGTGAATACCTTTGTGTGTGGTTTATTGGTGCTATTGTTTGGCATCATAAAATTGCTTGTGCCAGTTAAGTTTATCTCTACAGCACTGCACTTTTTTTACGGTATGTGGTGTAAAGGCAATTACCTTGGTTTGCGCATCGCGTGCGACAAAATCCAAGTGAGCTTGCCAAAAGAATTACACGCTCAAGGGTGGTATTTGTTAATTTCCAATCATCTTAGCTGGCTTGATATCGTTGTGCTTAGTGCCATGGAGGTACTACCTGCACCTAAATTTTTTCTAAAAGATGAATTGAAATACGTGCCTTTTATTGGCACCGGTGCATGGGCAATGGGCATGCCATTTATGAAACGTGCGAGTAAAGCGCAGATCGCCAAAAACCCTAAGCTTAAAGGGATGGATGTAGAGCGTACCAAAGCCAGTTGTCGCAATTTTCGTGATCATCCCACAACGGTAATTAATTTTGTGGAAGGTACTCGTCATACTAAAGCCAAACATGCGCATCAAAATAGCCCGTTCAAGCATCTGCTCAAACCAAAGGCGGGAGGTGTAGCGTTTGCCCTAGAAGTGTTATCTGAGCAACTTGACGGCATGCTCAACGCGACTTTGGCTTATGAGTTAGAAGGTGAGCATATTTGCCGTGCATTTACGCTTGGACGCTTGGACGCAATTGATGTAAAAATAGACTACATCGCGATGGAGCAAGTGCCGCTTGGTAACTATCAAGCCGATAAAGCTTATCGTGTACAGTTTCAATCTTTTATGAATGAAGTTTGGCAACGCAAAGATTGCCAACTCGAAGCGCATTGGCTGCATTCGACTGAGCCAAATGACACGCTCAATGAGGAGCTAAAACAGCTATGAAGTTTGATCACCTTCATGACGTCGTTCAACCGTGGTTAAAAGAGTTACCGCAAGGCACTGTGATCAGTGCTTTATTCACCAACGGTGTTGCGGTTGTTGGGTTATTGTTTTTATATTGGGTGATCCGCCGTTTAGTGCTACCCAATGTTGAAAACCTCGCGCGGCATATTTCACCGCGTAAAATTGGTCACCTTGCCCCTCAGTTAAGTAAATTTAGCGGCCGCTTTGCCTTTGTATTGTGTTTACTGGTCTTTTCCGCCTACCACGAGCGTCTATTTGTCGCGCCTGCTTGGGTGTTTATCGTGCTGGAAACACTGGTGTATGTCATGTTGGTGGTGGCATCTGGGTTTTTATTTAGTAGTTTAGTCAATTTAGGTAATGGCGTTTATAACCTCTTTCCATTCGCCAAAGAAGTGCCGATCCAAGGGATTATTCAAGTAATTAAGCTACTGATATTTATAGTTTGTTCTATATTGGTGGTCAGTATCTTGGTGGATAAATCACCGACTTATATTCTCTCCGGTTTTGGTGCGATTGCGGCAGTCATTATTTTGGTATTTAAAGATACGATTTTGGGATTGGTTGCGAGTATTCAAATCGCAGCCAATCGACTGGTAACCACTGGCGACTGGATCCAAGTTGACGCATTTGGTGCAGACGGGGAGGTGATTGATCTGGGTTTAAATACCGTTAGGGTACGTAACTGGGATAACACCGTCACCACCATACCAACCTATATGCTGATCTCTGATTCATTTAAAAACTGGCGTGCCATGCAAGAGTCAGCAGGACGCCGTATCAAACGCGCTATTCACATTGATTTTACTAGCATTGAGCCGTTGCCTGAGCAAAAGCAAGCGTTGCTAACCGAGCAGTATCCACTGCTGGAAAAGCTTGAAGATGTACCAAGCGATATCACCAATTTAGGCTTATTTAGACGCTATGCAGAGGCCTACTTGAAGCAGCATGATGCCATTAATCAAGATTGTTTATGTATGGTCAGGGAACTTGCCCCCACGCAACATGGTTTGCCTTTGGAGTTTTACTGTTTTAGTCGCGATAAGCGCTGGGTGTTTTATGAGCACCTACAAGCCGATATTCTGGACTACATGCTAAGCGTAATGCCTGCATTTGGGTTACGTCCATACCAAAGTGTGAGTGATTACTTCGGTGCACACCGCGTGAAGGTGCGCGCCGGTAGCAAACCTGACGCAACTTCAGAATAATCACCAAGGCCACTCAAACGTGGCCTACACACTTCCAGCGATAACCCCAAACACCATAAAGGCGATAAGCAACTGCCATATCGCGGGCTTTAACCATTTAAGTGCTACAAAGCCTAATACCACAGCGATGATATCGAGCCAGCTATGCACCGCAGAAAGCCAAATTGGTTGATAAAACGCAGCGGCTAAAATCCCCACAACACCGGCATTTAAGGCCGCGCTAATGCTGGCAAACCTTGGCAATGTAATAAGTGATTGCCACTGTTGGTTAAACGCCCACATTAACAGTAGGCCCGGCAAGAAAATAGCGAGCGTTGCAATTGCTGCGCCCAAAATGGGATGGGTATTGTCGACAACGGCGCCTAAAAAGCTTGCGATGGTAAACATCGGCCCTGGAATGGCTTGCGCGGTAGCATAAGCCGTTAAGAAGGTTTCTTGCGCGACTCCCTCTACACTGGTTTGTAGTAGCGGTAGCACGACATGACCGCCGCCAAAAACCAAGGAACCTGCTTGATAAAACTCGGCAAATAGTTGATTTGGTAGCGCGGCAAAGGTTAACGTAAATAGGCCAATAAATAGCGCAAATACAGACCAATTGATTTGGCTTTTTGATTGACTCGGTTTACTTGGCGCATTGCTGAATGAGTAAAAGTAACCCGCGACGACAAGCACCATAAGTACACCCAATTGCGCGCTTAAATTCGGCAGCATCAACAGCGTGAATGTGGCGAAGAATGCGACGAATTTGAGTGCTGTGGTTTTACAAAAGCTTTTCGCCATACTCAGTACTGCATCGGCAACGATAACAACAGCAAACAATTTCAACCCATCGATGACATTCAACGCAGTGCCCGAAAGCTGCTCAGCGGTTAATGCCAGCATGACCATGAGCAAAAAAGATGGTAGCGTAAACCCTAAGAAGGCGGCGATCCCTCCTAGTATTCCAGCTTTTTCTAAACCAATCGCGAATCCTACTTGGCTAGAACCTGGTCCTGGCAGTATTTGTGACAGACTGATCATACTGGCATAGCGCTCGTTACTCAGCCATTTTAAGTTATCGACAAAGTGTTTTTTAAAGAATCCAAGATGAGCCGCAGGCCCCCCAAAGCTCGTACATCCTAATAACAAAAACTGGTAAAATATTTTCAGAAACATAGTGTACCTTGTGATATTGTTAACCTTATATCTTCACAATTTTATATGACATATTTATGACTTTTGGCGCGAGTGCGCCTCAGTTGGATAAGTATTATGCGAATGACTTTTTTATCGCCGTGTTTACTTTTTTTGTTGGCGAACTTCTCTTGTTTTGCTCAGCAAATTAATGTCGCTGTTGATCACGCGCCACCATATAGCATTATTGAAGACAGTGGTGAAGTGCAAGGTTTAATCTTAGATATATTGGCAACAGTACAGGCTCAAGCTGGTGTTGATTATCAAATAAATGCCGTTCCCTGTCCTTTCTCACGCTGTATGCGGATGATAGCGCAAGGTGAGGTAGACGTCATGGGTGGTTTGATCCGTACGCCGCAACGAGAAAAGTTAATCGACTTTGTCGAACCCGCCTACATGGCGCTGACATCTTCGTTCGTGTTTTACGCTAAGCAAGACAGCGATATTCGGGTGGAGCAATATACGGATCTTTATACCAAGCGGATTGCAGTGATGCGTGGCGGCGTTTTTTACCCTCGCTTTGACGAAGACCGTCAACTCAATAAAGTCCCTGTGTTTAGTGAGCAAGTGGCGTTTGATTTATTGCTTAAAGGACGTGTTGACCTTGTGATCGCAGTTGAAGACACCGCTGAGGTGGCGATGGAAGTGCTTGGTCAGCCCATTGAAAAGTTGAAAAAAATCTCCTATCACCACGCTCAGCCGATTTATGGCCATATGGCAATGAGCAAACGCTTCAGCGGCACCGAGCTTGCGCAAACCATTCGTTTAACGATGAAGCAATTGGCTGAGAGAAAGCAGCTTGATGCTGTGGTTGCAAAATATAAACTGCCACCAGTTTCTGAGCATATAAGCGACTTAGTCCCTGCTCATCCTTAAAAAAACCGGCAAGGCTTCAGCCAGAGTTAATTGTTTATTGCAACAATATAGACAATCAAGTTGAAACGAACTCAGGTGGGAAGATGATTGCAAGAAATATGTTAATTGGTGCAGCCGTTGTGGTTGCTTTGTCTGGATGTGAAATGAATAACACAGGTAAAGGTGCGGCGATTGGTGCTGCAACCGGCGCGGTGTTAGGTAAGGCTACTGGTAACCACAAAGATAAGCGTCTTGCCATTGGTGCTGCGGTTGGTGCAATTGCAGGTGCCGCAATTGGTAACTATATGGACAAGCAGGAAGCCGCTTTTAACCAAGAGCTCGCGGGCACGGGGGTTGAGGTTGTTCGTGAGGGTGACCAAATGCGCTTAGTGTTGCCATCAAACATAACCTTTGCGACAGGTAAGTCAGCTATCAGCCCAGGCTTTTACAATACGCTTCAAGGCATCGCGCGTGTGATGCAGCAGTACGATAAGACATTCTTAACGATTGTCGGGCATACAGACTCTACTGGTTCAGCGAGCTTCAATCAGACTTTGTCTGAACAGCGCGCGAATAGCGTAAAGCAGTATTTATTATCGCAGCAGGTACTTCCTGCGCGTTTGTACGCAGAGGGCATGGGTGAGTCTCAGCCAATCGCGAGCAATAGCACCGAGCAAGGTAAGGCACAAAATCGCCGAGTAGAAATTAAAATTATTCCAAACCGCGCGTAGGAAAAATCAAGGAGTGCTGCACAGCACTCCTTTTTTATAAAGTGTCACACACCACTTCAGCTTTGCAGGTAATTACGCTGACATTTGTATAACCGATACGTGTTAGTTGCTCTGCGGCAAAAATAGCACGGCCACCAGCAGCACAGTGTAAATAAATTGGCCTGTCTGCGTCTTTTTCTAGCTCTGGAAGCTTAAATTCTAGCAGTCCTCTTGGGATATTTACCGCGCCGCTGGCTGCTTTTTGACTATGTTCAGCCGGCTCTCTCACGTCGATAACCAGACCATTGTTTTGTGCAATCTCTGATTTTGCTTGTACCGCGTCAATGCAGCGTTGATTAGGCTTAACTGTCTTTAATACATCTTGGGCAGATATCAGCATATATAGCTCCTTATTGGGTTATCGGTTTCATTATGACTCACCTTTCCTGAATGCCAAGTTTCTTCAATATAACGATCATAGGGCACCAGTTAGTAAAAGCAGACTGCACTAAATTGACACAAATAAACACACTAAACCAAACCCAATGTGGGCTGACAAAATGTGTGAGCAGTAAAGAAATGGCAAACATAACACCAGCGATTAATCTAAATAACCTGAACTTCGGATAATTAATGCCTTTCTAGCAGCCAGTTTTAGCGCTAACTGCGTTGAATTCACTTCCAATAGCTCGCTATTGGTGCGTAAATTCGCCTTGTTTTCCCTAAATCTTGCTGGCTAGACAAGAAGAAAAGCCTTTTTGACTAAAAATAATGAATTAGCCATTTCTTATCCAAACCTCAGGTTAACGAGGATGTAAGGTCATAATGAGTGTCACCTTTAATATTAGATATTTCTAATATTAGACATTACTAATATTTGTGTCTATACTTTAAGCGCATTTATTTTTTGGGAGTCAACATGGATCTTCAGCAAATGGCGCAAAATGCCGAACAGGCAGAAGCCTTGTTAAAGCTTATGGCGAATAAAAATCGCTTGATGATTTTGTGTGCATTGCAAAAGCAAGAGCTCAGTGTTAGCCAGCTTAATGAAATGGTGCCGTTAGCGCAGTCTGCCTTATCACAACATTTAGCCAGCATGAGAAAGGCACAAATCGTGGCGACTAGGCGTGAGGGGGCGACGATTTATTATCATGTTAAAGATAGCCGAGTCGCTGTACTACTCGAGAGTTTATATCAGCTGTTCTGCGCCTCAAGTGCAGAGTAACAGGAACGATTAAGATGCAAAAGTTAGATGGTGTCATTCGGTATGCTCTACAAGGCAGTTTGCCAACGATTATCTTCTTGTGCGCTGTGGTACTTGGATTATTTGCATTGCAAATGACACCAAGAGAGGAAGAACCACAAATAGTGGTGCCTATGCTGGATATTCATGTGTCGGTACCAAATACTGCCTCACCAGAAGTGGCACGATTGGTCACCACTCCACTTGAAAAGTTACTGCTGCAAATTCCAGGTGTTGAACACGTCTATTCTACAACCCAAACCGGTGGTACGGTTGTCACGTTAAGGTTCCATGTGGGTGAAGACAGAGAGAAAGCCATTCTCAACACCTACACTAAGCTGTTTGCCAACCAGCATACTATGCCGGGAATTGTCACTCAGTGGCAGATCCGTCCAATAGAAGTCGATGACGTTCCGATTCTTATGCTCGGACTGACAAGTTCAAAACCGCAACTATATGATGACTACGCGCTAACGCGCTTTGCACAAGAACTAGCTATCCAGTTACAGAGTATCGCAGATACCAGCGAGGTTTCGGTTATTACCGGGCGCACGAGAGCACTTAGGGTGGAGTTGAACTTAGCTGCGCTTGCCGCACATCAAACAACACCTATGGATGTTTTAGGTGCTATCCAAAGTAGTAATCTAGTGACACGAGTGGGACAAGTGACGGCAGGCAGTAACACGATTGCCTTTGAATCTGGTGATGTCCTTCGTAATAAGTCAGCACTTGAAGGTCTCACGGTGAATGTAATCAATGGCCGTGCCATAGTTTTAAAAGAAGTTGCTCGGGTTATTGATGGTCCTAGTGAACCCGATAGCTATCAGTGGTTAGCAAGCAGCGACAGTCAGGCTGATGCACCATTAGTGACGATTGGTGTGGCGAAGCAAAAGGGAAGTAATGCGGTAACGGTTGCAGAGCAAAGTTTAGCGCTTGTAACCCAGCTACAACAGGAGATCCTTCCCGCTGAGGTATCGGTAAAAGTACTAAGAAACTATGGTGAGACGGCCAATGACAAAGTCAATAATCTTACCTCTAGCTTGGCCTTTGCGGTATTTACCGTTGTGGTATTTGTCGGTGTATTTTTAGGTTGGCGGCCTGCCATCGTTGTTGGTCTTGCAGTGCCAATTTGCTATGGCATTACACTTGGGTTGGACTTTGCGTTTGGTTACACCATTAATCGGGTCACCTTGTTTGCGCTTATTTTGTCGCTGGGATTGTTAGTTGATGACCCAATCACTGGGATTGATAATATTAGCCGCTTTATTCATCGCGGCGCGGCGGCTGATACAGATCATAACATTGTCGCTGCTATGCTCGAGATCAAATCTGCGCTTTTGATGTCAACGTTAACTATCATCATGGCGTTTATTCCATTGGCGTTTATTACTGGCATGATGGGCCCATATATGGCACCCATGGCATTTAATGTTCCCATTAGTGTCATTGCCTCGACGTTGGTGGCTTTTTTAGTGACGCCTTGGCTGTCTAAAAAGTTACTCAAAGCGGATTCAAAAACAAGTGAAGTCGCGCCTCAAGACTCGTACTACAGCAAAATCATGCTGCCAATTTTACAAAACCCACGCAAAGCCAAGTGGTTATTATGGGGCGTGTTAGGGTTATTTGTTGCGAGTGTGAGCCTCCCTATTTTTAGAGCCGTACCACTGAAATTACTGCCGTTTGACAATAAAAGTGAAATCCAAGTACTGATAGATATGCCTGAGGGCACCAGCCTTGAGCAAACGGCCGCAATGACGAGGCAAGTACAGCAAATCGTTTGGTCAGAAGCTGAAGTGACCGACATCGCCGCTTTTGTCGGTAAGCCTTCCAGTATGGATTTTAATGGTATGGTGCGAGGCTATTATCGTCGTAGTGGTACGCATCTTGCCGAACTTAGAGTTTTACTGGTGGATAAGCGTGAACGCGAACATCAATCTCACGCCATCGTCATGCGACTGCGTGAAAAGCTTCAGCCTTTTAACCAAACTTTGACGCAAGTAAAAGTGGTGGAAGTGCCACCGGGACCTCCGGTATTAAGTACACTCGTTGCTGAGGTTTATGCAGATCCGTTTGTTGCTCGTGATACGCAAGAGCAAGCAGCCCAGAGGTTAGCGCATCGTTTAAGGCAGGAGCCACATGTGGTTGAGGTTGACACCTCAATGGCTTCGCCAACATGGTTAAAGCGGTTTGTGGTTGATAAACAAAAGGCCGCGTTATCAGGTGTGGCCACAGGGGATATTAATCAATCTCTAGTAGTTGCAAGCCGCGGCATGTCAGCAGGCTTTTTATATACTCAAGGTGAGGTCGCAACGGTGCCCATCGAGTTAGGTGTGAGTTACGCGCAGCGTAATCAGTGGCAAAACGTATTGGCGATGCAAGTTCGTGGTCGTCAGGAGTTGGCTAAAACCACTCAAGAATATGGCTTAGAGCAGGCTGCTAGGCCCCTTGTGGCGATTGGTGAACTTGGCGAATTAACATCTATCCCTACGGCTCCCGTGATCCTTCGAAAAGACCTACAAGAGGTGATTTATGTGTTTGCGGAGCTAAATGGCCGCACGCCAGCTGAGGTGATTGCCGATGTGGTTGCGGATGAAAACCAACAGGTAACGCCGAGCAATTGGACGTCTCGTACCTTTCTACAAAGTGGCGGTGGAGTCATTTGGTCGATGTTAGAAGGAACCCACTATACCTTTAAAGGCGAAGGTGAGTGGCGCATTACCATAGATGTATTTAGGGATATGGGGATCGCATTTGCATTTGCACTGGTGGCGATATTTATCATCCTGCGGATACAAACGGCATCTAGTAGCTTATCACTTATCATTATGTCGGCTATTCCCCTCACCATGATAGGGATTATGCCGGGCTTTTGGTTGCTCAATCAATTTGGTGAGCGTGTGATTGCAGGTGCGCCAGAGCCCGTGTTATTTACAGCGACCGCGATGATAGGGATGATAGCGCTGGCCGGAATTGTGGTGAGAAATTCTCTGATTTTGGTGGAATTTATTAATCAGTCTCGCGCGGCTGGTATGGCACTTATCGACGCATTGATTGCGGCGGGAAGTGTAAGAATGCGACCAGTATTACTTACAGCAGGTACGACGTTATTAGGCAACTTGGTGATTATCTTAGATCCCGTTTTTAGTGGCCTCGCCCTTGCTATTATCTTCGGGATCATTGCTTCAACGTTATTTTCACTGTTAGTCGTGCCTATCGTTTATTACTTAGTATTCAAAGAATCATCGACATCTAATCAATCCCTTAATACCTCATCAGTTCAGGAGCCTTCTCATGTCTCGTAATAAAATCTTTATTCCTGTTCTTGCTATTTTTTGCCTATTATTGATGGTCGTATGGCTTGCTGGTGGATTCCAAAATAAGCTAGCTCCGGGTAATAAGTCCGAACTTCCAGCTTATCAAGGAGCACGTTATACCGTTCAAAAGTCGCTGATTGCGATGATTGAACAAGTACCTGCGAGTGTGGTCGCAAAAGAAAATACGTTAGTGTCCAGTCGGTTATTGGCGGAGCTTAAAACGCTTAACGTCAGAGCCGGTGATAAAGTCACTGCGGGACAGCTGATAGCAACACTCGATGATGCCGAGCTTAAAGCTGAGCTGCAAAGAGTGGCGGCGCAGCAAGCGGCGAATTCAGCCAAGCTAGAGCAAGCAACTAAGCAATTAGTACGCAACAAATCTCTTAATGAAAAAGGGCTTATCGCGATTAACCAAGTGGATGAATGGCAAGCCACTGTGAACGAGTTACAAGCACAAGATAAGGCATTGCAAGAAGCGTATCGCAGTGCTGAAGTCGCGCTGGGTTACACGCAAATCACAGCCCCTATTTCGGGTAAAGTGGTGGCGCGTTTACAAGAGCCGGGCAGCATGGTTAGCCCCGGTGGCGCCATTATATCGCTATTCAATCCATTACAATTACAGATTGAAGCGCCAATTCGCGAGAGCCAAGTTAAGCATATTCAGTTAGGAAGCGAGATTAAGGTGCGCATACCTGCGCTAGATATAAGCCAAACCGCGCGAGTGTCGGAAATGGTGCCAATTGCCGACAGCCAAGCGCGCAGCTTGATGATTAAATTGGATATGCCTTTGCTGAAAAATGTGGTGCCTGGCATGTACGCGCTGGTTGAACTTGTGCTTGGCGAGCAGGCGGTTATCCAAATTCCTACCAATATGATCAGCAAGTATGGTCAATTGGCGATGGTTGAGGTAATAGAAAGTGGCCAGCTTCACAAACGCTACCTCAGGTTGGGCGAAGAGACTGGTAATAAAACGATTGTTATCAGTGGCCTAAACGAAGGCGATCAGCTAGCTGTGCAGCGATAGTTAGCTGATCTGAACTATTAAATAAACGAAGCGATTTCGGCGAGTGATTTTTTCACTGTTGCGTGCTCTGGAATAGTTGCATCTTCACTGGGATAGCCCGCAATCAATAACATATAAGGACGTTCGTTATCTTTATCTCTACCGCACAACTCGCTTAAAAAGCTCATCGGTTTAGGTGTATGGGTCAGTGTGGCTAGTCCTGCATTATGCAGGGCTTGGATAAGAAACCCAGTAGCTATCCCAACCGATTCATGGACATAGTAGTTGGTATTTTTGTCTTCCGCGTGGATCCCACCTTTTTTCTGACTAAAAATAGCGATAAGCCAAGGTGCATGTTCTAAGTAGGGTTTTTGTGCATCTGTGCCCAAAGGTTTTAACGCATCCAACCACTCATCTCCGGCACGGCCTTGGTAAAACGAGCGCTCGAGGTCCTCGGCTGCAGCTCGGATCTGCTTTTTCTTTTCTGCGCTGCCAATCGCCACGAAATGCCATGGTTGATGATTTGCACCACTGGGGGCTGTGCCCGCTGCTTTGATACAGGTTTCGATGATTTCTTGCGGTACTGGGCGGTCGCTAAAAGCACGGATACTATGACGTCTCTTACTGTTTTCCAAGAATGCTTCCGCGCGACTTAGCATTTCTTCGTGAGGGTATTCAATAAAATCCGTCAGTGGGTGGTTGGCGTGATCTTGCATGTTAGTTTTCCTTGAGTTTTGTAAACTAAGAACGTTTCTTAGTGTTTCAGTGTTTACTTTTATTTGCAATTGATATGTTTATGTTAATTGTCACTAACCTAGGTAAATGTTATAAAAAGGACAATAATAAAAATCCGAAAAGGAAATAAAAATGCTCGAAATATCAGGACTTTCAAAAACCTATGATAATGGTGTTCATGCTTTGAGAGGTGTAAACCTGACTATTCCAAAGGGAATGTTTGGTTTACTTGGACCCAATGGCGCTGGAAAATCATCGTTGATGCGCACGATTGCCACATTACAGTCAGCGGATGCTGGCACCATACAGTTCGATGGTGTGAATGTCTTAAAAGAGCCCAAGGCACTCCGCGCTCGTCTAGGCTATCTGCCGCAAGATTTTGGTGTTTATCAACGCGTTAGTGCGTATGATTTATTGGATCATATGGCAATTTTAAAAGGGTTGAATAATAAAAAAGAGCGTAAAGAAGCCGTTGACGGGTTGCTCGCACAAACGAACTTATATGATCACCGTAAAAATGCGGTCAGCGGATTTTCTGGAGGTATGCGTCAACGCTTTGGTATTGCACAGGCATTACTTGGCGATCCTGATTTACTTATTGTAGATGAACCGACTGCGGGATTAGACCCAGAAGAACGTAATCGTTTTCACAACCTACTCGTTGGCTTAGGTGAGAGTAAAGTGGTTATCTTATCAACGCATATCGTGGAGGATGTATCTGAGCTATGTCCGAATATGGCCGTGCTGGCGAGCGGACAAATTTTACTTGAAGGTAATCCTATTGCACTCACTGAGCAGCTACAGGGGAAAATCTGGCGTAAGTCGGTCACTCTTGCGGAAGCGAAAGAAGTAGAGCAAAACCTACCGGTTATTTCTAAGCGCTTATTCGCGGGTCAGACTTTACTTAACGTATTTGCTGATCAAGCACCTGAAGGGTTTGAAGCGGTGCCTGCCGATTTAGAGGACGTTTATTTTTCTACTCTGCATACTCATCGAAATAATCAAGCAGCGTAAGGAGTAGGCAGATGCTATTTAAAATGATGCGTTTTGAGCTACGGTATTTTGTCCGTCAGCCTTCCTTTTATGTGACTTCTCTGATTCTATTTTTACTCACCTTTTTTGCTTCAGTTTCGGACTCAGTACAGATTGGTGGTGGCAGTAACGTCAATGTAAACTCGCCCTACGCCATCTTGCAAACCATTGCCATCATGACCATTTTTTCCATCTTTTTGGTGGTTAACTTTGTTGGTAGTGCGGCAATAAGAGATGATCAAAGTAAGTTCAGTGAACTTATTTTGAGTAAGCCCTTGCACTTAGCTCAGTATCGATTGGGTCGATTTTTCGGTGCATATCTTGTCACCTTGTTGGTATTTTCAATGTGTTTAGTGGGGATCTGGGTAGGTTCTGGTATCGGCGGGTTAGTCGGTTGGTTGGATACCGAACTGATCGGGCCTAATAAACTCAGCTATTACCTAACGCCACTATTTGTCATCGCGGCCCCTTCACTGTTCTTTATGGCGAGCTTATTTGCACTGGTGGCGCAAAAATTTAGAACCATGATAGCAATGTACTTGGTTGCCGTGGGTTTGTTTGTGACTTACCTTGTGGCAAATAGTATTTTTTCAGATATTGAATACCGTACTATTGCTGCGTATTTAGACATGTTTGGCCTATCAGCTATTTCGGCGCAATCAGAATATTGGACCATTGCAGATCGTAATACGTCAGTCATAAGCCTAGTTGATGAACTGCTCTATAACCGCTTAATTTGGATGTCAGTTGCACTGCTCAGTTTAGGTGCTTTAGCCTTAAATACTTCTCATTATTTACCGCAAAAACAAAAAACCAAGAGCAAAGCCAAAGAAGATGGTAGTCAAGCGTCGGCATTGCTGAATCGTTTTGATTTTAAAGCGAGCGTAGGTAGTAGTTGGGTGCACTTTTGTACCAGAACCACTTTTGAAGTAAAGCAAGTGCTTAAAAGCTATCCATTCTTAGTGCTATTAATTTTGGCGGTGGCAACCTTAATACCTGCATTGGTTGGTTCATTTAATTGGTATGGCACAGAAGTATGGCCAGTGACCTTTAGAATGGTAGAGCTTATCCACGGCAGCTTCTGGCAATTATTGGTCATTGTGTTGGTGTACTACAGCGCTGAGCTGGTATGGCATGATCGTGATTCGCGAATGGGAGACATTGTTGACTCTTATCCTGTTGCAAACTGGGTATTTTGGGGCTCTAAATACATAGCCTTAGTTGCGGTGATGACGCTGCTATGTGTATTTGGTAGCTTGATAACCATTAGCTATCAACTATTGTCAGGTGTGACACAGATAGATCTTGCCCAGTATATTGTGCGCTTGGGTTATTTGTATGTGTTAGGTTTTGCTTTCCAAACCACCTTAGCATTTTTGATACAGGTGATGAGTCCGAGCAAATACATGGGTATGGGAATATATGTCGTTTATTTCATTATTTCGATAGTCCTGACCAACTTTGGTTTTGAGCACAACATGTATCACTTAGGCGAAACTTCCCCAGTGCCGTACTCAGATATTAATGGTTATGGTCATTTCCTCAGTGCGGCACATTGGTACAATATGTACTGGTTTGGTTTTAGCATTATGTTAGCGACACTAAGCTATGCACTTTGGCCTCGTGGTGCGGGGCAAACGCTGAAAGCACGTATTGCACTGATGGGCTATCAGTTAGGTAACGCTGGTAAAGCGTTATTGGCTTGTGGTGCTTTAATCTTCGTGGGTAGTGGTAGTTACATTTACTACAACACGCAAGTGGTCAATGAGTTTATTACGCAAGATGAAGCTGAAGATATCGCAGAGCAATATGAGCAACAATTTGCCCAGTATCGAGATGACCCTGTACCAGTCACGTTAGATGTACAGCTCAATGCTGAGGTATTTCCAAAGACACGTCGTATTGAAGCGCAGGTAAAGCTGTTGGTTGAAAACCGCTCAGATAAAGAGATTACTCGCTTCTTGGTCAATAAACCTGATCATACATTAGAGTGGCAAGTTGAAATGGCTGGCGCTACGCTTTGTGAAGAGGATAAAACCTTTAAGCATGCTTGGCTTGAGCTCTCACAACCAATGACACCGGGTGAGCAGCGTGAAATTACGATGTCAGTTGTACGGCAAACACTTGGCTTTGTAGATAGAGGCAATGATGAAACCTTGGTGAACAATGGTACTTTCATCGATAACACGACGTTGTTCCCGACATTTGGTTACAGCATCTATAAGCAAATTCAAGACAAAAGTGAGCGTCGCCAGCGCGGCCTTGAACCACTAAAACGTGGTAATAAGATTGAAGAAACACACTATCATCATGAACCATTATTTGCGGAAAATTTCGTCACATTCGCCGCAACGGTGACGACGGATGAATCGCAAGTTGCGATGGTGCCGGGCTATTTGCAATCAAAATACAGCAAAGACGGCCGTACGACCTATGTCTATGAAATGGATGCGCCAATGCTGCACTTCTATAACATCTTGTCAATGGATCTTGAGGTGAAACAGGAAGAGTATAAAGGCATTGCGCTCGAGGTTTACTACCATAAAGATCATGCCTGGAATGTCGACACTATGCTGCAGTCGACTAAAGACTCTATTGATTATTTCACGCGAGAGTTTGGACCTTACCAACATAAGCAAATGCGTATTATTGAGTTTCCTCGTTACCGAGACTTTGCGCAAAGCTTTGCCAATACAGTGCCTTACTCGGAAAATATTGGCTTTTTGACGGACACCCGTAACCCAGACAATATCAATGTACCTTACTATGTGACGTCACATGAGCTGGCGCACCAATGGTGGGCGCATCAGGTGATTGGTGCTAATGTGGAGGGGTCAAATATCCTGTCGGAAATGTTGTCGCAATATTCAGCCATTATGGTGATGAAAGAAAAGTACGGCGAGCATAATCTCCGTAAATTCTTGAAGTATGAACTAGACACCTATTTAAGTGGACGAGGTTCTGATCCGTATGAAGAGCGGGCGTTATCCAGAACAATCGGTCAGCAGTACATTCACTACAATAAAGGTTCTGTCGTGATGTTAGCGCTGCACGATTTACTTGGAGAAACGCGACTCAATAGCGCACTAAGAAGCTTCTTAAATGACTATCGCTTTAGAACTGATATCTATCCAACAACACTCGACTTTTTGACTTACTTAAAAGCGGGGGCTTCAGAGCAAGAACAAGTATTTATCGAAGATCAGTTCAATGCGATTACGTTGTATGAGCTTAAGCTTGCAGGTGTTGAAGTGCAAGAAGCGACGCAAGCGGGAGAACTTCATACAGTGACCTTAACGGTTGAGGCTGCGAAAAAGCATGCAGATGGAGAAGGTAAC
Source organism: Pseudoalteromonas sp. DY56-GL79 (assembly GCF_041414765.1). NCBI lineage: Bacteria > Pseudomonadati > Pseudomonadota > Gammaproteobacteria > Alteromonadales > Pseudoalteromonadaceae > Pseudoalteromonas > Pseudoalteromonas sp. DY56-GL79. The sequence goes on along the minus strand of NZ_JANHZS010000034.1, from coordinate 41,759 downwards.
GAAGAAGAAATTCCGCTTAATCAAGAGATTGATATAGCCTTATTCTCTGCCGATCCGAACAACATTCAAAGTGACGAAACACTGCTATATCTACAAAAACACGCGATCACATCGGGTGAAAATAAGATTGAGTTGAAAGTAACAGAGTTACCGAAATTTGCGGGAGTTGATCCGTTTGTAAAACTGATTGATAAGAAAACCGCCGATAACATCAAGTCACTCTAATCGATACATTGGTAGACGAGGGCTTTTTCGAAAGCCCTCAATCGTTTTTAAAGGAAAGTTATGCCAGATTTATTGCAAGTAACAGGGGTGTCGAAGCAATATGTTTCGGTAAAAGCAGTAGATAATCTAAGTTTTAGCGTTAAACAAGGTGAGATCTTTGCACTACTGGGCCCCAATGGTGCGGGTAAATCATCCCTCGTGAGAATGCTGGTTGGATTTACCTATCCAGATAGCGGCACAATCTCCGTCAATATTGATGGGCAAGCATATCAATCAATCCCTCATCAAAGTTTAGGTTATCTCCCTGAAGATAGAGGGCTGTACGCTGAAAAAACCGTGCAGCAGAATTTGCTCTATTTTGCCAAGCTACGCGGTGTTGAGAAAAACGCAGCGCTAGCACAGATAGAGTCTTGGCTAACGCAGTTTGACTTAAGTGACAGAGCGCATGAGCGGTTGAAATCGTTGTCAAAAGGCAATCAGCAAAAAGTACAGTTAATATCGGCTGTATTGCACAAGCCCAAGGTTGTATTGCTCGATGAGCCTTTCTCTGGTCTTGACCCCATCAACCAAGAAAAGGTGGTGGTGTTTTTAGAAGCGTTAAAAGCACAAGGCATGACCGTTATTTTAAGCGCACATCAGATGGCGATGGTAGAAAAGCTTGCCGATCGAATGCTGTTAATGAATCACGGGCAAGCCGTGCTTTATGGTACATTAGCCGAAATAAAACAGGACGTTGGTGTTGGCATCGACATCACAGTGAGTTTCAGTGAGGCAACGAACTACGCAGAGCTCAATTTAGGTAACTACAGGGTCGCGTGTACTCAATTAAGTCAGAATAAGATTAAGTTTGAGTTGAGTAACTCCTCAGAACTTAATTTGTTGCTCGCCGATTTGTCTAAATCAACGACTTTGCAAGGAATAGAAACCAAAACGATGGACTTGCATCAACTCTATCTTAAAGCAATCGAGTCTCATCAAGGCAAAGTGCAATCTCAGGAGCATGCCCATGTCTCATAAGCTGCAACAGATACTGCAAGTGACCAAATGGGAGTTTATGTACTTTTTTAAACTCAAGCAGGAGCTGATCGGTAAAGCAATTATGCTGGCGATAGGTTTGCTTATCTATTTTTGGCAAAGCACTTCGTTTTTTGAACCTGAGCAATATGTTATCGCGACACCATCCGCCATGAACTTAACTCAGTTACCTGAGCCTTTGCTGCTAAAGCGAGTTGATGCTTCAAAAGCTGAACTTCTGATTCAGTTAGAACAAGAGGAAATTGACGGTATTTTGATACTTCAAGCCCAAGCGGGTGAGGCGTTACAGTTTGAACTGATTACCACAGGTAAAATGTCTTGGCAGAATGAAGTTGAGGTAGCGCTTACGCAGTTTTACAGCAACGAACTCGCACAGAGCTTTAATTTATCTGCCGCTCAGCTCGCCTTGTTACAGCAACCTGTGACCGTTTCCAATCAATATACCAAGGATGCGGTTAAGGAGGCACACAACCAGTCTTCGATGACAGCATTTGGCGTGATGCTATTGATGCTCATCGGTATTTTTACGTCATTTGGACAGATCTTCGTGTCTATCACCGGAGAAAAGCAGCAGCGTGTTACCGAGCAATTATATTCTTGTATGAATGCGCAAACTTGGATTGACGGCAAAATATTTGGTCAAATGCTCCATTGTCTAAAGGCTATGTTAAGTACGTTATTTTCATTTTTGTTGGCGATGGCTTTCATACAAGTCGTTGTAAAAAACGAAGCCTTAGACTTTACGATGATAGACTTTGCAATGTTGCCTTGGTTTACCCTGTTTGCGATAGTAGGCCTTTATATGGCAACAGCCTTTATGGCAGCAATAGCCGCAGCTATTGACGATCCTAACCATAGTGGCAAGACAGGATTTATGATGATCCCTATATTGCCAATTGTTATCGCGTTTATGATTGTTGATAGTCCAAGCAGCCTTGCTGTGGATATTTTGAGTCTTTTTCCGCTTACCGCATTTGTGGTGATGCCAGTAAAAATGGCGTTAATTGAAGTACCCATTTGGCAAGTGTTATGTGCGTTGGTCAGCGCATTACTTGGTTGCTACCTTATCCGTGTTGCTGCGGGACGATTGTTTAAAGCGGGTATGGTGATGTATGGCAAGGAACCCTCAATTAAGGATATGGTGCGCTGGGTCTGTAAACCGGAATAATACCGTTTATATGATAACTTGCTAGCACAACGCTTTGGTTATGGTACGCTCCATAACCGGAGCTTATGGCCGTACAGAGAGGGTGAAATGTATCAACATATTGATAATGAAAACAATAAAATAAGTCTACCAGCGGGAAAAATCGTTTGTGTTGGGAGAAACTACGTAGCGCATGCCAAAGAGCTAGATAATCCCATTCCAAGCAGTCCGCTGTTGTTTATCAAACCAGCAACGAGCTTAGTACCATTTAATAATGAAGTGATGTTGGACGCCGCACTTGGCGAACATCATTATGAGGCCGAGCTTGCACTATTGGTAGGCACCAAAATTGATGCAAAAACCCCTGAGCCTCTCAAGCATATCGCTGGAATTGGGCTGGCACTCGACTTGACATTACGAGACTTACAAAGTGAGCTAAAAGCACAAGGACACCCATGGGAGCGGGCAAAGGCCTATGATAATAGTTGCCCAACGACGCCTTTTGTACCATGTGATGAAAACACCTTTGCTGAGAGTATTGAATATCGTTTTTGGCAAAATGGAGAGCTTAAACAGCATGGCGACTCTAGCTTAATGATTTTTCCAATCACTGAGTTGCTAATGGACATTGCTCGTTACTTTACGCTTCAGCCAGGAGATATTGTCTTAACAGGAACGCCAAAAGGGGTAGGGAGCCTAGCACATGGCGATGAACTTACGCTGCAGCTGAAAAGCCATACTCCTTGGCATGGCAAAGTTGCGATAGATTAGATTCTCGCTTTTATGTGCATCGCTGCGTAGTCTGTTACGACTGCGCAGCAACGAGCTCTGCTTCCGGTTGATTGATTGTGCTCGAGCAGCACAGCATGATAGCAACGAGTGAAATTGCGCCTAATATTATCCAGCTGATAGTCAGGCTGACGTAGCCCAAAAGTAAAGCGGTTAACGCAGAGCCGAGCAAGCCACCAAAGCGAGTGGTCAGTGACATGATAGACTCCACACTGGCTCGCACGTTATCGCTACTCAGTTGATGTTGTAGTTGCAGTTGTGCCGGTTGTGCTAGTCCCATACAAAGATAAAAGCACAGCAAGGCTACAATCAGCAATGGTAGTGACGTAACCCAAGCAAGTAACAACACAAAGACTAATTTGGCGAAATGAGCGAATGCCATGACATACCCTAAGCGTTGACCAAATAGAGAACAGATTGGAGCGCTGATCGCAGCAGCGACGCCATTTAATACAAATCCAGCTGCCATCATTGCTGGGAATATCCACGCAATAGAGTCAACGGGTGCACTACTATAGCGCTCTGCTAGGGCAGGCCAAAACTTCTCTATGCTGCTGGCAACAGGGATTGCAAAAACAATCACCAACAACAGCCTTTGCATACCACTTTGCTTACAAGTTGCCAGCATGGACTTAGTTTGGCTAATCAGTCCTTTCTCAACCACGTCTTGCTGAGGTCTCGTTGACTCTTTCACCACGACAAAAGTACATGCAAATACCACACACAATACCGCTATCGAAATCAGGATTAAGGCTTGATACAAGTGGTTGAGCTGTTGTGTTGGGCTAGTCGCAAACGCCAAAAAGAGGGCGGCAAATAAAGCGGCACTGGCGCCGATAAGATAGCCAATACCATACACTTTACCGAACCCTTTATTCAGTGGTTCATCTCCTTCAAGCTTTTGATAAGTTTCAACAAACCATGCGTTGAGCGTGCCAGTTAACGATGCCTGACTTAATCCCCAACATGCCATGGCTAAGCTGACGTGCCAAAAGTCTTCACTCAACAATAAAAGTAAGTTGCATACAGCGGCAAACACCAAAGAAGCTAAAAATACTTTGCGGCGACCAATGGCATCTGCCGCAATACCACTTGGTACTTCAAACACCACGATAGTGATAGCCATGACCACCATAGCTAAGGCCACATCTTGCAATGCTAGGCCTAAGTTCAGCATATAAGGCGTAAAAATAGGGAGCACCAGCATACTGGCAAACATAGTTAACCCAAGGTGGATGCCGTATCGTGTAGCAAATTGTGAACGAGTCATGCGCGTTGCTCCACAGTGGGTGCGGCGCTATTCGTTTGCTGCATTAACGCATTAATGTGTGACGCGATGATGGATAAGTCTTTAGCGTCAGTCATGATTTCATCGTGTGCACTTTCAAGCGCAATATAGTCTGCATTGGCAAGTAAATTTTCAAAACCATTTCTGTCACTTGCAAACGTCCGCTTATACAGTGAAGGTATGTCTTCCACTTGATGGATCAACCTCAGTGCCGGAAGTGGAATGGCCTCATCACTGACATGATCGGCGATAAAGAAGCTCACAGGGAAGGTAAACGCCGTCGCGCTTTGAAAGTATTGAGTAAAGTCTAAAAATGCTCGGGCGATAGGTTTAGCGTCATCGTCTTGCGAACGGATATACTCTTCTTCGGCGGCCTGACGCGCTGCTGAAGTAAGTCTTGGTAAGACGGGGTCAATCAAAAAGCAGTGGACAATTTCTCTACCCATTTCGGCCAAGTAACGCGCCACTTCCAGTGACAATGCCGCACCTTCACAAAAGCCGCCCAAGTAAAGTGGGCCAGTTGGCGATACCTCTGTAATACGCTGAGCATAATAGCGCACCATAGTATGCAAGCTGATATGTTTGCCTGTGAACAGTTTGATATTTTCTAATGCGTGAATGCGCAGGTCGGGCGCGAGTTTTTCACACAGAGGTGCAAAGCTATCAGCGGTTGCTGCTGCGGGCATGAGATGAAGCAGAAACTCACTCTGCGGTGCATTGAAAAAACGTGAAGGAGCGAAATGCTCATGGGCAAGCGCAGCGTCAATTGCTTGACTTTCACTCATGGTGGCAAAATCAAGTCGGGTCTGATTATCAATAAATCTTGCCAGTTGCTGCACTGATAGGTGTTCAAGGATAAGTTGTGGCGTTAGCTGCCAATTACGCTTGCTTGCAGCCCCACAAAAGCTTAATAAACTAATGGAGTCGGCACCTTGCTCAGTTACTGCCGTCGCACAACAAAGTGGATTCTGGCCTAAAACATCCTGCCAAATGGTCAGCACTTCCTTCTCTGTGTTGGTTTGTGGCACAACGAGTTGATGCTGCTTTAGCTCAGGTTCTGGCAGCTTAGTTTTGTCGAGTTTGCCGTTGAGCGTTAACGGTAACGCCGAAAGGACAGTGAAGCTATGTGGCATCATATAACTTGGAAGTAACTTGGTAAGCTGAGTTTTACAGTGGCTGAGTACCGCAGCTTGATTGGCCGCGGGTTTGATGACCAAATAAGCATGTAGCAAGGTTTGAGCCTGCTGTTTTTTAGCAATAACCGCACAGCTATCTATATCCGCCAGCTGATTAAGGTGATGTTCAATCTCTGCCAACTCAATTCTAAAGCCTCGCACTTTGACTTGTTGATCGCCACGGTTGATATAACACAGTTGCTGTTGTGCATTCCAATACACTAAGTCGCCCGTGCGATAGTACTTTTGCATAGAGCCAAACAGATTTAGGGATACAAACTTTTCGCTGTTGAGTGTTGGGTTATTGAGGTAACGTGCAGCCACGCCATGCCCACAGACCACTAACTCGCCAGGGCAACCAAGTGGCAGTAATTCGTTATTGCGACCGACTACAGCTACCGCGCGCCCTGGGATTGGCTTGCCGATTGCTATCTCAGACTGCTGTTTAGACATCGTTTGCACTGTGGTAAATGTGGTGCACTCAGTCGGACCATAACCATTGATAAAGTGTTTTGGACAAGATGTGGACGCCAGCAATTTATTTACTATCGACTCTGTTAATGCTTCACCACCCACGAGTAAATGAGTCAGAGAAGCGAAAATATGCTCGTCTTGCAGCAACAAAGTGTCGAACAGTGAGCGGGTTAGAAACATCGAAGTGATATTCAACGTCTGCAATGTTGCACGGAGCTGCGCTGCAGAATTAAGGCTGTCCTGATAGCCTAAGTGCACCTCAGCACCGTTGAGTAATGCGCTCCATATCTCAAATAGAGTGGCATCAAAAGCTGGGTTTGCGAGTTGAATAAAGCTATCTTGGGGCTGATGCTGGTAACTATGATTATCGAGTGCCAAAGAGCTAATTGCGGCGTGAGAGAGCAATGTGCCTTTAGGATTTCCTGTCGTACCTGAGGTATAAATAATCGTCGCGACTTCGCTAGGTGCGATGCACATAGGCTCAAAACCCGCCGTGATATCAGTATCTGCCAGACTTGTATCACAGAAAACTTCAGCGATATTGGTGTGGTTGAGTGTTGCCAATGTTTGGCTATGTTCATGCAAGGAGACTATTACGTCAGCATTACTATCACTCAGTTGATATTGATGACGCGCCACTGGGTCTTTGAGCGATAGCGTTGTGTATGCCGCGCCGATTTTTAGTGCCGCCAACATGGCAATCACAAATTCAATGTCGTTTCGCATGTAGAGTGCAACGACTTTGGGTTCAGGGCAGACTGCCAAGATTGCATTGGCAAGTTGCTTGGCTTGGTTATCAAGCTCTTGGTAGCTCAAGGTTTGATGGCGATTACTGATAGCGGCTTTATCTGGATGGCGCGCTACTACTTCAGCAAACCGGTCGGTGATACTTGCCACGCTCGGATAAGCGTGTTGCATTCCACTTAATTGATATTGTTTTTGCTGCGCCGTGTTACTCAATAAAGGTAGGCTATAAAGAGGCTGTTGGGCGTTTTCAACTGTTAGATAAGCCTGTAAAACCGTTTGATATAACTCGAGGATCTGCTGCGCGTATGAGCTGGAAAAAAGTGCCGTGGCATAAGTTAACCCTAACTCTGTGGTCTTCCCTGCACTCAAGTGTAATGTTAAATCAAACTTCGCTTGGCATTGCTGGGTTAGATCAAGGTCAACGCTTTGCCATAAGGTATGATGTTGCTCAGGGGCAAACTGACTACTGCTAAACAACGTTTGAAATATCGGGTGCATGCTAGTGTCGAGCGGCACGTCTAAGCTATTCTTAATGGCCTCAAACGGCAAGGCTTGATGTTGCTTGGCTTGATTAACGACTTGATTAACTTGAGTGAACCAGCGCTCAAGTAACATCGTCATATCGATATCCGCTTTAATCGGCAATGAGTTAACAAAATATCCAAGTATGTTTTGCTGCAGTGCCGTTGGACGGTTCTCGCTTGGAATACCAACAACAAATTGACGTTGATGACTGAGTAGCGCAAGGGTGTGATACCAAGCCGCAAGCCCAAGTGTATTAATACTAATGCGGTGCGTTTTCGCTGTTTGTTGTAACTTTAGCGTCGTACTTTCATCTAGCACAATGCTCTGTATCGCGCCGCGATGATCAAAGGTGGCTGGGCGCGACTGAGTTTGCGCAAGTTTTAATGGTTCGTAATCAGCCAACTGAGTTTGCCAGTAACGTTGACTTGTTGCTTGTCGTTCACGCTGGCCGGGTGTTGCCATGTAATAAGCATAATCACTAAATTGTAGACTCAGAGGTCGATTCTCTCCCTCATAGAGTGACGTCAATTCCTGTAAAAACAATCCCAAAGACCATCCGTCAAAGGCAATATGATGCCAGACAAAAAACACATGTTGCTGCTCCTTTGAGGTGATGACATAGGCACGAAATGGTCGAGAATGCTGTAAGCTAAACGGCTCGTTAAAGAAATGCTCGCACTGCTCAAACAAGTTTAGATTACCAAGCTCATGATGCGTCACGACAAACGCCTCATTGGCAGGCTGTTGTATCGTCTTTCCTTGGTGATCATAGGCCACAACCATATCTAGCGCACTGTGGCGGATCACCAGCTGTTCTATTGCTGCTGTGAGTTTTTCAATATCGCAGTGCTTGGCGATTTTGAGTAGGCATGGAATATGATAAGTACTTGCCGCGTTGCTCACTTCTTGCGTAAACAATAGTTGTTGCTGCCCAAGCGTAAGCGGAGCGCATCGGGTTTCCAATGGCAAGATAGACAGTTCATCAAAACGAGTTTTGCTATCTATGCCTTGCCTTGTGAGGTAGCGTAACAATTGTGGCTTATTCTGTTTTAACTGCTCAACAATTGCTTGGCCTTGTAAATTCACGTTGCTAGCAATTTTTAATTTATCCTCTTGCTGCCAAACGCTTATCCCACTTTGTTTTAGTTCATAAATAAATGATTCGATCATGCGTTATAACTCCATTTCAAATTCGCAGTCTTCGCTACTGGCGAGCGCGTTTAGCTGTTGTTCTACTTGCGTGGCAAATGCGTCAAGTTGTGGGTAAGTCAGTAAGGTCGCAACGGCAATTTCGTTGCCGAGCGCTTGACTACACAGAGCGGTAACTTGTGCTGCCTGTATGGATGAGCCACCCAAAGCAAAAAAGTCGTGTTGTAGGCCAATCTCAGAGATTTCAAGTACTTGTTGCCAAGCATTGGCGAGTTGTTGTTGTAGTTCCGTCTCTGGCGCGATATAGGTAATACTATCTTGCAGCGTTGGAATGATGAGCTGTGTGGTATCAAGTTTGCCATTTACTGTCATTGGAAGTGCGTCAATCTGTGATATCGCAGCGAGCTGCATATAGCTTGGGAGCTGTTGATTCAACCATTGGCGAAGGTCGTTTACATCACACTCAGTGTTGGCGTTAAGTACGACATAACCCAACAGCACTTTGCCTGTTTCACTTAAATGTAAGTGTGCAACGGCATGGTCAACATCTGGGTGCGCTTTGAGTTTATACTCGATTTCGCCTGGCTCGACGCGGTGACCGTGTAAATCCCACTGTTTGTCAGCTCTGGCAACAAACTCGAATTCACCTTGCTGATTTTTACGCACTAAGTCTCCGCTGCGGTAGAGCTTTTCGTCAGAAAAGTGGTTGTTGTCACAGCGAAGGTGATAGTCAATATAGTGTTTTGCTGTTTGCTTTGGTGACTGCCAATATCCCAAACCGACACAATCACCGGCGATGTATAACTCACCCAACGCGCCGTCCGGTAAAATCCGCATAAAAGGGTCCAACACGTAGCATCGAGTGTTACGAATAGGCTTACCAATAGTGATAGGTGTATTGGGGTGTACTTCACTAAGTGTTGCGGTGACACTTGTTTCACTTAATCCATATTCATTGAAATGATGCTCTGCCAACTTGTGGCTGACTGGGTCTAAACGAGAACCACCGGCATACAATACGGTTAAGTTAATATCCGCAATCCACTTTGGAAACTGATTGATAAATACCGTAGGAATAAACGCAACGTTGACCTGCTTAGCTTTGAGATAGCGGCACAGCTGTTGTGGATCTTTGCGTATTGGCTCTGGAATGATTTCCAGTTTGGCGCCGGCTGCTAGGGCTGGGAATATTTCGCAAATACAGGCATCAAAAACATATTCAGCATATTGACTGGTGACTACCTGAGTATTTCCCTCTAATTTATGGGTGTTGCGCTTCTCGGTGCAGAGGTTAGCAAGGCCTTGATAAGACAGCATCGCCCCTTTTGGTTCTCCCGTCGTCCCCGAAGTAAAAATGAGGTAAGCCAGTTTGTCTGTTGCATGATTGTTGGCTGAGAATGGCCGTAGTTGATCACTTTGCAGTAGTGTCTGTACATCAAAAGTCAGTGTTGGCAATGTATTCCAGCTGAGTGGTGTGCGACTAAGGAGCAGTTTTGCCTGCGCTTTTGCCATAATTTCTTGGCGACGAGCAACTGGATGATTGGCTGAGAGTGAGACAAAGGGCATGCCCGCTTTTAGCGCCGCTAGCATTGCTATGGGGGCTTCTATACCTTTATCAAAATAAAGTGCAACTGGCGAGCCTTCGTCATTGGTTGCAACCAACTGTGCTGCTAAGTGATCAGAAAACAAGTCTAGCTCGCGGTAACTCACGGTTTGCTCGGCGAAGCTTAATGCAGTGCGTTCTGGATATGCTGCTACTGTCTTCGTAAATTGCACTAAAAAAGCGTCATTTGGTTGTGATAATCGAGTTTCTGAGATGACTTGCTGTAGATACTCAGTACTAACTAAAGGACATTGCAGTAAAGGTTTCTCGTTGTACTGACAGAGATTTTCAAGATAACGGCAGAAAAAGTGCACAAATTGTTGGCAGCGGGAAGAGTGATAACGACTGCGAGCAACAATAAGCTGACCAATCAGTTGGTCTGGCATATCTTTAATCACCAAATTCCAGTCAAACTTGGCTGGGTGATATTGGTTTTGCTGGGCGGTGTCGCTGGCGACTTCAAAATGTTGATATTGCGCTGTTGGTAGTGAGAACTGATCAAAGGTAAAAAACACTTGGAACAGTGGCGATACACCCACCTCTCGGATCAACCCAAGTTGCGCGGCAATTGACTCTAATGGCAATTGTTGGTGAGATTTTGCCGCAAGTAACAGCGTTTGGCTTTGTCTTAGGTAGTCAGAAAAACTCTTATTTAAGTCGACACGCAGCGGCATCGGTAAGGTATTAACAAAGTAACCGAGTGTATCTTTAAATGCCGAGTCGCGGTTATCAGTGGGGGAGCCAACGACAATACTTTCACGACTATCCCAAGCACATAATGCGAGCTGAAAAGCACACAGTAGTATGTTGTACATAGATACCTGATGTGATTTTGCCAGCCCCCTTAACTCAGCAGTTAGTGTTGCTGAGAGGGTAAAGGGGAATGTTTCACCTTGATGATCAAACAAAGCCTGTCTTGGCTCATCGGTTGGCCATGGGGTGACATCAATATCAATCAAGTGTTGCTGCCAAAATGCTGCGGCTTCGTCGTATTGTTGTGTTGATTGCCAATATGCATAGTCGCGAAATTGCAGTGAGGTTGGGGTAAGCGTGTGTCCCGATAGCAGCGTGTTCAGCTCATCCAACAATACTTGTGTAGACCAGCCGTCGAAGGCTATGTGATGAAATACCAGTAACACGCCAAATTCATCATCTTGGTGATACAGTCCGAGCCGCAGCGGCGCATCATTTTCAAGGTCAAATGTCTGAGCGATAAATTCACTATGCGGCGTGTTTATTAGAGTTTCGCATGTTGGCACGCCTTGCTCATCTTTATATGCCCAGCGACCTTGTTGCTGTTGAGTATAGCGGGTGCGCAAAATAGCATGACGCTCAACCAGTTGATAGATTGCGTGTTGTAAGGCTTGCTGTTGTAGCCCACTTTGGCATTTTAGCTGTAAGGGGATATGAAAAGCGCCAGATTGTGTTGCTAATTGCTCGCTGGTGAGCATCGCTTGCTGCTGCGCGGGCACGATGATTTCATCAAGTGATTGCGATGTTGATGCGATCGGTAAAGGCTTGCAGGCGTTGCTAGCTTGTTGTGATAATAGTTGCGCTATCGTTTTGCTTTGCAAAAACTGACTCAAACTAATGTTAACGTTACAGATAGTGTGCATTTTAGCGACCAATGTCATTGCACTTAGAGAATGGCCGCCCAGGGCAAAAAAGTCATCATCAATACCTATTAGCTCAACCTCAAGCTGCGTCTGCCATAGAGCACAAAGCTGCTGCTCTAATGGCGTGCGTGGTGCTCGGTATGGTGTCTGTGATACTAGTGCGACGCTTGGTAAGCTGCGGCTGTCCACTTTACCAGAGGCGAGCACAGGCAATTGTTCGAGCCAACACGTGGCACTTGGCAGCATATAATCTGGTAATTGTGGTTGTAGCCACTTCACAATCTCGGTGTGAGAGAGGGTTTGCTCACCAGTGAAATAAGCAATGAGATGGTTGTTTTGCTGTACTTTGACGCAAGCTTGGTTGATTTGCGGGTGCAGGTTAAGTAAGTGTTCTATTTCTTGTAGCTCGATGCGATAGCCACGAATTTTTACCTGCTCATCGGCACGTCCTAAAAATTGGATCTCGCCGTTTGTCAGATACCGCGCCTGATCGCCCGTGCGATACATACGTGTTCCGTGCCAGTTAATAAAGCGCGATGCCGTCTGCTCTGCAAGGTTAACATAGCCTCGTGCGACACTCGCGCCACCAATCAGGATCTCTCCTTGACAAAAGGGTGGCAGCGCCTTGAGGTTGGCATCAACGATCTGAATATCAACATGAGCCAGCGGTGCGCCAATATTATTGAAATAGCGTGATTGTAGCGGCTGGTGGTTTGCTGTTGCGGTTACCGTGGTTTCGGTCGGACCATATTCAATATGAAGAAGAGGCGTCCATGCCTCCATGAGATTGCGGTCACAAGGCTCGCCACCGGTGATCACACGCTGTAGTGCATGATGCTGGGGCGGCGTGCCGATGGCACTTAAAAATGCCGGAACTGTAACTAAGTGACTGACCCGTTGGTTAACGAGCGTATCGCTTATCATAGCTGGCGAGTTTGCACTTGCCTCATTCATGATCACCCAGCAAGCGCCGTTGAGCAGTGTTAAAAAGAGTGGCTCTACGGACGCGTCGAAAAAGTACGGAGCCAGACTCAGTGTTTTTTCACTTGAGTTAAAATTGTAAGCCGCAGTTGCGCTTTGAACCAAAGCCTGAACTTGCCGCTGTTCTACCATAACGCCTTTTGGTTTGCCGGTACTTCCAGAAGTATAAATAATATATGCAAGTGATGAATGGCACGGTGAGTGTGCTTGAGCTGAATTGAAAACAGGAGCTGGTTGTTGTGCTAACTCGTCAATGTTTTGCACATTTGTGATTGCGCTAAAACACATAGCCGTATTCAAGGTTGCTTGATGACAAAGTAGCAGGTTGGCACCACTGTCTTGCAACATAAACTCACTACGTGCTTGGCCTTGCTCTGGATTGAGCGGTAGATATCCAGCACCCGCTCCAAGTGTTGCTAATATGGCGACTATCATCTCTGGACTGCGCTCAAACATCAGCGCGACCACAGGGCTTTGCTCGTGGGTTAACTGTGCTTGGAGTTGCACAATCAGGTGCTGAACACGCGCAGCGAGTGTTTGGTAAGTAATAACCTCATCGTTGCTTTGTAATGCTGGTGCATCTGGAGCTGCTGAGGCGCAGGCTAAAAATTGTTGATATAGCGATAGGGTTGGAGTTTGCTTAAGGGTGGTCGCTGGTGGTGTTGTACCAGTGTGAGAAGTTGATAATTGCTCAAGAGCGACGTCGCTGTGCTCTACCTGCTGTACCAATAATTGCTGATAGGTGTGGGCAAATTGCTGTGCAAATGCATCATCAAACTTATTGGGATCAAGACTTATCTGTCCTTGCAGATTTGTATTGCTATCATCAAATGCCAGACGGAAATCACATTTAATCGGGTTATATAAAGACTCGTTAGTAAAAGCATCAACCGCTGAAAATGGTAACGCAAACTCGTCCATAAGCTCGCTGGCAAATCTCTGTACACTAAACATCAGGCTTGGCTGAGGTGAGTGTTTGCCCTCACTCAAACAGGCAACTTGTTGATCATAAGGATAACTTTGGTATTGTTTTGCGGCGCGCACAGTCTCATGAACTTGCTGCACGAGACTGGCAAAATTTTGGCGATAATCTAGCTTCACTCTAAGCACTATGGTGTTGACAAAAAAGCCAATCATTTCTTGCGTTTGCGGGTGATCTCGATTATCCGATGGCGCACCAATCACGATGTCTGTTTCACCGCTATGCAGTGCCAAAATATAACAGTAATGGGCAAGCAACACGCTGTACACTGTGGTATTTAATGATTTTGCTAGGGCACGCAATGCCTGACTTTGCTGTGGTGAAAGTGCAAAATAGTGCGTGAGCGATTCGGTTTCGTGTGTTTGTGTAGCGAACAGCGGTGCAATTTGTGTGGCATGAGCGCCTGCAAGTTGCGTTTGCCAATAACTGTGTGCAGCGCTTTGCTCTTGCTTTTGTTGCCACTTGGCAAAGTCAAAATAACTTAATGGCTTAATGCTTTCTCCTTGTAGCAAGCTAACCAGATCGCGCAACATGACTCGCATTGACCAAGCATCAAAGACGATATGATGCCAAAGGAAAAGCATAAAATGCCTTTGCTCAAGCTCAATAATACAGACTCTAAAGGGAGCTTGAGTATGGAGATCAAACGGCGTGTGAATGTGCTCTCTTACCAGTGTTTGTACATGAGCCATAGTGGTTGCACAGTGATACTCGACCGCAAGAGGTTGTAAGGTTGCTCGGCAGTTAAAATGCTCAGCATCGGTTTCAATCACACTCGTGAGTATAGGGTGATGGACAAGCAGCTGTGCTAGTGCCGAGATTATGTCTTGTTGCTGCGCTGGATCATTCAGCTCAACCAACATTGGAATATGATAAGCACAGGACTTTGGTGCACGTTTGTCTACATACAGCAACCTTGCCTGGGCATTGGAAAGCGGCACTGGTTTTAATAATGGCCAACTTAAAAAGGCTGCTTCGGAGCAGATCTGGTGGGCGCTTAGTAGCGCCAATAATTCAGCTTTATGCGCTTTGAGTGCCGTGAGCAAAGTTGGCGCTACGTTACCCTCATATCCCAGTGCCAAGGTATTTTGCTCAGACACCCACACGCGCAACTGCTGCGCGTGAAGGTCGTTTAGTAAAGATGTTAACTCCATGACTATAGCTCCATCACCTGTGAAGAGGTGGTGGCAGGTGCGTCTTGAGATTGGGTGATATCACTCAACTCTATGGTGTCTAGGTATTGTGCCAGAGCTGCAACCGATGGGTTGGCAATGATCGCTGATAGCGGGATGGCAATCTGATGCCATTTATGGGCATTGCGCACGAGCTGCACCGCTAAGATGGAGTTTCCACCTAGACGATAGAAATTATCATGGATACCGACTTGTTCCAGTTCTAATGTGGTTTGCCAAATTTGGCAAAGCGTCTGCTCAAGCACTGTGCGCGGCGCGGCGTATTGGTTTGATGATGACATCTGCGGTAGCGGTAGTGCTTTGCTATCTAGTTTACCGTTTACGGTGAGTGGCATCGCCGTGAGTTGGGTGATGCTATCCGGTACCATATATGCTGGCAGCTGCGTTCGTAGATGGTTAAGTAATTGCTCGGCGTCAAAATAAGCATGACTTTCCATCACAGCATAGCCACTTAGCGCCGTTTGATTTTGGCGTGTATAGGTGATCACTGCGGCTTCTTTAACACCGCTACAGCTTAGCAATTGGGATTCGACTTCACCAAGCTCGATACGATGACCCCTGATCTTCACTTGGTTATCCAAACGACCTAGGTATTCTAAATGACCGCTTGGCAATAATCTGGCGTTATCACCGGTTTTGTAAACGCGGGTGAGTTTGCCATTGAGCGTTAGCTCGAAAAAGCGAGTGGCGCTCAGCTCTGGTTGGTTCAAATACCCAATCGCCAAACCTGCACCAGAGATAAACAGCTCTCCAGGACAACCCACAGGTACGGGACGTAGCTGACTATCCAGCACCCAAGCCTGCATATCATTGAGCGGCACGCCAATGTCAGCAATCTGGGTATTCATGTTAGGGTGCAAAGGTTGATAGGTGACATGTACCGTGGTTTCAGTAATACCGTACATATTGACCAATTGAATACGCTGACCAAAGCGTTGCCACCAAGGACCCAGTTTATCGTAGTTGAGCTGCTCACCACCAAAGATCACAGTGCTAAGGCTATCGAGCGACGCCGCCGCAGAAATGGCAACGTCACTAAAATTATAGAATGCACTGGGAGTTTGGTTAAGCACGGTGACAGCAAATTGCTCACACTGCTTTACAAAACCAAAACTGTCTCTTGCTTCTTCGTAGCTTGGAATAAACAACCGACCGCCATGACACAGTGCTCCCCATATTTCCCAAACACTAAAGTCAAAAATCGTATCGTGATAAAGCACCCAAGTATCTTCGCTATTAAAGTGGTAAAGCGGTTGACTGGCAGATAGCAAGCGCGCAACATTTTTATGGCTTTGAATAACGCCTTTAGGTTGTCCCGTCGTACCTGAGGTGTAAATGATGTAGGCTGCAGAATCAGGCGACGGTTGGCAAAGTGCAATATCGCAAGGCGCGAATGTATTATCCAAGTTTAACAGTGGCCAATTTGATTGCTCATTTTCGCTCAAGCTTTGCTGACTTATGGTGTTGGTTAATACTAACTTGAGCTGAGCATCGTCAATAATAAAAGCATTGCGGGCAGCTGGCGCTCTTGGCGATAGCGGCACATAAGCGGCGCCAGCTTTCATGATGGCAAGCATAGCAACAACTGTGTCAATGCCGAGCTGCAGATATAGGCCGATATACTCAAGCTTGCCATACTGCTTAAGAATATGTGCAGCAAGGCTGTCTGATCGAGTACTTAACTCCTGATAGCTTAACTCCGTTTGACTGGTGATAAGTGCAGTTTGCTGGTTGCGAGACTGCGCGTGATGCGTAAATAGTGACAGCAAATCTTGGCTTTGGTGCTGCGCTATTTGAACATCGCGCTCAATATGGTTTTGTAAACTCAACTGCTCAAGTGGTAATTGCCCATCAACGCTGATAAGTTGCGCGAGAATATGACTAAAGTTGTCACTTAAGGCATCGATAAACCAAGGATCGTAGCGATTTAGGTCAAACTCCCATAACATAGTGACCGAATCATCCTGATCTTGCCCCATACGGGTAAGCACCACGATATTAATCTCAAACTTCGCCGCTTGACTGCTGATCGCCTCGAAATACTCAATACCATCTAACCCCGGAAGCGTAAGCTCTGGCAGTGGTGAATCATGGAAGCTAAAACAGATCTGGAATAACGGGTTAACGCCTTTGATGCGCTCAGGGTTTACATCCGCGACGACTTCAGTAAATGGTAGGGTTTGATTGGCCAGCATATCGTTACTGACTTCAAAACAATGCTGTACCAGTTGTTCAACAGACATTTCTGGTGTTTGCTGAACTCGCGCCACTACGGTGCTGACGAGCATCCCAATGGTATCATCCACATTGGTGTAGCCTCGGTTTGCAACGCCAGAACCAATACAAATATCCTCATCGCCACTAAAGCGCGAAAGGACAATATTTAATGCCGCAAGGGCAACGGCGAATGGCGTGATCTGATGCGCTTGGCTGTAGGCTTTTAAATTGTTCCATAGCGAACGAGGCAGTTTAACCCGGTGTGCGCGACCACGTTCGGTTGCGGTTTCGCCGAGACGAGAAACAGGCAAGTTAATACGGCTCGGTGCGTCTTGAAGTTGTGCTTTCCAAAATTGACGTTGCAGCTCGGCTTGCTCTGTTCCCAACCATTGATGCTGATAGGCTGCGTAATCGGCGTATTGTGTGATTTCTGGCAAAGTACCTTGGCTTGCGCCATTCAAGCGCTGTTTATAACAACTAAATAGGTGATCAAGGAAGATGTTAGAAGACCAACCATCATGTACTAAGTGATGTTCAATATGAATAAGTACATGTTTAGATTCGCTAATTTTTACAATTGCCCAGCGTGCCAGCGGTAATTGGTCAATCGCAAAAATATCATTCATATGACCATTAACGAGTTTGTCGACCTCAGCTAATGCTTGTGCTTCTTGATACTCACTAAAGTCAAAGTAAGGCACATCTTGCTGGTAGTGCTTTGCAATATACTGCAGCGGCTCATGTAAGTCGTAGCTAGTACGGAAAATCGCATGGTTATCAACGATATCTTGTAATGCACCTTGTAGTGCAGGTACATTTAAATCGCCACTGAATGTGATCGTACACTTTGCATGATAGGCTTTATCGCTTGGATCGGCTTTGGCTAAAAACCAAATCGCGCGTTGTTGCAGTGATAGCGGGGCGACTTCCTCAAAATCAGCACCGCGCTTTGGAATCGCAATGGTTTCAAAGTGTTGAGTTTGCATTGCTTGCCATACTTGTCCAGCACTACGATAGCGATAGATTAGATGTGTTGGCACGCTTAAGCCGAGCTGCTGAAATAACTGGTTGCTAAGGTTGATTGCGGAGATGGAGTCTCCACCTTGTTGGAAAAAATCTTGTTGCCAGCCAAGACCTGGCAAACAGAAACCTTGAAACTGCGCTAAAAAAGCTTGTTGTTCTTGGCTAAGCTGATCTTGCGGTTGGTCTTGTTGGCTACTTAATTCGTAATTAGCGAGTGCGCGGCTATCTACCTTCCCGTTTTCGGTCATGGGTAATGCGTCTAAACATTGATAGTGATCAGGCAGCATATAGTCTGGCAGTAGCTTTTCTGCTAACTGGCTGATGTGTTGTCCAAGGTCTGCTGTAGGTTCACTATGAGGAACGATAAATGCCACCAAGAACTTAGCATTACCTCGTTGTACTACTTGGCAGCTTGCAAGTTTTACTGCCTCATGTTGGGCAACAACTTTTTCTATTTCACCTAACTCAATACGAAATCCACGTAGCTTAATTTGGTTGTCATTACGACCAACAAAATGATAATTATCACCGTCAAAACTTACTAAGTCGCCAGTTTTATAAAGTCTAGCGAAGTGCAGAGGGTCGACTTCTGCTTGATAATAGGGGTTTGCGATAAATCGAGATTTTGTGAGCTCAGGACGGTTTAAGTATCCTTTTGCTAAACCTGCACCACTAATATAGAGCTCACCGATAGCGCCATTGGCTACTTGTTGCAATTGCTCATCTAGCACATAAAGTCTGGTATTCACAAAAGGTTGACCAATATTAAATTCGGAGTCGGCATTGGTATATTCATTGGCGCAGGTGCACACGGTATATTCGGTAGGACCATAACCGTTAAACACTCGCGTGACTTCTGAAAGTCGAGAAAGCATTTCTAGATTTGGGGTTTCTCCTGCGACGATTAATTTGCGCATAGAGCGCAAATCTTGGGGGTCCATCAAAGCCAGCAATGCAGGAGGAATAGCGCCAAATTGAATGGCATTTTTTGAGATCAATTGGCTTAGCGCTTTGGCATCACGTCGCTCGGTTTCTGTCGTTACAAATACAGTTTGGCCCAACATGATATGCACGAGCAGCTCAAATACACTGGCATCGAAAATATAAGAGGCAAACATCATAACGCGGTCAAGTTGGTCTAGTTCAAAGCGGCCAATTTGTGACTCGGCTAAATAAAGTAAATTTTGGTAAGGTACTTCTACGCCTTTTGGCGTGCCAGTGGTGCCCGAGGTGTAGATCACATAGGCAATATCACTCATTTTATAATCAGGAGTAACAAAGGCTTGCGTTGCAGGAGATTCGATCAACACTTGAGGTGTATGGCCAAATTGTGGCAGCGCTTGATAATGCCCATGGGTGACGATAAGCGCCGGTTGGCTATCTTCAAGAATAAACTCGCAGCGAGCTTTGGGTGCCTCAGTGGAAATAGGGATATAACCCAATCCTGATTTGATTGCCGCTAAGATCCCCACGACCATATCAATGCCGCGCTCGAGATATAGTGCCACATAAGGCGATTGAGATTGGCTCAGATTCGCTTGTTGCTGAATATTCGCGGCGACTCGTGTTACCTGCTCTTCAAGTGCTTTATAGGTGACTTGCGTGCCGTTAAATACCAGTGCAACTTTATTGGCATATTGGCTGAATGCTTGCGTTAATAAGATCTGCGGCTGAGTGCTGTAATCAATAGGAGACTGGGCGGTCATTGAAGTAATCCTTTAAATATAAAAATGCTCTTTGTGTACAATATGTAAAGAATGTGTTTGAAATGTGTATTTTGTGATTTTGAGTTGGATTACCGTCTTCTCAGCTTTTGCATATGACAAAAAGTCGCTACCATGGGGCATCAAACCAACCAAGGAATCATCATGAAAATCAAACCTCTGGGCACGCCCTTTTCGGCAACTGCTTGCAAAGTATTACTCTGCGGTGGCGGTGAGTTAGGAAAGGAAGTCGTTATCGAATTTAAGCGCTTAGGTGCTGAAGTGGTTGTCTTAGATCGCTACGACAATGCGCCAGCGATGCAAGTGGCAGATCGCAGCTATACCTTGTCTATGTTGGATGGTGAAAAACTCAAAGCGATTATTGAACAAGAGCAACCTGATTATATCGTGCCGGAAATCGAAGCCATTGCGACGGATAAGTTGGTGGAATTAGAGGCTGAAGGTTACACGGTGGTGCCAACCGCTAAAGCGACTCAACTGACCATGAACCGTGAAGGGATCCGCCGTCTTGCCGCTGAAACGCTTGGGCTTGCTACTTCACCCTATCAGTTTGTTGACACCTTGGCAGACTTTAATGCTGCTGTCGCGCGTATCGGTATGCCATGTGTGGTTAAGCCTATCATGAGCTCGTCAGGTAAAGGGCAAAGTGTGATTAAAAGTGCCGCGGATATCGAAGCGGCTTGGCACTATGCTCAAGAAGGTGGGCGTGCAGGTCAGGGCAGAGTGATTGTGGAAGGTTTTGTTGATTTTGACTACGAAATTACGCTGCTAACCGTACGCCATATCGATGGTACGAGTTTTTGTGAGCCAATTGGACATGTGCAACAAGACGGTGATTATCAGCAAAGCTGGCAGCCGCAGCAGATGTCAGCACTCGCGCTAGAGCGCAGCAAAGCGATGGCTGAAAAAGTCACGGCAGCACTGGGCGGTCGGGGTCTGTTTGGCGTTGAACTCTTTATTAAGGGTGATGAAGTTTACTTCAGCGAAGTCTCACCAAGGCCACATGATACCGGTATGGTCACGCTTATCTCGCAAGATTTAAGTGAGTTTGCGCTGCATGCTCGGGCAATTTTAGGTTTGCCTATTCCCACTATTCATTTCAATGGGCCATCAGCATCTAGCGTGATCCTTGTCGAAGGGGAATCAACACAATTACAGTTCAACAATCTTGCACAGGCGCTTGCAGAGCCACTAACGGATATTCGTTTGTTTGGTAAACCAGAGGTGAGTGGCAAGCGCAGAATGGGTGTGGCGTTAGCGCGCTCAGACTCGGCTGAAAGTGCTGTCGAGAAAGCCAAGCAAGTGGTTGCACAAGTAGGAATTACGTTATGAACGCAAACACCCGCGTACTTGACCCATTAGTATTGGGGTTTTGGCGGCTATTAGATTGGCAAATTACGCCGCAAGAAAACTTACGCTTTTTAAAGCAAGCGATTGAGCTTGGAATACGCGATACTGATCATGCTGATATTTACGGTGAGTATCAGTGTGAGGCGGAGTTTGGCAAAGCCTTAGCGCTTGAGCCCAGTATTCGAGAGCACATTCGGATCATCACTAAATGTGGCATTAAGCCCGCATTTCCGAGCTTGGGATTAGCAGGAAAGGCGAACCACTATGATTCGAGTAAAGCGCATATCATTGCCCAAGCGCAGCAGTCACTAAAGCATTTCGGCACGGATAGGCTAGATGTGCTGTTGATCCATCGCCCGGATTATCTGATGGATGCTGATGAAGTTGCCGATGCGTTTCATACCCTCAAACAAAACGGCGATGTGCTGCATTTTGGGGTCTCGAACTTTACACCCAGCCAGCTTGGTTTATTGCAATCGAGACTCGATTTCGCTTTAGTGACCAACCAAATTGAGTTTTCACCTTATGAGATGAAAGCGCTTGACGATGGCACGCTTGATCAGTGCCAACAACTAGGCATGAATCCTATGCTGTGGTCGCCGCTGGCAGGGGGCAGAATATTCTCCAGTGAAGATGAAAAAGCCAAACGCCTGCGTGCGGTGCTACAGCAAGTGGGTGAAGAGATTGGTAGCACTGAAATTGATCAAGTGATCTACGCATGGCTTGCCATGCATCCATCGAAACCTGCCACTGTGCTTGGAACGGGAAATATTACTCGAGTTGCCAGCGCGTTTGCTGCACAGTCACTTAGCATGAGTCGCGAGCAGTGGTATCGCATTTGGTCGGCGTCTACCGGGCATAGCGTACCATAAATCAGCGCCTTAAGAATTATTGAGGATAGACTGTACGATTAAGCAAGTACAGCTATACTCAAATGCCGCTGTTGATAGAGGGTAGAACAGTAAACGTTGGAAAATAGGTGTTGGCGATAAAGTTGACAGATCGTTAATTAATCTCACCAACACCGGATCGTTGATGTGAATACACATTCTGAAAAATGCTTAAAACTTTTTGAAAGTGAATTCATTGCTGTTAGGACTAAAACTTTTTATTAAAAACAGTAGTAACCCGAATCCCAGGTTAGTCTGTTAATGTCAATTTGCTGGGATCATCGGTTGCAATGTATAGCCCTTTAAAAATCGTTTCTCCATACTCGTTTGTTTGTTTGCTCTGAAATGAATAGTTTTTATCGAACTCAGACATATTGCTGAGCACATCAGTATTGCTATCAGAACTGACCACAAGCTCTAACATACAAACTCTTGCTGCACATTTGAATGTTTCATCTAGTATATGAACTGCTTCTAACCGTGCTTGTATAAAAGTTTGAAGTTTCGCTTCACGGTCATTTGCTAAATCTGAGTACTCGACAAGGCTCATCTGTTTGAGTATTTCATTGGTATCAGCCCTAAAGAAAGATTCTAAGCGAGACCGATAAAGACTTTCTTGCTGTGTGTTATTATTGATAAATTGCGCATTGAAATTGACTAGACTTAGTGGTTGGGCTGCGCGTTCCGTGATATTTTCTTGAACTGCTACTTCTGTTTGTGTAGCTGAATCAAGGGGATCATTTTTAATCTTATTTTCTTGAGTACTGGAGACTGCTATTTTTGTACTGGATACACTTGGTGAATAGTTTAGGCAGGGTGCTATTTCAGTATTTTGGCTAATTGACGTCATGGGGGAGTTTGTCTCAGAGCTCAAGACATAAACACCTGCACTGATAGCAATAGCAAGAGACAATACTAAGGTTAATTTTACTTTCATCATAATCCTTATATGCCATATAGCAGCGCTATATGGGATAGTTTTAGTCTATATTCATTGGAGGATTTAAAACACACTGAATTTGGCCACCACCTGAACACGAGAAGCTGATAGAGCCATCAGAGCCATGATCAACTGTCATGACCCTGACTTGCAATGACACGACATTGCAAGTGCACTATGGGCAAACGTTAATGCGAGAGTCACAAAAGCGGTAGCTATTAATGATTTCATTTAATTAATATCCTTTTTCCTAAAATGGGGTCTGAATGTTATCGCTTGTTTTTTTAAGTGTAAACTTTTTGTTTTCTTCACTGCTGAACAGCTTATTCGCGCTTCACTTATCTTAAGTCTTTATTAGGTGTGGTTAGAATTTAGTTCAATCGAGCAAAAGGATTAAGTTCCTGTTTTGATTTATAAAACAAGCTGCTGAGTACTGAGGGAGACGGTGAAAGCCTTGCTTGGAAACTTTTGAATTACTAATAATATAAAGTATAAAAAAGGGCCTTTCGGCCCCACGTGTTGCAGCAAGTAAAAAATAAGGTGATGCGGCTGTCACAGGACCGCTCACCTTTGGTCATCACAGATTAAAATCTAATCCATAACTTACGTATGCTTTTATATCATCGCCACCGTCTAAGTCGGTTTTTACTAATCCAAAGGTAAAGCCTTGCGTAGATAAACTCACCCCGTAATCCATATAAGCGTCGTCTTCACCTGTCCACTCAAGCACTGTGTCTCCGCTGGAGCGACCAATATGTAGAGTTAATTCACTGTCTTTAAAAATGGGGAAGCTGGCCGACACTTCGGCATATAGCATGTCTTCTTCTGTGCTTGAGTCGCTTTGCGCTGTGGCTAGGTGGCTGAGTTTAAACGTAAAGTATTGCCAGCCAAGCGCGGCGTAAATCTCGCCAAAATCAATATCTCCACTGGCATCGGGATAGGCGTAGTGGATATAACCAAAATCAAAACTCATGCCCTTGATTTCGCCAGCGTAACCTGCGTAGAGATCCATTTCGTAACTAGCGGAGTCGCCAAAGTCGATGTTAGAGACCCAAGTGCCCGCATAAAACCCTGACTCATTGCTATAATCCAAGCCGCCAGACACCGCTGCACCGTCATCAGTCTGGGTGATACCACGCCAGTAATAATTTGAGCTTGCCGCAATATTTGCTGTTACTTCCGCCTGAGCAGAGACACAAAAGCACGCAGTCAGGCCGCCGAGTAGCATAAGTAAAGGTTTGTTTTTCATTCTGTTTTCCCCATTGAGCGCAGAGTTATTATTCGGTTGTTGTCATTGCATTTTCTGCAAAGAGTAAGTGCAAGGGGGAGGCCAATGTCAGGAAATAGCGGAGAATTTATTCTATGTTATTAAAAATATAGGAATTTAATTTCTAAGTTTCGAAAATAGGACAGAGTGATTTGCATAAATGTTGCACATAGCTGGTGCAAAGTACCACAGCTTGCACGATATTAATGCAAGCTATGGATTGCGCTAGCCGTTATTGAAGTTTAGGTTAGTTATCCAAAGATGGTGCGCATTAGGCTGATGGTTTCATCAACACTGCGGCCTTTTTCCACTTCAGCGACTATCGAGTCACGTTTGGTGCGAATATGCTTTGGAATAGACTCATCCGCGAGTGCGCGGTCGACTAACACTTCTGCTGACTCTTTACCGCGGCGTACTGTTTTTTTGCCACCACTGGTGCCGCTGCGCTGAGGTTTATGCAGTAGCTTAAAGTAATTGGAGTTAGTGGCGGTATCTTTATCCGCGTAATAAAACAGGCATGGTAGCAGCGCTTTAATTTCAGCAAGTTGCGTTTCAAACTCATCCACAGGAGCGGCCATCGTATACCATGGCATTGCTTTAATGGTGCTGACGACATCGGTCCAGTAACGCTCAAAATCGCGATTGTTAAGTTTAGCAACACCAAGCGCTTGGCATAAAGCGTCAAGCTTGCTCGAGGTTATTGGCGTGAACACATCAGGGCGACGCATTGCTAATAGGCGAGTGGCAGGTGCAAGCGTTGGCTTTTCCTCGCTGCCAGCAAAGGCACTTAAATACCCGACCATAAATGATTGGTAATGCTCGAGCGTCACGTCACCTTCTGCCGGGATTGCGGCTAGCGCTTCATCAAAAGCACCCGGAAGGTCGTCTAATAACTGGTGAAAGCCTTTTGCACTTTTGGTGGAGGCAAACCACTCTACGTCAAACTGATACACGCTGGTATCTAAATTTGCAGCATGCTTACCGCTAAAGGCAAGGCGATCTTCTTTGATCATGTCTTTAAGTGGAGTACTGCGCATTGGTTTAAGGTATTCAATCAGTTTTAATTGCTCATCTAGTGCAATCACTTCTTTGTGACTGGCAATAAATGCGGCCACCATAGGCCAAGGCGCAATGCGTAACGTTTTGAGTTGTAAAAAGCTAATCGCTGCGATGAGCAGATCTTGTAGCTTTTTCACTGTGGGTAATTGATGGTCATCCAGTAAATCAAAATTGATACGATTTTTCGCCACATCAAGCAGTTCATAACACCAACCAAGAAAATCTTCAGGGTGATTTTCCACCTTAACCGCCATCAGATTAAGGCTGATCTCTGTGGCCTGTTTGAGGATATTTTGATAAATCTGACTTTCTTGTTCGCCCAAGGCCATGTTTGACGGTGATATGAGCAGTTTCTTCATGCGGGTTAGATACTCCAAGTTTGATTAATAAACCAACCAGTAAAATATAGCTAATGACGCTAAAAACTGGCAAGGGCGAGGATCATACCGATTAGTCAAAAGGTTGCAATCGCTCAGTACAAATTATTTGCCTTTATTCATGGTATATTCGACTACAGCCGTTATCATAAAGAGAACCAAGCCTTACGAAGGAAAAGCAATGAACCGGCTAGTTAAAATCGTAGGCGCCATTGTCGCGCTTATTATTATTCTTGTTATCGCAGCCCCGTTTTTAATCCCCAAACAGGCAATTATTGACCAAGTCACGTCACAGGTTGAGTCAGTGACAGGTAGAAAACTGTCGATCGATGGCGACTCTGACATCGGTATTTTCCCAACGCTACACATTGAGCTAAACCAAGTGCGATTTGCCAACATGGCAACGGGCAGTCGCCCAGATATGTTTGCCATGGAGCAACTTGCCGTGCATATTCCGTGGTTAAGTGCGCTGTCTGGTGAAGCTAAGCTTGAGCGCTTTGTGATCAATAATCCTAAAATTATTCTAGAAACCGACAAACAAGGTAATGCTAACTGGCAGTTGCTACCCACCAGTGCAGAAAACGCGCCAACGGCGCAAACCAGTTCACAAGGTAATATGCAGTTACCGGAAGGCTTAGATGTTAGCCTTGGCGAAGTGGCGATTTATGGTGGCTCGGTGACTTACCTTGATGGTGTGACAGGCGCTGAATATCAGGTAACTGATTTAGACATTAGCGTGATGCTATCGTCACTGTACCAACCACTAGAAGTCGACGGTAAGCTGACTTTTCAAGGTCAAACTTTTAACCTAGTTACTACACTCGATAATCCAGCAAAGGCGGTAGAAGGTGAAACCTTTAATGTTGAACAACAAGTAAAATCAGCGCTGTTCAACCTTGACTATAAAGGTGAAATTGCAGAGCAAGGTAAAACCATTCGCGGTCAATTAGCCTTGACTGGCGACTCGGTAAAAGCGCTAGCTAAGTGGCAGGGCGTTGACCTAAAAGCCAAAGAAAATGCGTTCAACGACTTTGGCCTAAACGCTAAAATGACGATGCAAGGGCAAGTCTTTACTCTCAATGCCTTAGAAGCGACCTTGGACGAATTGGTAATAAAAGGTCAAAGCAAAGTCACCCTCTCAGGTAAGCCTGATATTACCGCGAGTGTTGACCTTGGCATGTTAGATCTTAACCCTTATTTGCCAGAACCTGTGGAAAAACCACAAACGCAACCTGAATCAGAAGGCGCACCAGCACAGCCTATCGTGTGGGATGACACTGCAATTGATTTGTCAGCACTTAATAGCCTCAATGCGAATGTGAAGATCACCTCAACAGGGCTACGTGCGAGAGAAATTAAGCTTGGCGAAAACCAAATCAGCTTAGTACTTAACTCAGGTAAGGCGACACTGAGCCTAGATAAATTCCAAGCCTATGAAGGTCAGGGTAAAGGTAAGGTTGTTGTAAATGCGGCAACAAAACCTTATGGCATCAGTACTGACTTTGCGTTAACGGCAATTAATGCCGAGCCACTACTGACTGATGCCATTGGCTTTGACAAAGTATTGGGTAAAGGTAGTCTTAATTGGACGTTAAACACACAAGGCGTTAGTCAAAAGCAATTTGTGAATGCTCTAGGTGGTAAATTAGGTTTTGAGTTCAAAGATGGTGGCGTAAAAGGCGCAAACCTTGCTGAGATGATCCGTAAGGGCAAAGAGATGCTCAAAGGCGATTTCTCTTCGGTATCGCAAGGACTCAATGCCAATTTCGATCCGGATCAAAAAACCGACTTCTCAGCCATGACTGGCACCTTTGTCTTTACCAAAGGCGTAGGTCAAAACGATGACTTCTCGTTGGCAAGCCCGTTACTACGAGTGACAGGCAAGGGCACCGTTGATTTACCACAAACTTTAGTTGATTACCGTGTGGTGACTGGAATTGTTGATACCATTGAGGGGCAAGCCAGTAGCGATGACAGTACCGGTTTTAAAATTCCGGTGCGGATCAAAGGTCCATTCCACAAAGTTGAAACTAGCCTAGACCTAAAAGAAGCGGCAAAAGACAAAGCCAAAGACAAGGTTAAGGATAAGGTAAAAGACAAACTTAAAGGTTTGTTTGGTGGATAGATCTTTATGACGTTTCAATAAACAGCTCATCTGTTTGTTTTAAATCAATTTCAGCTTAACAAGGGCTTGCCGATGGCAGCCCTTGTTCTATATTTGTCCGAGTTAATTATCTATATGTAGTTATAGAGAGCTTATAACTGTCTTACGCCTATAAGCTGTAACCAACTGTAATAGAATTATTGCTATTCATATGCTTAGATATATGCAAATAGCTCTACAAACAAACGAAGGATAAAAGAATGAGTACACCTACTTTACTCGAACTCGAATACACGGTGACACCAAAAGCTGAGGGTAACTGGATATTTTCAAATGACGATGAGCCAGTCAAGCTTAAATTAGCCGAGGGTGACATTGCTGTTCTAACCTATAAGATCGAGCCTGATACAGCTGGCTGGAGCTTTGCTGAAAATGGTACTTTTTTTACTGAGGCGCAAGACAATTTCAATTATAACCTTAAAAGCAAATTAAAAGATGAGTTTACGGTTGAGGTGAAGATTGAAGCATTGAATGTTGCGAATACGCTAAGTGAAGATGATATCGAAGCGCTTTCAGCTAACCCTGATGCGAGAGTTGTTACACTCGTAGAGAATAACAACTCGAAAATTGAGTTCAGACTTGTTGCTCAATATGATTCCGCAAATGGTGCTGTGCGTTATTTCTCTCAAGATCCAACGATTGTTATCGAAGATACAGAGCCAAACTAAAACTCTAATTCAGAGCGCTACAGCGCTCTGAATAGTTGTGCTTCTCCAGCAGGTTATGGAACTCAACTATTCCGCACAACGGATCAAACCACTTCAAATTAAAAAACTGTACTGCCCAGCCTGAATCCAAGCTAGCTTCTATTTGTATAATTGCTGAACTCTCATCCCCAATTAAGGTCATGATAAGGGCGCTTACAAAAGGCAGCTCATATAACTCTGGAGCTTCTAATTCTACGAGTTGAATCAATTTTAGCGCCTCAATACTATAACCGAGATGCGCCAGAGCCTGGGCTTTTATTAACTTATCAATTGGTTTATTTGGGGTGTCTAAAAGTTCTATCACTTTCATGTAGGTGAGATCTGCATTTTTGTTAGCTAGAGCTAAGGCATCAGCATAGTTGAGTACAATATCAGCTCTTCGCTCATTTATCTGATATGCCTTAGTTGCGTAATCTAGGGATAAGTCTTGTTCCTTTATTAAACTCAAGGCCGTGCTCAAGTTTGTTAAATAGTTTGCGTTATTACTATCAGATTTTACTAGCGTCTCGTAGAGTTCAATTGACCTATTAAGATTACCTGTGATTAGTGAAATATCTGCGGTAATTTTGATGAGCTGATGATCTTTTTGAGTTATTGATAGTGCTTTATCTGCGAAATGAAGGGCTTCAGTGAAGCTTCCAGATATAGCATGTATTTTCACTAGGTTCCTTAGCACAACCAAGGTAGGTTTGAGCTGATATGCTTTATTAAATGCTGTTTTCGCTTGGTCATAGCGGCCTAATTTTTGATATATGCTACCTTTTAGGTTTAGTAATTCATATGAGTTACTATTGCCACCTTCGTAGCTGCTCAACAGTTTCTCAATATCATCCTTCTTGTTTAGCAACAGAAGTAGCGAGGTTCTATTTGCTAGGTAGTCTAAAGTCTTTTTATATTCTTTAGGGCTTGAATCTAAGACTTCTTGCAACTCATTTATAATCTTCATTTCTAAAGTTCGATTGTATAATCTGAGGCTACCTTTGGTATAAGTTGTGTAGAGGGAAAAGTGCTTAGGGTATGTTCTAATGAATTCCCTAAGTTGATCGATTAATTTGATATTGACAGAGTTTTCTTGATGTAATTGTTCTATCAGGGCTGAATATGCCTTATTAAAATTGTCGTCTATTAATTGCTCTGAGGTATCAGTGGTTTTGAGCGCTTTGGATAACGTTTGCGAGACCGAAATAAACGTTGCAGAAATTTGCGTATTTATCACAGTGATCCGCTCTGAAAACTCAACGACTTTCCCCGATTTGCCTATCAATTCTAGTTGGATGGTACAGCTGTAGTTATTACATTCACCTGTTGGAATGAATAACTTATCTATTTGTAAAGACCTAGAAATATCAGATGGTTTCGCTGTTTGGCCTAAAGACGCGAGCGTTTGCTCTACTTCTTTCTTTGACACAGGTTCATAGTCTTTACTGGTAATGAGAAACTGATAGATGGCGTCTTCAACTGCTTGCTTTACTATCTGTTTGTGTGAGTTTGGTATACCACCTTGTCCAATAAACTCTATCGGTAGCGCTGCAATATAAACCTTGGGTTTGGTTTCCTGCCAATACCAGTATCCACCTACGGCTAGGCACACTAAAAAGGTGAAAAGTGCTGCAATACCTAGTTGCTTTTTACGTGCTTTGGCTTTCTCTCTGGCTCTATCTCGTAGTTCGATTTGTTCAAGCGACAGAGTCGCTTCGCTATTATCGTAGCTAAAGGCGTGTAAAATTTGCTTTAGCTGCTGACTGACTTCATTGGTGCTACTTGGGCGAGCGTTTTTGTCGTATTGCAATAAGCGATCAATAAGCTGTGCCAGTGCAGGGGGGATATCTAAAATACGTTTAGCACTGGCTTTTAATGGCTGGAACTTGATCTGTTCAGCAATAGACTTGTCACTGCCATCGTCAGCTTGTTCGAAGTAAGGGTGATGTCCTGCTAACAGTTGATAAGCAATTATTCCAAATGAGAATAAGTCACTGCGGCTGTCTAGTGTTTCATCACGAAGTTGCTCTGGTGACATTGCTGTGAGGCTACCGTAACTGGTATGTGGACGAGAGGCTTGGTTGTCTTCTAATTGTGAAATACCAAAATCGGCAATTTTGGCTATGCTCTGTTCATTAACCAGTATATTGCCAGGTTTTAAGTCTAAATGAAGAATATTCTGGCTATGAGCTGAGGCCAGGCCATCGGCAATATGGCTTAATAGTTCGACTTTTTGCTCAGTAGTTAATATGTGTGTTTTTGTGTAGTGCTGTAGAGTTGCACCTTGCACATACTCCATTTCCAAAGCCATTTGGCCATCGCTTTCAAAGACATCATAAATTTGTACTATGTTTGGATGGTTAAAACGCGCTAACAGGCGGGCTTCGTTGAGTGCATCTGATTGCGTGTGCTGAGTTAGTGATATCACCTTTACCGCCACTCGGCGGCCTAATTTTTTGTCGGTAGCAAGGTACACTTTGCTCATTCCGCCTTCGGCGAGCAAGATCACGTCCTGATAGTATTCTTCTAACTTCAACACAGCGCTGTCTTTCTCTTTAGTTATTGGGGTTAGTGTATCGCTAAAAATATTAAATTAGTACCATTTGCGTTGGACTTAGTCGCAAATAACAAGTTGAAAATTTAACACTTTGTCATACTCACAGCCTCATATAGGTTATAAGGATAAATAACAATAAGGAAAAGCAAATGGCAAAGTTATCTTCTAATTTAGTTTCTCACTTCAGATTGGCTGCCATGATGGTAAGCGCTCTGTTCGTGAATACGTCTAGTATAGCGGCTGATAGCAACCAAATCTTTAGTTACCCCAATAACGCTCGTAACGCAATAAGCCTTACGTTTGATGATGCAAGGCCAAGCCAAGTTGATGTGGGAGTGCCGCTACTCAATCGCCATAAGGTGAAAGGCACATTTTATGTTATGCCACCACAGGTGAAGGAAAAGCTCGCATTGTGGCAAGCCGCGGTGAAGCAGGGGCATGAAATAGGTAATCACACCAGCGAACATTTATGTACGGGCAACTTTGCATGGCTAAGGGAAAAGGACAAAGGGCTGGAACAGGTTGATTTGGCTTACATAGAACGCGATGTGGTAAGCACCACAAAATATATTGAAAAGCATTTGGGCGTAACCCCCAGAAGCTTTGCTTACCCTTGCGGTAATACCTTTGTTGGTCGCGGCGCTGAAGTTAAAAGTTATGTGCCGGTGATTGCGACGCATTTTGACAGTGGCCGCACGTGGTTAGATGAAACCGCTAATCACCCAACTTATACTGACTTTGCGCAACTCACAGGAGTGAGAATGGACGGTGTTAGTTTTGAAGAGCTAAAAGGATTACTGGAGCACCTTAGGGCAAATAACAGTTGGATAATTCTTGCTGGACATGAGGTGGGCGAAAAAGGCATGTACACCGTCGATACCAAAATGTTAGACCAGCTTATTCCTTACTTACAGGACCCGAAAAATGGTTATTGGTTAGACACCGTAAGCAATGTGGGTGATTACATCAAAAGCAAAAGAGAGCCGTAGGTCGAGATTTATCTCGACTTCACTTTTTCTAAGATCTTCTCGTCGCTCTATATGGTTGTTTGCTCAAAGCTTGAGCTTGTTTGTGAGAAAAGGGTGATAAATTCTTGTTCACAGCCTACTAAGCGATATGCCTAAACAATAATCAAAATAAAATTTCCGCTGTAAACTTTGTTTAATATTTGCGCAAGTGGTTGAATTCTCGATTGCTTGCCGCCATATCCTCAAACTATAATCGGTACGTCATGTTAACGCGTTAAATTAATTAAAAATTGAACTATCTTTGATGCGACATTGCTGATACAATTGCCCGCCCTTGAAAGACATAATCACAGTTTTTTGAGTGGAATTTAACCTAAATGCCTTGATTTTGAACGAAATCTAGGCGAGTTGTAACTACACCGGAGGTCATTAAGATGATCCAAATGCAAACTCAGCTGGACGTTGCTGATAACAGCGGCGCTCGCAAAGTGCAGTGTATAAAAGTCCTTGGTGGTTCGCACCGTCGCTACGCAGCGGTTGGCGACATCATTAAAGTTTCTGTTAAAGAAGCGATTCCTCGCGGCAAAGTGAAGAAAGGTGATGTTAAAAACGCAGTAGTAGTGCGTACTAAAAAAGGCGTACGTCGTCCAGACGGCTCTTTAATCCGTTTCGATAGCAATGCGGCTGTTATCTTAAATGATAACTTACAGCCTATTGGTACTCGTATCTTCGGCCCTGTGACTCGTGAACTTCGTACTGAAAAGTTCATGAAGATCGTTTCACTAGCACCAGAAGTACTATAAGGAGTCGATCATGGCAGCAAAAATCCGTCGTGATGACGAAGTAATCGTACTAGCCGGTAAAGACAAAGGTAAGCGCGGTAAAGTGCTTTCAGTTGTTACTGAAACTGGCCGAGTATTTGTTGAAGGCGTTAACATCATCAAGAAACACCAGAAGCCTGTACCACAACTACAGCAAGCTGGCGGTGTTGTTGAGAAAGAAGCGTCAGTCGACGTATCAAACGTAGCGATTTTCAATGCCGAAACTGGCAAAGCGGATCGTGTAGGTTTTAGATTTGAAGACGGTAAAAAAGTCCGTTTCTTCAAGTCTACCGGTAAAACTATTTAATAGTTGGAGTAGACGATGGCGAAACTGCATGAAGTGTACAAAGACAAAGTGGTAAAAGAGCTTCAAGAGAAGTTCGGTTACAGCTCTGTCATGCAAGTCCCTCAGATCGAAAAGATCACACTTAACATGGGTGTGGGCGAAGCCCTAGCTGACAAGAAAATTCTAGAAAACGCAGTAGCAGACCTAGAATCAATCTCTGGTCAGAAGCCTCTAGTGACTAAAGCACGCAAATCAGTTGCTGGCTTTAAGATCCGTGAAGGTTACCCAATTGGCTGTAAAGTAACCCTACGCGGCGAGCGTATGTGGGATTTCCTAGAGCGTTTAGTCTCTATCGCGATGCCACGTATTCGTGACTTCCGCGGTGTTAGCGCAAAGTCTTTTGACGGTCGCGGTAACTACTCTATGGGCGTACGTGAACAAATCATCTTCCCAGAAATCGATTATGATAAAGTAGACCGCGTTCGCGGTATGGATATCACAATCACTACTTCTGCGAAAACAGATGACGAAGGCCGTGCGTTGTTAGAAGCGTTCAACTTCCCATTCAAAAAGTAAGGGTAGGGTTATGGCAAAGAATTCAATGAAAGCACGTGACGTAAAACGTGCTAAATTAGTTACTCAGTATGCTGAAAAGCGTGCTGCGTTAAAAGCTATCATCAGCGATGTTAATGCATCTGATGATGAGCGTTGGGATGCAGTGTTAAAGCTACAGTCTTTACCACGCGATTCTAGCCCTTCACGTCAACGTAATCGTTGTAACATCACGGGCCGCCCTCATGGTTACCTTCGCAAGTTCGGCTTAAGCCGTATTAAAGTTCGCGAAGCAGCGATGCGCGGTGAAATTCCTGGCCTTAAAAAGGCTAGCTGGTAATAGAATCACGGGAGTAAGACATGAGCTTGCAAGATCCAATTGCGGATTTGTTCACACGTATCCGTAACGGTCAGTCTGCGAAGAAGGTATCTGTTTCAATGCCAACTTCAAAGCTGAAAGTAGCTGTAGCTAAGGTACTTAAAGACGAAGGTTATATCACTGACTTCGCAGTATCTGGTGACGTAAAAGCAGAATTGACTATCGAACTTAAGTACTTCGAAGGCAAAGCTGTAATCGAAAACATCCAGCGTGTTAGCCGCCCTGGTCTACGTATCTATAAGAGACGTGACGAATTACCTAAGGTAATGGGTGGTCTAGGTATCGCTATCGTATCAACTTCTAAAGGCCTGATGACAGACCGCGCTGCGCGTACCGCTGGCGTTGGTGGTGAAATCATTGGCTTTGTAGCTTAATCGGAGGGGAACTATGTCTCGTATAGCGAAGGCTCCAATCAATGTTCCTGCCGGTGTTGAAGTTACAATTAACGGCCAGGACATCAAAGTTAAAGGCAAGAACGGTGAATTAACTCGCACAATCAACGATGCGGTTGAAGTTTCACTAAACGACAACGTTATCACTACAGCTCCTCGTGAAGTTGCTAATGCTTGGGCTCAAGCTGGTACTGCACGTGCGCTAATCAACAACATGATTGTTGGTGTTAACGATGGTTATGAGAAGAAACTACAGCTAGTAGGTGTTGGTTACCGTGCGGCAGTTAAGGGCAATTCATTAGATTTAACCCTTGGCTTTTCTCACCCAGTGAACTTCGAGATCCCAACAGGTATCACTATCGAAGCTCCAAGCCAGACTGAAATTGTTGTTAAAGGCGCAGACAAGCAGTTAGTTGGTCAAACAGCTGCTAACATCCGCTCATACCGTGAACCAGAGCCTTATAAAGGTAAAGGTGTACGTTACGCTGATGAGCACGTGCGTCGTAAAGAGGCTAAGAAGAAGTAAGGTAAGACGATGGATAAGAAAACAGCTCGTCTACGTCGTGCTAAGCGCACTCGTAGAAATATTATCGAACAAGGCACAACACGTCTTGTTATCCACCGCACGCCACGTCACATTTACGCTCAAGTAATCAATGCTGAGGGTAATGTACTGGCTGCTGCTTCTACTGTTGAAAAAGCAATTGTTGAAACAGTTAAAGGCACAGGCAACATCGAAGCGGCTCAAGCAGTTGGTAAAGCAATCGCTGAGCGCGTAGCTGACAAAGGCGTTGAAAAAATCGCTTTTGATCGCAGTGGCTTTAAATATCACGGCCGTGTGAAGGCGCTAGCTGATGCTGCGCGCGAAGCCGGTCTGCAATTCTAGGAGTAGACAATGGCTAACGTAGAAGCAAAAGCACAACAGCCTGAATTGGCTGAAAAGCTAATCGCGGTAAACCGTGTGTCTAAAGTGGTTAAAGGTGGTCGTATCTTTAGCTTCACTGCACTAACAGTAGTTGGTGATGGCGCTGGTAAAGTAGGTTTTGGTTATGGTAAAGCACGTGAAGTTCCTGCTGCTATTCAAAAAGCAATGGAAAAAGCACGTCGTAACATGATCACTGTTGAACTTAAAGGTAACACGCTACAGCACCCAATCAAGGGTCGCCACGCGGGTTCTAAAGTTTACATGCAGCCTGCATCTGAAGGTACAGGTATCATTGCAGGTGGTGCGATGCGTGCAGTACTAGAAGTAACTGGCGTACAGAACGTACTATCTAAAGCATACGGTTCAACTAACCCGATCAACATCGTTCGCGCAACTATCGCAGCTCTAGAGAATATGAATTCTCCAGAAGGTATTGCTGCGAAGCGTGGTCTTAGCGTTGACGAAATCTTGGGGTAAG
The DNA here is from genome assembly GCF_041414765.1 of Pseudoalteromonas sp. DY56-GL79. Classification (NCBI taxonomy): domain Bacteria; kingdom Pseudomonadati; phylum Pseudomonadota; class Gammaproteobacteria; order Alteromonadales; family Pseudoalteromonadaceae; genus Pseudoalteromonas; species Pseudoalteromonas sp. DY56-GL79. Next base: position 5,775 of record NZ_JANHZS010000034.1, on the reverse strand, counting down.
ACACCATGGCAAACACAGTAAAAGTAACTCAAGTACGTAGCTCAATCGGTCGTTTACCGAAGCATAAAGCTACATTACGTGGCCTTGGTTTACGTCGTATCAACCACACTGTTGAGCTAGAAGATACGCCAGCAGTTCGCGGTATGATCAACCAAGTTTCTTACATGGTTAAGGTTGAGGGGTAATTCGATGAACTTGAATACACTTTCACCTGCTGCAGGTTCAAAAACAGCTGGTAAGCGTCTTGGCCGTGGTATCGGTTCTGGTCTTGGTAAGACTGGTGGCCGTGGTCACAAAGGTCAAAAGTCACGCTCTGGCGGTAAAGTACGCGTTGGTTTCGAAGGCGGTCAAATGCCTATGCAACGTCGTCTACCTAAGTTTGGTTTCACTTCACGCAAGTCTCTTGTGTCTAAAGAAGTGAATCTATTCGAAATCGCTAAAGTTGAAGGCGATGTGGTAGATCTAAACGCGTTACAGGCAGCTGGTATCGTTAAAAAGAACATCCAGTTCGTAAAAGTTGTAAAATCTGGCGAAGTTTCACGCGCTGTTACCGTTAAAGGCATGAAAGTGTCTAAAGGTGCACGCGAAGCTATCGAAGCTGCCGGAGGCAAGGTAGAAGACTAAGGAAGTACGCTATGGCTAAACCAGGTCAAGATATGCAAAGTGCACAAAGTGGGCTTGCGGAACTGAAGCGCCGATTACTATTCGTATTGGGTGCTATCATTATTTACCGTCTGGGCTCTTTTGTGCCAATCCCTGGGATTGACGCCGCTGTACTTGCCGAATTCTTCGAGCAACAAAAGGGCACCATTGTTGAGATGTTCAACATGTTCAGCGGTGGTGCGCTTGAGCGTGCATCGGTATTGGCGCTAGGTATTATGCCGTACATCTCGGCTTCGATTATTATGCAGCTATTAACGCACATACATCCTGCGATGATAGAGCTTAAGAAAGAAGGTGAGCAAGGGCGTAAGAAAATCAGCCAGTATACGCGTTATGGTACGCTTGTGCTTGCTACATTCCAATCGATAGGTATCGCTACTGGTCTACCTAACATGATGGAAGGCCTAGTTGTGAATCCAGGCTTCGGCTTTTATTTCACAGCTGTAGTGAGCTTAGTCACAGGAACTATGTTCCTTATGTGGTTGGGCGAACAAATCACTGAGCGTGGTATCGGTAACGGTATCTCAGTTCTAATATTTGTTGGTATTGTAGCTAACCTGCCGTCTGCAATTGGTTCGACAGCAGAAATGGCGCGCCAAGGTGATCTGCATATTTTAGCATTGTTATTGATTGCGGTAATCGTATTCGCTGTAACTTATCTAGTTGTGTTCTTCGAGCGTGGTCAACGTCGTATCGTTGTAAACTATGCGAAGCGTCAACAAGGTCGTCAGGTATTTGCTGCTCAAAGCACGCACTTACCACTAAAAGTTAACATGGCGGGTGTTATTCCACCAATCTTTGCTAGCAGTATCATTTTGTTCCCTGGTACAATAGCAAGCTGGTTTGGCCAAGGTGAAGGTCCGGTCGCTGATGTGCTACAAGCTATCTCAGCAGTATTGACTCCAGGTCAACCACTGTATGCGATGGTATTAGCTGCGGCTATTATCTTCTTCTGCTTCTTCTACACTGCGTTGGTGTTTAACCCGCGTGAGACAGCAGATAACCTGAAAAAATCTGGCGCTTTTATTCCAGGCATTCGTCCAGGTGAGCAGACATCTAAATACATTGATAAAGTGATGACACGCCTGACATTGGCAGGTGCTTTGTATATAACCTTTATCTGTCTGGTGCCCGAGTTTATGACTATGGCATGGCAAACGCCATTCTACTTCGGCGGTACATCGATTCTGATTATCGTTGTTGTCATCATGGACTTTATGGCACAAGTACAGACTCATATGATGTCACATCAATATGATTCTGTGCTGAAAAAAGCGAACCTTAAAGGCTACGGCCGTTAAGGTCAGTTTACGGAGTTGAGTAATGAAAGTACGTGCTTCCGTTAAGAAAATTTGCCGTAACTGCAAAGTAATCAAGCGTGCAGGTGTTGTACGTGTGATCTGCAGTGAGCCAAAGCACAAGCAAAGGCAAGGCTAAGCAAATTAAGTCGTGCAGGCTGAGTAACTTTACTTAGCCTGTTTCTTTGGTAAAACTTGAATGTCGGTTGGGTATCCTATACGGGCTTTCCAGCAAGATGATAATCAAGTTTATTTATAGGAGATATGTTAGTGGCCCGTATCGCAGGCATTAACGTTCCTGATCATAAGCATGCTGTTATCGGTTTAACAAGCATCTATGGTGTAGGTAAAACTCGCGCTAAGGCGATCTTAGCTGCGACAGGTATCGCTGAAACTACTAAAATCGGCGAGTTAAATGACGAAACACTTGACATCCTTCGTGAAGAAGTTGGCAAGTACACTGTTGAAGGTGATCTTCGTCGTGAAGTTACACTAAACATCAAGCGTCTTATGGACCTTGGTTGTTTCCGTGGCTTACGTCACCGTCGTTCGCTACCACTACGTGGTCAGCGTACTAAGACTAACGCGCGTACTCGTAAGGGTCCTCGCAAGCCTATCAAGAAATAAGGTGGGGTAAGTTATGGCAAAAGCACCAATTCGTCGTAAAAAGGTCAAAAAGCAGGTTGTTGACGGCATGGCTCACGTTCATGCATCTTTCAACAACACGATTGTGACCATCACTGACCGTCAAGGTAATGCTCTTTCTTGGGCGACTGCGGGTGGTTCAGGTTTCCGTGGTTCTCGTAAGTCTACTCCATTCGCTGCACAGGTTGCTGCGGAGCGTGCAGGTGTTGCTGCACAAGAGTACGGTCTTAAGAACCTAGAAGTATTCATCAAAGGTCCAGGTCCAGGCCGTGAGTCTGCTGTTCGTGCATTGAATGCTGCTGGTTACCGTATCACTAACATCACTGACGTGACGCCAATTCCACACAATGGTTGTCGTCCACCGAAGAAACGTCGCGTATAACAATAGGTTAGGAGAAAGAACATGGCAAGATATTTGGGCCCTAAGCTCAAGCTGAGTCGTCGTGAAGGTACTGACCTGTTCCTTAAAAGCGGCGTAAGAGCAATTGACTCTAAGTGTAAACTAGAAACAGCACCTGGTCAGCACGGCGCACGTAAAGGTCGCCTATCTGATTACGGTTTACAGCTACGTGAAAAGCAAAAAGTTCGTCGTATCTACGGTGTACTAGAAAAGCAATTCCGTAACTACTACAAAGAAGCTGCTCGCCTTAAAGGTAACACAGGTGAAAACTTGTTACAGCTTCTAGAGCAACGTCTAGACAATGTTGTATATCGCATGGGTTTTGCGAGCACACGTGCTGAAGCGCGTCAGCTAGTAAGCCACAAAGCGGTTATGGTTAATGGTCGTGTTGTTAATATCCCTTCTTTCGTAGTTACTCCTGAAGATGTAGTAGTAATTCGCGAGAAGTCTAAAAAGCAAGCGCGTATCATCGCTGCTCTAGAGTTGGCTGAGCAACGTGAAAAGCCAACTTGGATTGAAGTTGACGGTAAGAAAATGGAAGGCACTTTCAAGCGTCTACCAGAGCGTTCTGATCTGTCTGCGGACATTAACGAACAACTAATCGTCGAACTTTACTCGAAGTAAAGTTAAGAGTTAAGAGAGGATAAAATGCAGGGTTCTGTAACCGAATTCCTAAAACCAAGATTAGTCGATATCGACGCTGTAAGCTCAACGCGTTCTAAAGTAGTTTTAGAGCCTCTAGAGCGTGGTTTTGGCCACACACTAGGTAATGCTCTACGTCGTATACTTCTTTCATCTATGCCTGGTTGTGCTGTGACAGAAGTTGAAATTGACGGCGTATTGCACGAGTACAGCGCGAAAGAAGGCGTACAAGAAGACATCATTGAAATTCTGTTAAACCTTAAAGGTCTAGCGGTATCTCTAGAAGGTAAAGATGAAGTTTTCCTTACCCTGACTAAGTCTGGTGTAGGCCCTGTGACTGCGGCTGATATCCAGCACGACGGAGATGTGACTATCGCCAACCCTGAGCATGTCATTTGTCACTTAACTGCTGACAATAGCGAAATCAGCATGCGCATTCGTGTTGAGCGTGGTCGCGGTTATGTACCGGCGTCTAGTCGTTTATCCTCTGATGACGATGAGCGCCCAATCGGCCGTTTGTTGCTAGATGCATCATTCAGCCCGGTTGAGCGTATTGCGTACTCGGTTGAGTCAGCTCGTGTTGAGCAGCGTACAGACTTAGATAAACTAATCATCGATATGGAAACGAACGGCACTTTAGATCCTGAAGAAGCGATCCGCCGTGCGTCAACTATCCTTGCTGAGCAATTAGATGCATTCGTAGACCTACGTGATGTTTCTGAGCCAGAAGAGAAAGAAGAGAAGCCGGAGTTTGATCCGATTCTACTTCGTCCAGTTGATGACTTAGAACTAACTGTACGTTCTGCAAACTGTCTGAAAGCCGAGCAAATTCAATATATCGGTGACTTAGTACAGCGTACTGAAGTTGAGCTTCTGAAAACACCAAACCTTGGTAAGAAGTCTCTAACTGAAATTAAAGACGTGCTAGCTTCACGTGGTCTATCTCTAGGTATGCGCCTAGAAAACTGGCCGCCTGCAAGTCTAGCTGAGTAATCTAAGTTACTATATTAGTTTAGTTAGAAGGATAGGGTCATGCGCCATCGTAAGAGTGGTCGTCAATTAAACCGTAACAGCAGCCATCGCAAAGCGATGTTTAGCAACATGGCTGGTTCTTTGGTGAAGCACGAAATCATCAAAACTACTTTGCCTAAAGCAAAAGAGCTGCGCCGTGTAATTGAACCTTTAATCACACTGGCTAAGACTGACAGCGTAGCAAACCGTCGTTTAGCGTTTGCTCGCACGCGTGATAAAGAAGTAGTTGGTAAATTGTTCACTGAGATCGGTCCTCGTTTCGCGGATCGTCCAGGTGGTTACACTCGTATTCTTAAGTGTGGCTTCCGTGCAGGTGACAACGCGCCAATGGCTTACATTGAACTACTAGATCGCCCAGCGACTGAAGAAGTTCAAGAAGACGCGCAGTCTGCAGAGTAATTAGTCTTATTAAAGACACAAAAAAAGCCGAGCATAGCTCGGCTTTTTCTTTTTCATAACCCGCACAGTACAACCTCTAGTCTTAGATTTAAACCACAGCTTATTGTAGTAAAGATGTAGATGAACATAAGCAAATAGATCCACACCATAATACTCAAACTCTACAAAATTAACCTCCCATCAAGCACTATCTAAGTTCAAGCTTTTGACTGGGCATATTTAAATGTGCAGATTAGCTAAAACTTGGTGAATAAACTCCTCTGGTTACGAGGGTCTCTTAGTTAACGATTATGGTGAGTGTGGATGAGCCAATCACGTAAACATCTAAGGAGAACCAGTGCTACGTATATAGAGGTGCTAGCGTGAGATAATGCGTTAACTGTATAAAGCAGCCATAAAATGACATTGTGAAAGTCCATTTAATCATCATTTAGTGCGGTTTATGGACGTTTCGCTTTATTTTTGCTCGAACAAACGTTTTTTCGCAACTTTCTTAAAAAAAAGAGTTGCACTAAAATTGGATCTCCCTATAATGCGACCCCACTGACACGGGGCGCTACGCTGAAAAGCAAAGCAGCAACAAGTTAGCGTCAAGTAAAACTTAAGTTCGAAACTTCTTCTAAAGAAATTCAAAATTAAGTGTTGACAAAAAATCGGGAATGCTTAGAATGCACATCCCTCGAAACAACGAAATGT
>NZ_JANHZS010000033.1:0-63538 GCF_041414765.1 Pseudoalteromonas sp. DY56-GL79 | reverse complement strand
ACAGAGTACCACCAACAGGCAGTTGATCTCTCCTCACCGATTAACCATGAGTGGTGCACTTATTATCTGAATTCGGGTTCTCGCTAAACCATATAATGGGGAGTTGATGACTTTTAACACAGCAGCAGAGGTACTGACATCATGAGCGATGATCGTAGCAACATCGTTCAGATCTGGATCTGCTGCAGCAAGTGCAGCTTGCAATTCGCTTATCAGCGCGGGCTTTGGTGGTAAATTAAAACCATGTTTGACGTCAGCTAACACTTTGTCGTCTAGATCTATCATCTAAAAATCCTTAATTTCAGACATATAAAAAGCATAGCGTAAATTCTTTATTGGACACCGACTTGAGACAAAAAAATGCCAAGTCGACTACTAATTCGGCAAAGTGTCTCGTCAATAGGCACGTTTTCTTGCTTAACATGTAAATATTAAGTTATGGTTAAGCAATTTTTTTCTTAGGGCAATGGTATGCACGAAACACAACAAGCGAACTCGCAAAACTCTGCGATCACCCGTTTTTTAAACGGGATAGAGCGGGTAGGGAATAAACTCCCTGACCCTGCAATCATTTTCTTATCAGCAATGTTGCTTATTTGGCTGCTATCTTGGTTATTTTCAGGCGTAGAATTTAGCGCTATTGATCCAAGAACCAATCAGGCGATTGTCGTTCACAATTTATTAGACCCAAATGCGCTTGCCGGATTTATGGCAACGATGGTAAAAACCTTCACGGGGTTTGCGCCATTAGGCGTGGTGCTAGTTGCTATGCTAGGTGTGGGTGTTGCCGAACATTCTGGCTATATTAATACTGGCCTTAAAATCATGCTTAAACGCACGCCTCAAGCACTACTAACTCCTTCTATTATTCTTATTGCAATTGTAAGCCACACGGCGACAGATGCTGGATACGTGTTAGTTATTCCGCTTGCCGGTGTTATTTTCTATGCGATGGGAAGACATCCTCTTGCGGGTATTGCTGCGGCATTTGCTGGCGTAAGCGGCGGATTTAGCGCGAACTTTATTCCTTCAGGTATCGATCCGTTGCTACAAAGCTTTACTCAAAGTGCAGCACAGATCATCGATCCAGAAATCGCGATTAACCCACTAAACAACTGGTTTTTCACCTCAGCATCGAGCTTATTCATTATTTTATTAGGTTGGTATATCACTGATAAAATCATAGAGCCAAGGCTAAAAGCGACAGAAATTGACGGCGATACAGAGAGCTTGCCTTCGTTTGATGAGATCACAAGCAAAGAAAAAAAGGGCTTTGTGGTGGCGTCTATGGTGATGTTAGCAGGTATTGCATTATTGGTTTATGCATCAAGCGGTGAAGATTCAGCACTACGCAGCCCGTCGGGCGCTTTAACTGATTTTAGTGCGCCGTTAATGCAATCAATTGTACCACTTATCTTCCTACTGTTTTGGATCCCTGGTGCGGTTTACGGTTTCGTTGTCGGTACGTTTAAAACCTCAAAAGACATGATTGATGCCATGACTAAAGCCATGAATAGCATGTCTTACTATATTGTTATGGCGTTTTTCTGTGCACTTTTCATCAGTGCCTTCAGCCATTCAAATTTGGGTGCATTGCTTGCTATTGAAGGGGCTCAAGTATTAAAAGCATTGGCGCTGCCAAGCTATGTTACTGTGGTTGGTATTATTTTCTTGACCGCATTTGTAAACTTATTTGTAGGGTCAAGTTCTGCGAAGTGGGCGTTGCTGGGACCGATTTTTGTTCCAATGTTAATGCAATTGGGTATTTCACCTGATTTAACACAAGCGGCTTATCGTGTTGGTGATTCTGGCTCAAATATAATCACTCCGCTTATGCCTTACTTCCCGCTGGTTGTGGTTTACTGCCAGAAATACGTTAAGTCGACCGGGATAGGTACTTTGATAGCGATGATGTTGCCTTACTCAATTGCCTTTTTGATTGGTTGGAGCATCTTCTTATTGATCTACTGGATGCTTGGTATTCCGCTAGGTCTACAAGCGAGTTATGCATATCCAGCTGGTATGTAATTTGAGGTTTAGTAATAAAAAGCGTTGTTTGAAATAACAGCGCTTTTTATATTCTATTATTTTGTACAGCGCCTTACGCGGCTTTATTGATACCCAGCCAAGAAAATGAGCGATGTAAAAACGCCTCAGCGCCTGTTTCAATGCATTCACCATGGGCAATAACGATATATTGAGGTTGCCAAGCAGCCATCTTTGAAAAACAGGCTCGGGCCTGCTGCTTCCCAAACATAAACGAAGTTCGCCAGTCTATGGGCGTTTTGCCGTTAGGGCTAATAATCCCGGTGATTTTCGCTAATACTTTTTTAAAACCAGAGAAGTGATTAGGGTGAAAGTTTTCGATCAGATCCGTCAAAATTAATGTACCACTCTCTTTATGGAAGAATACGACTTCTTCCATAACCGCGCTACCTTTAAAAATGAGTTGCTCAATATCTCCTTGCCACTCGGGTTCTGCCATGTCGCCCAGTTGGCGCTGAAAAGTAAGATCAGGCCGTTTTTTGTCGACACCTGGAGAAGCAAACATTATCGCATGTGGGAACTTTTCCTGCCAATCTCCCATAAATAGGTGATGAAGTTTATTTGGAGAAACTAGATAGCTGACTTGCCCAAGTTGCGTCAATTCACTGAGCAGTTCATCCGTTAATTTTCCTGGAGAGTGCACCCATAATGCGCCAGAGGAAAGCTTTACTATGGTGCTTCTGGTAGTATATGGCATGCCAAAGAATGGGACAGCTGGGCCGTTGTGGATCCAAATGTTTTTACCAATTGCAATTAATTCGCTCATCTGATTTCCTTACTCTTGTTAGCGTGAATGACTATATCAGGGAATCTTTTTGTTTAAAATATAGCCTTATGCAAGTTTGTGTGAAATTTATTTAAATCCTTGTACTAGCTTACCTTATTATTAATCTTGGGCGCGTTGTTCAGTCCCATATCTCGCCATAAAAAGCGCAACGCTTTGCTCTACAATAAAGTCCGTATCCTCCGTATTTGTGAGTTCAAATCCATAAAGCCGTGGGTAAAAGATAAAAGACTTGAGTTGATATAAGAACTGTTGTGCTGCGAATGCCTGATGTTCGATATACAGTGCATTGTTAGCGACAGCATCGGCTAAAAACGTTTCTAAATAACGCATACAACCTACTTTACTGCTATTGATATGCGCAGCCAATGTAGAGTCTTGCAACAACTCGATAAATGCCACGCGAGCCACTTTGATAAATGATTCAGAGGTGAGCAGGTTGACTTCTCGTAAAGCGATTTCTTGAAGTTGTTTTGCAATCGGGACATCGGGTCGATATTGATAAATATCACCTTGGTCAACTTGAAGCATCATGTGTTCAAGTACGTTATACAGTAGTAGCTCTTTGGTCTCAAAGTGATTATAGATCGTTCGTTTAGACACTTCAGCGTGCTTTGCGATGAGATCCATACTGGTATTTTGAGCACCGTGCTGAGCAAATAACTGTTGGGCAGCCTCTAGAATTTGCAGTCGCTTTCTTTCTGATTGTTTCATTTTCTCTATTACAGGCAAGGGAATATCTACAAATGGATACTCCGCATTTTAGCAAAACTAAAATAAATTACACTGCTTAGTTTACTTTCTGTTCTTGATGTGTAAGCTACACTGTGTAGTTTACTTTTGGTGGTTATATGAAAAAGCGAACATGGTTTGGATTGATTGTGGTCTTGCTGATAGGAGTAGGAGGAGTTATGGCTTCTAATTTAAATGCTGCGGTAAATCAAAGTGGGTATTCATCAACTCAATATAGCGATGGTAAATTTCATAATACTCATGAAACGAATAAAACGAGCCTAGGTAAGACGCTGGAAATTTTTTGGCGCTTTTTTACCGAGCAAAAAGTCAATGCGGTGCCGAAGGTTGATATGCCAGTAAAAGTGCTCACTGAGGAGAATTTAAAGGCACTTTCTGATACGCACACTCACGTTATCAAACTGGGACATTCATCAGTACTTATTAAAGCGCAAGGGAAATATCTTCTGATTGACCCCGTTTTTGCTGAACGAGCATCACCATTTTCATTTATTGGTCCAAAGCGTTTTCATCAACCACCTATTACTATTGAATCATTGCCTCAAATTGATAAGGTGCTGATTTCACATAACCATTACGACCACCTAGACAAAGAAAGCGTAAAGCGATTAGCAGACAGAGTGGGGGTATTTTATGTACCTTTGGGTGTAGAAGGTGATTTGCAAAAGTGGGGAGTTCCCGCTGAAAAAATAAAGCAGTTTGACTGGTGGCAGTTTGAAGAAACCACTGAGTTAACACTCACCTTTACACCTACTCAGCATTTTTCTGGACGTGGACTTGGAGATGCAAATAAAACCCTTTGGGGAGCGTGGGCTATTCGCACAGCAGACAAAAATATCTTTTTTAGTGGAGACTCTGGTTATTTTGCTGGATTTAAGGAAATAGGTGAAAGGCTTGGCCCGTTTGACCTAACCTTAGTAGAGACCGGCGCCTATGATAAAGATTGGTCTGATATTCACATGACGCCAGAGCAAAGCGTACAAGCTCATATAGATCTGCGAGGAACGCATATGATCCCCATTCATAATGCTACTTTTGACTTGGCTTTTCACTCTTGGTTTGATCCGCTCGCAAGAGTGAAAATCGCAGCAGAGCAAAATCAAGTGGCGCTGGTAACACCTGTTGTAGGTGAAGTTTTGACGCTATCAGAAACGCTATCAAGTAGCAGCTGGTGGGAAGCGTTGATGCCCTAATATCCATATCTTAGTAATTGAATAAGGGCTAACGCATGATGCGGGAACCCTTATTTGGCTTACATGTGTTAAGCAATCAACAGCCTTAATGAGAAGGCCATAAGCAAAACAGCAAGTGCTTTTTCAACTAGGTTCATCTTGTTCAAGAACCAAGCGCGGGAAGATGGGGCTGAGAATAATAAGCTGACACAGATAAACCATAAAGCGTTAACACTGCACATCCAAGCGCCGTAAAAAAGTTGAATATGTAACGGGGTTCCTTGGCTGACGACATTGGTTACCACGGCTAAGAAAAACAGGGTTGCTTTTGGGTTAGTTGCATTAGTTAAAAAACCAAGACTAAAGGCTTTTTTGAGCGACTGTGAGCTTACATCAGCTTGGGCATTTTCTGCATCCAGTTGAATCGTTCCAGCACTTTTGAGTAATTGAATAGCGATGTATATAAGATACGCAGCGCCGATTAATTTAGCTACTTGTAAAACCCAAGGTGAGGCCTGCATCAGCGCGCCGACACCAAGTAAGGTATATAAGATATGAACACTAAGCCCAGTGCCAATCCCCAAGGCTGTCATTGCGCCATGTAGTCTGCCGTATTTTAAGCTTTGTCTGACCGTGATAACAAAGTCAGGGCCTGGCAAGATCACTGCAACAAAATGAATGATGGCTAATGATAAAAACTCTGGCCAATACTGCACCATAATAAGCTCCCAATATAATATTGAATAATTGAGAACATTGTATTTTCATTCCCCTGAGAAGATAATAATCTGAAAATAGAAATAACTTTTGCGTGGAGCGCACAAATGGGAGAGCTATGACGACCAGTAAACATATTGAACTCCTGCAAGAAATGTCGATTTTTGTTTCGGTAGTGAATACTGGAAGCTTCTCCAAAAGCGCTCGGCAATTAGGTGTCTCGCCGTCATCAGTGAGTCGTGCCATAAAACTACTTGAACAGCAATTGGGGGTGTGTTTACTTCAACGCACCACACGCAGCTTAAGATTGAGCGAAACAGGAAGGGCTGTGTATGAGCGCTGTACTCAGTTGGAACAAGCCGCCAAAGACGTTATCTCGCTTTGTGAAAGCTATCATCAAACGGCACAAGGAACTGTAAAAATCGCAGCGCCAAAAGCGGTCGCACATACACTAATTCACCCAAATGTGATGGCGTTTCTAGGCGAATTTCCAAATATTGACGTTCATTTGGTGCTAGACGACAACGCGTTGGATTTGATCCGTGATGAAATAGACATTCTATTTAAAATTACCAACGAGCCTCCACAAGGCTTAATAGGTAGAAGCGTAATGACGATAGAACATATAGTGGCGGCATCACCAAAATATCTTGCGACCCACTCAATTCCTACTCACCCTAAAGAACTAGTACAACACAGCTGTATTGCCTTGGGGGAAACGGATGCTGATGCTAAGTGGCGATTCAGAAAAGGCACACAAAAACTCACAACCCCAGTTAGCGGGCGCTATAAAGCAAATCATACTCGAGTGAGGTTAGATGCTGCGCTGCAAGGGCTTGGGATCACAAGCTTACCTATGTTTGTAGCTAAAGATGCGTTAGCGTCAGGGGAGTTGATACAGGTATTACCTGAATGGCAATTTGAGACTCACTACTCAGGCGAGCTGTGGATGCTATATCCAGCAACTCGCCATATTCCTGCAAAAGTGAGTATTTTTGCTGATTTTATTGTACAGCGACTTACCAGGGGTTGTTGAGTTTTACTGTATATTAAAACCCGCTCGGAATAATTACAGTGAAAAGCGATAACTTAATGTTGCGCTCGCTTGATATTGACTCATTACCTCATTGTCGAAGTGCCAGCTACAGGTATTTTGGGTTTCTGGGTCGACATCGCAAGTGACTTTAGAGTTGTTGTTGAGGATAGTTGCAATCCATCGTGCTTCAGCACCGAGATGAAAACCTGCGCCAAGGTTGTATTCAAAACCCGTGTATAACCCTGATGCAAAGAAAGTATCAGAGTCGATAAAATTAGGGTTAACAAAGGTCGCACCAAGCTGTAAGCCTAGATAAACATCTAAGTTATCTGTGAGAGGGCGTACCACCGCACTTTGAAATAATAGATACTCCATTTCCACTTTATTTAGCGGATAAGCGGTAAGTTGGGTCTCAGTTTTTCCATAGTAGAAGCCATAACGGCCTTCAGGTACATATTTATCGATACTTAACCCAAAGTGCGAATCGTCTTCTAATTCATACTTTTGATGGCGAGAAGTTTTGATATCACTGCTGTAAGTTTTGCCACCATATATTGAGACACCAAAGTCTCCATAGTCTGCGGCAGTGACGTTGCTCGAAACAACTAACGCCAAAATAGTAGCTACTGAAGCAAATTTCATAACGTTCATATCCTTGAGTCGGAATAATTTTTTAGAATTGGGCTTTAGTATATCAATGATGAAAGAAAATAATAACGAGCTTGGTCTATTTACTTGCATTTCTTTGCTTAGATTTTTATTATTACTTCGCTTATTTGATTTGGAAAAGTGCCTTGCAAGTATTCTTACGTTTACTTATCACAATGTTCGTGGTGGCTACACTAAGTGGTCAAAACGCGGCTGCCTCTATGGCAGCATGTGAAATGCATGGCGCTACCAGTCATGAAACAAGTCATCAAATGCTTCAAAGTAACGTGCAATCGGCAGAGCCTCATCATCATGAAATGATGGTTGAGATGGATTGTTGTGACCCTCAGAACACAGCACAATGCAGCGATTGTACTTGTCCCACACATATGTGCTCCACAAATCTTGCAGCGTTTTCGCCAAGAGAGTGGATAGCGCCTATTGTACTGAAAAACGATAAATTAAGTTTCACAAGTGGCCAGCTTAGCGACTATCCTCGCTCTCTTTATAAACCCCCAATACTTGCCTAACCTCAGGGCAGATCTGCCTTAATTTCAAAGTTTTGTACGATTAATCGTCTTTTTTGGCGTAATTTTCAACGAATTGATTGATACCTGTTGCACTAACGTAATTGGTATTGCATGCGAGGTTAGCATGAAAAAGTTTTATTTAGTGATGATTCTATGGCTAATGAGTGCCATGGCATACGGTAAATCCAATATAGAATTGGAAGTCTTTAAATCCCCAACCTGCGGCTGTTGTGAGCTGTGGTTAAACCATTTAACTGCGCAAGGTATCACGCACAAAGCCACCGATTTAAATTATCTTGGCTCACTTAAGAGTAAGTTTGGTATTAAGCAAAATTTTCAATCTTGTCACACCGGGGTTTCTAAAAATGGTTTTATTTTTGAAGGGCATGTTCCTGCCAAGTTTATTAAACAGTTTTTGCAAAACGAAACGTTAACTCAAGACACACAAAATATCGGCTTAAGTGTGCCGGCTATGCCACTTGGATCGCCCGGTATGGAAGTTGGCGAGCGTTTTATGCCTTATCAAGTATTGCTACTTAAAAAAGATGGGAGCTATGAGGTTTTTGCTGAAATCGACAGCTATGAGGAGCAATTCTAATGACAATCAAAGTTTCCCTGTTTATCGCAACTCTGATACTGCCACAGATAGCACAGGCCAATATTGCAACGTTAGAGCAAGCGATAGATGCCGCCATCAGTAACGATCCTTGGCTTAAATCTAGCCAATACAAGCGTTCTGCGATGCAATCTATGAGCCGCGAAGCATTGAGCTATCCCGATCCTCAGGTGTCCATCGGTATGATGAATTTGCCTGTGGATAGTTGGGAGTTTAACCAAGAAGGGATGACTCAGCTTAAAGTTGGCGTGATGCAGATGTTGCCGCGAGGAGATAGCCTTGAAATTAAGAGCCGGCAGTTAGCGCTTGATGCTCAGAAGCAACCTATTTTACAAGAGGATAGAAAAGCCCAAGTGCGCCGCGACGTTTCTCAGGTGTGGCTTGATATTGTACAAGCCAAAAAAACTTTAGAATTGATTGAGCGTGATAGCGTGCTGTTTGACCAAATGGTCGAAATTGCCAATGCCAGCTACTCCAATGCGCTTGGTGCAACACGCCAGCAAGATGTGATCCGTGCTCAGCTTGAGGTGATGCAGTTAGACGACAAACGTTCTGCGGCTTATCAGCAGCTTAACACCGCGAAGGCAAAGCTTTCGCAATGGCTTTTAAATGATGCATTCACTAATTCAAATGCGCTGAGTGTCCTTAATCAAAGCAAAGTGACACTGCCGTTGATCCGCTCAATTGCGCCAAAGTTAATGCAGCAACGCCCAGTTGATAGCCAAGCTGTAGTAAAGCATTTGACTCATCACCCGTTGGTTGTTGCAGCCGACGTTGATACATACCGCGCCAATCAAGGGGTAAAGTTAGCTGAGCAGGCATATAAACCACAGTTTTCCGTCAATGCGAGTTATGCATATCGAGATGATGCACCAAATCAAATGTCTCGCACTGACTTTTTTAGCGTTGGTGTGTCATTCGACGTTCCGTTATTTACAGGTGGAAAACAAGACCAGCAAAAAGCGGCAGCGACTGCACAAGTTGAAGTGAGTAAAACCGACAGGTTGTTGGTGCTTAAGCAGCTGTTTTCAAGCTTAAATGGAGAAATTCAAACTATCCAAAGATTGCAAGAGAGGCAATCGCTATACGTAAAATCAATTGTGGCACAAAGTGCAGAGCAAGCCGAAGCTGCATTGACTGCTTATACCAATGATGATGGCGACTTTTCCGAGGTAGTGAGGGCGCGCATCGCGAAATTGAACGCTCAGTTATCAGCGCTTTCCATTGATATTGCATTGTTAAAAGCGGTGGTACGCAGTAATTACTATTTGGCTCAAATTGAAGAGGGTGCAAGCCATGAATAACAACTTAAAAATGACGCTGGTTGCCGTCACGACATTAACGGTCGGCGTGCTAGTTGGGATGAACCTCTCTTCAAGTAACGAGCCTGCGGTAGCGCAAAACGCTGAGAAAGCGCCACTTTATTGGGTTGCGCCTATGGATCCGAACTATCGTCGTGATAAGCCTGGTAAGTCTCCGATGGGAATGGATCTTGTGCCAGTGTACGAAGAAGAGTCCACGAATGCAAAATTCGGTGAGGGGGTTGTGGAAATAGCGCCTCACGTTGAAAACAACTTGGGCGTTCGCACTGCGGTGGCCATGCGTCAAGCGATGTCTCACCAAATCCGTACGGTTGGGTATGTTCAGTACAACGAAGATAGCCTAGTCCACATTCATCCTCGAGTTGAGGGGTGGGTTGAAAAGCTCTACGTGAAAGCCGCAGGAGATCCAGTGAAACAGGGTGAGCCTCTGTACACCTTATACTCGCCGCAATTGGTCAATGCGCAAGAAGAATATCTTATCGCTAGAAAGCGTAATAATCAGGCGCTGATAAACGCAGCGCACGAAAGGCTCAAGGCATTACACCTGAGTGATGATTTTATCGACACGCTGAAAAAAACGGGTGAAGTGCATCAAAGCATTACCTTTTATGCGCGTCAATCTGGGGTGTTGGATGGACTCCAGATCCGAGAAGGGTTTTACGTAAAGCCAGGCACAACGCTCATGAGCATCGCCAAACTAGACGAGATTTGGGTCGAAGCTGACGTATTTGAACGTGATGCTATGTTGGTCGCTCAGGGACAAGCCGTTTCCATGAGGTTAGATTTTTTACCAGGTAGAACGTGGCGAGGGCAAGTCGATTATGTTTACCCCTCACTCAATGAAAAAACACGGACACTTAGAGTAAGGCTTAGGTTTGACAACAGTGATGCGCTATTAAAGCCGAATATGTTTGCGCAAGTGAACATTCATGCCGATTCTCGTGACGATGTATTGCAAGTGCCGAGTGAATCTGTGATCCGCACAGCTAAACAAAATCGTGTTGTCGTTGAAGTTGCACTCGGTAGCTTTAAATCGGTTGCCGTTGAACTGGGTCAAATTGGTGATGAGAACATTGAAATCCTCAATGGCCTTAACGAAGGAGACAAGATTGTTACGTCAGCCCAATTCTTGATTGATTCTCAATCGAGCATTACTTCTGACTTTATGCGTATGGCGCCAGTTGTAGAGGCTAAGTCAGTTTGGATTGAAGGAGACATTCAAAGCGTGAACTACCAAAGTCGAGTGGTGAATATCGCTCATCAACCCGTACCCGAGTGGGAATGGCCTGAAATGGTGATGGATTTTACAGTAGCTGACAGTGTCGATGTTGACGCACTAAACGCCGGACAGACTTTGCATTTTGAAGCCACGAAACAGGATGACGGTAGCGTATTACTGACTGGCATTCACATTATGTCTGAAGGCAGTACGACCGAAAGTCCCTTACCCACAGCAACAGTGGGTGGCGTGATAAACGCTATCACCCCTGACACCCGAGTGCTTAATATTTCTCGCGACGCCATTGAAAAATGGGACCGTCCAGCTACGACGATGGACTTTGTTGCAGCTGAGCACATTGATTTAAGCCAGCTTATGACAGGAATGAAGGTGACTTTCACCTTTGAAGTGGGTGACGAATTTGTGGTGACTGATATCAAACCTGTAGGTGAGATGTCGATGAATATGCACTCAGGCCACTAAGGAGCGTTTACAATGATCCAAGCAATAATTCGCTGGTCAGTATACAACCGTTTTTTTGTGGTACTGCTGACACTAATGCTAGTGGGGGCTGGGCTATTTACCCTTAAAAACACGCCTGTCGACGCTATTCCGGATTTGTCTGATGTACAAGTCATTGTTAAAACACCTTATCCAGGACAGGCACCACAAGTGGTGCAAGATCAGGTGACATTTCCGCTGACCACGGCAATGCTCTCTGTGCCGGGCGCAAAAACCGTACGTGGTTATTCCTTCTTTGGGGATTCCTATGTGTACGTTATTTTTGACGATAAAACGGATCTTTACTGGGCGCGCAGTCGTGTACTCGAGTATCTAAGTCAAGTCGCACCACAATTACCTGATGCGGCAAAACCGCAATTGGGTCCTGATGCCACCGGGGTGGGATGGGTGTATCTTTATGCATTAGTCGATAAAACCGGTAAACACGATATTAGCCAGCTACGCAGCTTACAAGATTGGTTTTTAAAGTTTGAGCTGCAATCGGTTGCCGGCGTGTCAGAAGTAGCGCCGATTGGCGGTATGGTGAAACAGTATCAAGTACAGGTTGATCCCAATAAACTGCGCGCGTACGGTATTCCACTTACGCATGTACAGCAGGCGTTGCAACGCGGTAACCAAGAATCGGGCGCATCTGTGATTGAGATGGCTGAAGCCGAATATATGGTGACAAGTACGGGATATATTCAAAGCGTTAAAGATATTGAAGCTATCCCACTTGGGCAAGCTGTCAAAGGCACGCCATTAACGATAGCAGATGTTGCGTCTGTCAATATTGGACCGCAAATGCGTCGTGGCATTGCTGAGCTTAACGGCGAAGGAGAAGTTGTTGGCGGTGTTGTAGTCATGCGCTTTGGAGAAAACGCGCAAAAAACCATCGACGGCGTAAAGCAAAAACTTGCTGAGCTACAACAAGGCTTACCTGAAGGGGTGGAAGTGGTGACGGTTTACGATCGCTCCGAGCTTATCACCAAAGCCATTGATAATCTTTGGTCTAAACTGCTCGAAGAGCTGGTGGTGGTGGCCTTAGTGTGTGTGGTGTTCTTATTTCATATTCGCTCTTCCATGGTTGCCGTGATCACTTTGCCACTTGGCATTTTGGTTGCTTTTATCGTGATGTACTTTCAAGGCGTGAATGCAAATATCATGTCCCTTGGTGGTATAGCCATAGCTATCGGGGCGATGACCGACGGTGCAATCGTAATGATTGAAAACATGCACAAACACATGGAAGAAACGCCACTCAATGATGAAAATCGCTGGGAAATCGTCGTAAAGTCGGCTTCTGAAGTAGGCCCTGCGCTGTTCTTTAGTTTGTTAATTATTACCGTAAGCTTCTTACCTGTGTTTATTCTTGAGGCGCAAGAAGGGCGTATGTTTGCTCCTCTGGCATACACTAAAACGTATGCGATGGCCGCATCTGCGGGGCTTGCCATTACGCTTATTCCTGTGCTGATGGGATACTTTATTCGCGGTAAAGTTGTGCCCGAACATAAAAACCCAATTAATCGTTTGTTGGTTGGCGCGTATACGCCGCTATTAAAGCAAGTATTACGCTTTCCCAAGTTGACGTTACTGGCCGCTGCAGCTATTACTGTCGTTGGCTTTTATCCAATGGATAAAATCGGCAGCGAGTTTATCCCGCCTTTGGATGAAGGGGATTTAATGTATATGCCGACTACATATCCAAGTATTTCGATTGGTAAAGCCAGAGAAATCTTACAGCAAACCGACAAGTTGATAGCGACGGTGCCTGAGGTAAAAAATGTCTTTGGTAAAATCGGTCGCGCGGAAACCGCAACCGATCCTGCCCCGTTGACGATGATTGAGACCTTTATTCAATTAAAACCTAAAGATCAGTGGCGTGAGGGAATGACCACTGAAAAGCTAAAAGCAGAACTCGATAAGCTAGTGCAGTTTCCGGGCCTAACCAATGCTTGGGTGATGCCCATCAAAACGCGTATTGATATGCTCGCGACGGGGATTAAAACGCCTGTCGGGATTAAAGTCGCAGGTCCAGATTTAGATACTATCCAAAAGATTGGTCAAGATCTTGAACGTATTCTGAGCAAGGTAGAGGGTACAGCGTCGGTCTATTCAGAGCGAGTAGCTGGGGGGCGTTATATTAAGGTCGATATTCAACGTGATAAAGCCGCGCGATTTGGGCTCAATATTGCTGATGTACAGCAAGTGGTCGCAACTGCAATTGGTGGAATGGATGTCACGCAAACCATTGAAGGACAAGAGCGCTATCCGGTTAGCTTGCGTTACCCGCAAGACTTACGCGATTCTCCCGAAGCGCTGCGGAAGCTTCCTATAGTCACCGCCGAGGGATTAAATATTGCCCTAGGTGATGTGGCAACTATCTATATTGAAAACGGGCCACCGGGCATTAAAAGCGAGAACGCTCGCATTAATGGTTGGACGTTTATCGACTTAGACGGGGTCGATGTTGGCAGCTATGTGGCAGCCGCTAAACAAGTACTGAGCGAACAGCTGGAGTTACCTGCTGGTTATTCCATCAGTTGGGCTGGTCAATACGAGTATATGGAACGTGCTAAAGCTAAATTGACTTATGTGGTGCCGCTCACGCTTGGGATCATTATCGTTTTACTCTATTTGAACTTTAGAAGCTTTAGCGAAGTGGCAATCATCATGGCGACGTTACCTATGGCGATGATTGGTGGACTGTGGTTATTATATCTTGAGGGTTTTAACTTTTCGGTCGCGGTAGGCGTTGGTTTTATAGCGCTTGCAGGTGTTGCGGTTGAAATAGGCGTGATCATGCTCGTGTATCTCAACCAAGCCATTAGTGAGCTTAAAGATAAACCGCACGCATTGACAGTTGAGGCCATTAACAATGCCATTTTAGAAGGCGCGGGCAAGCGTATTCGTCCAGTCATGATGACGGTGGCAACGATTATTATCGGGTTATTGCCAATCCTTTATGGTTCGGGCACTGGTTCTGAGGTGATGAGCCGCATCGCCGCGCCTATGGTGGGCGGTATGGCAAGCGCGCTATTACTTACCTTAGTGGTGTTACCCGTAGTATATATGTTGATGATCCGTTGGCGTGAGAAAGTTAATTAATCAATAGCGGAAAAAGTTTGCCTCAAGCGCAGTAATATTAGCGCTTGAACGGCAAACTTTGGTTTGGTAAAACCCGATTACATCGAAAAATTGGTTAAAAGACTCCTAGGACTCTAACTAACCCGAGATCAGGTTAATAACGCTTCCTTGGCGCACTTATTGCTGTACTAGAACAGCCAATGCACCAAGGAGCGAGTATGTACATTCAAAATTCACCCTATTCACAAAGGTATGGTTCGAACGATCTTTATAGTCGAAAGAACAATGATGTTGTGAGTGATCAAGACATTTCTAAATCGGCGGCAAAAAACTCGGGAACACCTTCGTTTATGGAAGCCGCAAAGGCTGTACAAGAAAAAGCGCCGAACAACACCCAATCGACCTACCTTACCAAGCATTTTGAGCAAGCTGAAAAGCTAGCCCATGAATCTTTGGTGAGTTCAAGTCACAAAATAGGCAGTCGTGAATATAACATCGAGATGTATCGTGAAATGATGACGAACATTGTAGAGATGCCAATTGAAGTAGAAATTGCACCAGAAGAGATGAATCAAGCGCTGTTATTTAATCATTTGGGGTTAGACTTTAAAGAGTATAAAACGGTTACCGTACGATCAGAGTTGTTAACTATGCTTGAGCAAAAAGTTGAGCAGGACAGTACGCTAATTAGATCAGATAAAGCAAAACTAACCGCAATTATTACCGATACGCAAGATAGGCTAGAGGCCGCGCAAGCCGCGTTACTTGAAGGTGAAGATATTACTCAGCGACTGCAAGATAGCAAAAAAGCTATCTATCATTCTTACGAGCAGCTTAAACTTGGTAAGGTGAGTCAGCGAGACCTGATTTCGACTTTGTAGCTATTCTTGACCAAGGAGGCTTTAACAAAGTGAAGAAAATGCATTTGCAGTCTGAAATGATTGAGGATTATGTTTTATTCTAAAAAGTACAATTTTTTGTTCTGCCACATTAGCCGCACTGGCGGTACGTCATTATGTAGTGTCCTCAGGCAAACGGCGCCAGACCTAAGGATGATATGCAGCCAGCATGCATCGCTTCTAGAGGCTAGAGCGGCATTGCCGGAAGCGTTTGAGAGTACGTTTAAATTTGCTTTTGTACGTAACCCATGGGAAAGACTCGTTTCTTGGTATTCACTATTAGAGAAAGGTAAAAGTCTACACTCAGAAGCGGTATCTGAGAAGCATCATTCTGCTGAGAAAGAGAGGTTTGAACTATTTGTACAAGAAATGGTTGCAGAGCAGCACGGCGGAATAGCATGGAGTCAATGGTCCCAGTTATCCGACCATTTGGGAAATTCACTCGTCAATGAAATTTGCCGCTTTGAAAACTATCAAAAAGACAGTGAGCGAATTTTAAGGAAGTTGGGGAGCAAAGATTATTATTTGCCTTATTATAATCAAGCATCAAGTAGGCACTACCGTGATTACTACTCAGATTTAGCGTTAAAATTGGCCGAGGAGCTTTTCCTAGATGATATTTATCAATTTGGGTATAAATTTTGATAGTAGTCAGCCTTGTGAAAAACGATAACTATCAAAACAAGAAGGAAGTTGGAATAAATATTTGTATAAATCACAACTTGTAACAATAATGTGTTAATTGTTACTTAAAAGAGCTTTTGAGTGTTTATATGGATATCACTGAGTTAGATAAAAAGGCATTTGTTGACGTATTTAACCTGCCAGAAAAAATCACCATAAAGACTGCCAGTACCGCAGATATAGAGGAAATGGCGTTTGTGACCAAAGTGAGTTGGCAAGCGGCTTTCAGTGGCTTTTTACCAGAGCAAGTGCTAGCAGGGGGAACCGTCGAATTTTTCGCAACCATTTGGTCTGATATCATTAAGAATTCTGCAACCCAAACGGCTTTGCTTGTGACTGATGGCAGGAAAATATTAGGCTGCGGTGCGGCGGGTAATTACCGTCGAATGTATAATCCGGTTAGCCAAAAAGTATCGAGAATAAATGCCGGTGAACTATATCGCGGTTATATTTTGCCAAGCCATCAGAACCGTGGATTAGGTCAAGCGCTGTTGAAGGCGCGTCTATTAAAGCTTTATGAGCAAGGTTGCCAAAGCGCGTATACCTGGATTTATGAGCAGAACAAACAAGCGAGACGCTTTTACGAAAAGCATGGAGCGGTAAACCTCGACCAAGCCCAAGGGATAACAATGAAGCGATTTAGGTTTGAAGAAGTGTGCTATGGCATTGAAGTAAATCGTGTTTTTGATTTTAGCTAAGGTGGAGTGAGAGAAAATTTCAAACACGGCATGGTCAGAGGTAATTGTCATCGATAAGCGGTGACAATTACTTCATGCAGACTAACGTAGGTCGGCGGGGGTAGGGTAGTCTGGATGCTCAACAATTTTCGGTGCCCAAGCTGCTGGGATCACGGCCTCTCGTTTCTGTTTGATACGCTCTACTAGCGTATTTAAATCATAATTGGGTTCACCATAAACAGCTAGCCACTTCTCAGGTACGTCTTCTGGGTCTGCAGCCTGAATAACGTGTGCCATCCATTGCTTTCTAAGCTCAGCCCATTCACTACTTTGATTTTCATTGACACCCGCAAGCGGTCGAAGCTCTACATATATTGTCCTTCTCGGACCTTCACTGCGTTTGGGCTCAGAGCCATGTAAAACCATCATGTCTTGAACTAAGATATCTCCGGCTTTAGCTGGTTGCTGTACAACCCCTGGAATGTTCCAGCCATATTCGCTCGAGAGAGAATAAATATCCAAAAGTTGGTGTTGGGAATTTGGCAAATAGCGTAAGCACCCGTCATCTATATTCGCATCATCAAGATAGATACCGACATTTAAATATGCAAAATGACGAGAATGAGGAGCATCTTGATGCCAAGCTATGTGAGGGTGGGGATGTGGATATTTGCAGACTAAGTCACATTGCAATGGAACGCTGCCTACACCACAAAGGTGTTCACTGATCGCTAACATTGCTGGTGTTGCGAGTAGTTCGATAATTAACTCGGGCGCTTCAAAAAGCAAATCATTATAACGAAAGAGTTTTGGCTCACCTGATTCATTTGATAAATGGTATTGAGTCGCGATTTTTCCATCTTGCTGTGCTTGTTTTGCTTTACTCTCAAGCGCATTAGATAGCTGTTTCAGTTTTTCCAGCAGTGTGTCGGGTAAAGTTTGTTCAAATAAAACGAAGCCGTTGTTTTTGTAAAAATCGAGTTTGCTTTTGCTCACAATCGTCATGCGTGTACTTCCTAGTTATTTTGTTGCTTGTCAGACTTAAGTGTTGTTTGTCGAGTATATTCACTCGCCTGCCAAATAGAGCCTGTCTCAGCTACAGCACTGACTATAGTGTCGTAAAATGCCAGTTAGCGCAATTACGGTGGGTTACATTGTGGATTTTGTTTATATTAACTCAACTTGAATAAACAGAAACTTCCATTGGCACCACTTTGCATCCTCAAGTACAATTGGCGTTTTCGATTGCAACACACCGGAACCTTCCAATGGAAATCAAAGTAAATTACCTCGACAATCTCAGAATTGATGCCAAATTTGACGACTTTTCTGTCATTGCAGATCAGCCAATTCGCTATAAAGGCGATGGCTCAGCACCAAGTCCCTTTGACTACTTTTTAGCTTCTTCAGCGCTTTGTGCAGCTTACTTTGTGAAGGTGTATTGTAATGCGCGTGACATTCCAACGGATGGAATTCGTGTGGCGCAAAACAACATCGTTGATCCTGAAAATCGTTATAACCAAATTTTTAAAATTCAGGTGGAGCTTCCGGAAAGCATTTCTGAAAAAGACCGCCAAGGTATCCTGCGCTCAATAGACCGCTGTACTGTTAAAAAAGTGATCCAAACAGGACCTGAATTCCAAGTGGAAGCGGTTGAAAGCCTTGAAGATGACTCGCAGGCTATGCTGATGGTTGATACCAGCGAAAGCGACAGTACTTTTATCCTAGGTAAAGATCTTCCGCTGGAACAGACTATCGCAAATATGACCAAGATCCTGTCGGATTTAGGCATGAAGATTGAGGTTGCATCATGGCGTAATATCGTGCCACACGTCTGGTCTTTGCATATTCGTGATGCTGCTTCACCAATGTGTTTCACCAATGGTAAAGGGGCAACCAAAGAAAGCGCGCTTTGCTCGGCACTCGGTGAGTTTATTGAGCGTTTAAACTGTAACTTCTTTTATAATGATCAATTCTTTGGTGAAGAAATCGCAAATGCTGAATTTGTTCACTACCCGAACGAAAAGTGGTTTAAGCCTGAAGCTGATGATGCGCTTCCTACTGAGATTTTAGACGACTACACTCGTGAAATTTATGATCCAGAAGGTGAACTACGCGGTTCGCACCTAATCGACACAAATTCAGGTAATGTAGCGCGCGGTATTTGTTCTATTCCGTACACTCGCCATTCAGATGGTGAAACCGTGTATTTTCCGTCAAATCTAATAGAAAATTTATTCCTAAGTAACGGTATGAGTGCCGGTAATAACCTGTTTGAAGCGAAGGTGCAGTGTTTATCTGAGATCTTTGAACGCGCGGTGAAAAAGCAAATCATCGAACAAGAAATCGTGCTCCCTGACGTGCCAGAGTCTGTACTTGCTAAATACCCAGGTATTGTTGAAGGGATCAAAGGGCTTGAAGAGCAGGGTTTCCCAGTGGTGGTGAAAGATGCATCTCTTGGTGGTCAATTCCCAGTAATGTGCGTGACCCTGATGAATCCAAAAACAGGCGGTGTGTTTGCTTCTTTTGGGGCGCATCCAAGCTTCGAAGTGGCACTTGAGCGCAGTTTAACTGAGCTGTTACAAGGGCGCAGTTTTGAAGGCTTAAACGATGTACCAAAACCTACGTTTAACAGCATGGCGGTATCTGAGCCAGAGAACTTTGTTGAACACTTTATAGATTCAACGGGTGTGATCTCATGGCGCTTCTTTAGTGCGAAGCATGACTACGATTTTGTTGAGTGGGATTTTACAGGCACTAATGAAGAAGAGTGCGATAAGTTATTTGGCATTTTGGAAGGGTTAGGTAAAGAAGCCTATATTGCGGAATTTACAGACTTAGGGATCGCTTGTCGTATTTTGGTACCAGGTTTTTCTGAAGTTTATCCTGCTGAAGATCTGATTTGGGACAACACCAATAAAGCGTTGCAATACCGCGAAGATATTCTCAACATCCATTCTCTAGATGACGAAGCATTAGCTAACTTGGTTGAGCGCTTAGAAGACAGCCAGCTTGATAACTATATCGATATTATCACCCTAATTGGTGTTGAGTTTGACGAAAATACGGTGTGGGGTCAGCTTACAATTCTTGAGCTTAAGATTTTAATCTATCTAGCGCTTGGCGATATCGAAACGGCCATTGAACTAGTTGAAACCTTCTTGCAGTTTAATGACAACACGGTTGAGCGTGGCTTATTCTACCAAGCAATGCATGCCACACTTGAAATTGCATTGGATGACGAGCTAGAAATAGAAGATTACATCCACAACTTCACCCGCATGTTCTCTAAAGACGTGATGGATGCGGTTATTGGCTCAATTAATGGTGATGTGAAATTCTATGGTTTAACGTCCACTAACATGAAGTTGGAAGGTTTAGATAAGCACCTGCGTCTTATTGAAAGCTATAAGAAGCTTCATGCAGCAAGGGGGCAAATTTGCCTAAAATAAACTTAAAGGTGCTGAGATTTTAGCACCTTTATTAACATTTCTTATCGAGTTAACATTAATGTAAGTATTATTCAGTAATGTGCTTAACAAATACCAAAGTGGCTCTTTAAAACTCGTATACGCCGACATTGGTTTTTACATTAACTAAAAACCAATTTCAGTTTTTTTGCCATTTCTTCCACATCTACTGCTCGGCTATTTATGACACCGGTGTAAAGCTTAGTGTAAATAGTTTCTGCTGTGATGACGATTTTTATGTCTAGACAGACATCTTCTTCATTATTAATGAGCGAAAATATTGCTTCCACAGCTGAAATTTCCAGCTCTAAGAAGGCTAATATCCGCTTAAAGTCACTTAAATAATTTTTACTTTTTTTATTCTTATTAGAAAGATATATCCCAATTATGGGAAGAGGGGCGTTGTTATAAAAGCTTAAGTCTAGAAATATATAGTCAAAATAACTTTCATCTAGTTGGCAAACACTTTCAACCATTTCCATACAAGAGTTGTCAGTGATAAATGTAGAAAACTCCTCTATGAGCTTGATACTGCTCAAATTATTGGGTTTGAGGTGTAGTTTCAGCGTTTCATCATGGTCTCTGTGAAGATTAGAAATATGCTGTATTTCAGCTAATTGTAATAACCGTTCAAAATGCTCATTGTCGATAGGTGTGCCGCTATTAAATAGGATATCGCATAGTTCAGATATATTGACCATGGTCTGTTGGTTTACACTAAGGTGCAAGCCGGGTGAAGTCTCACTTTCAGCAATGTCATCGTATTCCAACCAGACTGTCTTTGGTCTATATTTGAAATCCAGTTTCTTTATTAGGTCAAATTTTAAG
Source organism: Pseudoalteromonas sp. DY56-GL79 (assembly GCF_041414765.1). NCBI lineage: Bacteria > Pseudomonadati > Pseudomonadota > Gammaproteobacteria > Alteromonadales > Pseudoalteromonadaceae > Pseudoalteromonas > Pseudoalteromonas sp. DY56-GL79. Next base: position 42,549 of record NZ_JANHZS010000033.1, on the reverse strand, counting down.
TTGTCTAGACCTGCGCATTCCCAATCTCTTGTAAAGTGGTGGCAGGTTGTTATATCCAGCTTACTTTGATCTAAAGGTCTTGTTTCGATAAATATACTAGAAGTAGAAGCTTCAATAGGATTGACTTTATCCAGCACCTTACTTATCGCACTGTTATCTACTCGCAGAGCTATAAGACTTTTTTCGACTAGTTTGATATAGTTTGACATAACAACCTGCATAATTATGACTACCAGCGCATTGCAGCGAATAGTTCAGGGCCTATGAATTGCTCTGCAAATTCTGCCCAGCCTTTTTCTACATCTGTGGTTTGTCCATTACTCCAAGCCTTACCTATTTCTCTTAGCTTTTCTTTAGCGTTTTCTTCTAGCTCAAACTTTGCCATAAGGATCTCTGGTTTTGCTTTGAAATCTTCCGTTGCATTATCAATATTATGGATCACTGCATATGCGAAATCGATATTGTTATTACTCATTTGTATTTTCCTTTTGTATATTTAATGGAGAGATAAAAGTAAAGTCTGCGGTTTCATATTTACCATTTTTCGTTTTATATTCTGCGTACTTATGGCACCCCATACAGCCAGTTTTGAATGTATGTATAGGTACGATGTATTTTTCTTTATTTGAGCAATTTGTTATTTCTGGCAATACAAATGGCTCTAAAACAGCATTTCTTGCGTCACTAGGTGTTCGCTCGATAAAAAATTGTTTCAAATTAGGAGTGACAAGACTCGTATATTGAGTTCTTACTAGCTTATAGTGCTGAAAAACGGAGTTATTGCTTTTCAATAATGAGCGCATTTTATTATTTAGCAAAATTGTATTAGTTGAAAGGGGCTCAAGTCGTGTTAGCTGAGCTGGACTATCACTTTTCTTTGGTAGTAAATTGTCACAGCAATCATGACAATTAGGGTTATTAAAAGTTGGCGTCTCAGAGCTATGTTGTTCTGGCTCGTTGAGGTTATCAATATGTTCGAATGTTACCCAACGCCACTGATATTGGCGCTGCTCTTTAATAGCAACATGCATTGCGACTAGTCCCAATTTGGACTGAACTGTCTTGCCATTTTGATTTAATGTAATGTTTTCCATTGAAAAGTATTTGTTTGGATCGTCTTGCTTTGTAAGAATTTTCCATCCAAGTTTCACAGAAACAACAGGTAAAATATTTTGCCTTTTACCGGCCTCTCCACCTACTTCAAGACCAATGTCTATGTATTCAGTACATTGCCCAAGAGGAAAAGACATAGGAACACTATATTGAAACCCTTCAGCAAGATCTTGATATAACAGCCCGTTTGCACGGCTTTCGTAGTAGATAGGATTTCCAGCTTGGTCGATTAGGATGCCACCGCCATCTACTCCTTGCTCTTTAGAAAACAGTTCCAAGTCGAGTGTATTCTTCAGACAATCACTTTGGCACTTCCAATTACCATCGCTCACCGATTTTGCGTTCATCTCAAATGTATTCGCATCAACTAATTTGGGGGACGATGTCGTGTCGTGAAGCCAAGCTCCCCAGCGAGGGATGTAGTCAGAGGTAAAACTCACTGAGCCTGGAAAAGCACTGTCTTTACTGTTTATGTTACTGTTTACCGAGAGAAACAAATCCCAAGCGGAAATGTTCATTATTTTTTCTTCAAATGCCCTTAGCTCCTGAACCATTGCAAGTTGCACTGATTTATCGGTAATATTTTCAATAATTTCATTGTTTTTTTTGATTATATTATAAATTTCATTTCCATCAGGGAAAGTGCATATAAACTGATTGGGCACTCTAGGGAATTCAGACTTTTTATTCGTATTGCCATATTTTAGGAATCTAGAGTTTTTGGAATTTATACTTTTATTTATTTCATTCTTTAACTCAGTCAGCGGATCGGCTGCCCATGAGGAAGCAATAGAGAATACAAAGGATAAATTAATAGTTAGTTTAATTAATAACTTATTCATTATTTTCAATCATCCTTATTGTGTCGATAATTTCTTGTTGATATAGCTTTTCATCGCTAGTCTTCAGATCTTTGATTGTAGTTGAAATAAGCGTTAAAGCCTGAGGTTTGTGGCCAAGTTTATATAAAACTTGGGATTTTAACGCAGCTAACCAGAGTGCATGAGATTTTAGTCCTACAGCGTCTAGAAACTGTGTTCCTTGTTCAAATAGTGAAACAGGGCTTTCCTCCGAACGGTTGCCGTTAAGTGTTGCTAATGCCCATGCTTTAAAGCATTTCGCAAAAGCTGTCCATAATTGATAGCCGTGTAAATTGGATACTGTTAGTGCTAAATCAGCATATTCAAGTACTTTTTCTGGTTGCCTAAGTATTATATAAAGCTGAGATGCTCTCACATAGCTATGGGCTATAGTGTGGGGGTTGTTTATAGATTTTGCCTGATTTAAGGCTTTTTCAAGCCAGTCTAAAGCGATTTTACGATCACCAATCTGTGCCGCATTTAGCGCGCCATAAACTCGAATCGCAACTTCTATATCGTATGCTATTAGCTCACTATAAAACTTACGGTGCGTGGGGTCATATACAGCTAAACTCTGCTTTAAGTATGAAAAACCTTCTTCTGGCTTTCCGCTTACAGTAGCAAATTGCCCTAGCTGAAATAAAACTGGTACTTTTAAATGCTGACCATTTTTTTCATTTGCTATTTCTGAGAGGCTATCAAGCGCTCTTTTTGTCATGTGATGTTGGCAGGTAACAATACCAAAGACTGAAGACACAAAGTGAGCAGCCAACACTAGCTCAGGATCAGCTGCCGATAACTCCAGTTCGTTAATTTTATTATAATAAAGTTCGACATGAGGATCAGAAAAACCAAGGGTTGCTGAGAGGCTGTGCGCAATCCCAAGGTAAATTCTCAACGCAATTTCTACCTTATCAAGCGCTTTACTTTGATATAAGCCTTCAGCACCTGATAATAGGTTCATTGCCTCTTTATAGGCACCTTTTTGATTCTGTTCATTACCAGCGGCAATCAGGGAGCCTATTCCAAGTTCAATGAGTTCTGCACCAATGTAATATTCGGCTTGGAGCTGTAAAGAAACACGGCTATTAAAGTGAGTACTATCATTGCACAAAAGAACATTTGCTAACTTTTTATAAAGCTGTGTGTGTAGAAAGCTAGGAATGCTAGCTATAGCCGCATCTCTCACCAGCGCATGCTTAAAAATATAGCTATCGTTATCAACACGACGTTGCTGCACAATAAGGTCGTTTGCTATCAACTCATTTAAGTCGTTTTGGATCTGGTTCTCGCTTAAAGAAGATGCCGCAACGAGTAAATCATATTCAAACTCTCGGCCAATTGTGGCTGCTAGTTGGGCTGTTTCTTTTGCGTGACTAAGGCTATCTAGTTTTTGTTGTAATGACTCTCTTAAACTCGTAGGTACTTGGTCAAGTTTGTCAGGTGCGAGGAAGTCAATCTCTCCGCCTTTATCTCCAACTAATGCCTTTTGTTTAAGCATGTTGACGAGTTCTTCAATAAATAGCGGGATCCCGTCGGTGCGGCTGGTAAGTAATTTGAGAACTTGCTCTGACACTCGGCGGCCATCAAACAAATTAATGATAAAATCTTCTGTGGCTTTTTCGGTTAGTTTTTTCAGACAAACATCCACTAAGGTGAGGTCTTTTAACTGAGTTGGTACCGCTTGTCTTGAAGTGCTTAGTAAAACATCACCTGAAGCGAGCGCACCGACAAAGTGATGTAAAAACTCTAAGGTGGTGCTATCTGCCCAGTGAATGTCCTCGATAATGTAGAGCTTAAACTTGCTGAGTCCATGGCGATTTGACAATAACAATGCACAAAGCCCTTTAAACAACACTTGCTTTTGCTCATCGGGAGAAAGTGTAGAAGGCGTGATTTCATCATCAAGTGAGATATTGAGCCAAACTAGCAACACAGGGATAGCTTGTGCTAAATCGAGCTTACTATCCATGTTGGATAATACATAACTAAAAACGGTATTGGCTGAATGAGCATCTAGCTGCTCGGTGTTAAATAGATACTTGACCAGCGTTAAAATTGGATACAAAGCATTATTTTGATGCTCTGGTAAACACTGGGCGACTAAATGTTGATATTGCGGTGCATTAGCACGAATTTCTTGCAGCAGCCTAGATTTACCTATGCCAGCCTCACCATGAATGTGAGCGATGCGGGTTGCACCTTCGACCTCGTTATTAATGAGTGAAAGTGTCTGTTCAAGCTCAAGGTGACGACCAACAAGTTCGTGATGGTTCTTTGTACCACGCATAAAGCCAAATGCTTCGATGCGACGTTCTCCTTGCAAGTTATAAACCGGCGTTAGTTCAAATAACGGGCCTATTTGTACTTGACCGTACAGATTGAATTCAGAAAAAGCATCAAGGAGTGAGCGTGACTCTGCACTACATAAGACTTGACGCTCGCCAGCTTCACGGGAGAGTGCTGCTGCAATATTCGCGTGATGTCCTTCAGGTACGGCATTAGCATAGGTAATAAATATTCCAGTGTGAATGCCTATATGGGCGTTAAGCGCGACTCTGTGAGCTTCTTGCATTAGCGCGTTACGCTTCGCAAGCTCGCTTATCATTTCAAGTGCGGTACGGGCAGATAATCGCGCATCATTATCGCTGCTAACGGGGTAGCCAAAATAAAACAAACTGGTATCGGCGAGATTACCCACATGATAAGCGCCGTAACGAGTCGCGATATCAATAAAGTGATTGCGTTGAGATTTATAAACCGTGTCTATGACATCGAAGTCTTTTTCATTGTTGTCGAGTGCTTTGACACTTAACCTTACCGCAAGAACGGTTAGCTGTTTGCGTTCGGTAAGCGCAGTATATTCTTGAATGGCGCGATGATTAGGATCGTCATCACGGATCATTACTGTGGTTTCGTCGTAACCATGCTGGGCTTTAACATCATTTAGCACACCAACAAGGTTCGATACGTTCATCCGAGCAAGTTCAGAAAATGCCTCGGTTGCAGTGATCACACGTTCCAACGCACTTTTATTGAGTACACGCCTAAGCAGTCCCGCAAGGGGGTGGCCAAGTAGGGCGCTTGGAATTGGAATGTGTACATCGCTTAATTGTTTGTGATAAATCGATGCGACGCTAGTGCCCGTTACCGCAGGCACGCCAGTTAAACATTCTAAGAATACCAGACCCCATACATAAAGATCTGATTTGGTAGAAGCTGGCTCGCCACGTAATTGTTCTGGTGCGCTGTAAGAAGGCGTGCCCAATGTTTCTTGCGTAAGCGTGATTGTTTCAAAGTCATGTTGGCGGCTTTCTTGCGCAAGTGTACCGATACCAAAATCAAGTATTTTGGCGTAAGTCTTAGCACCAGATTGGCTTAGCATAATATTGGTTGGTTTTATGTCTCTGTGAATGATGCCTTGTTGATGGGCATGAATAAGTGCATCTAGCACCTGCAACATGATGTCGGTTGCATACACAGAATCAATCGCGCCATTTTGACTTAGATAGTCCCTTAATGTTTGTCCTTCCACATACTCGAAGACTCCAAACATTAAATTTTCATTTAATTGTCCTTTATCTAATAATCGTACGATATTTGGGTGGTTTAATTGACTACAAAGTAAGGTTTCACGATTGAAACGTTCTGCATATCTTTGTTTTTTCGTCGCTTCTAGTTGTGGTTCTAACGCCAAAAATTTTAGTGCAACGATTTGCCCTGTGTTTATTTGGCGCGCCTTAAAAACTTTACCGAATCCACCTTCTCCAATTTTTTCAAGTAGTTGGTATTTGTCAGACTGGAATACATCGACAATATGGCTATCCGAAAACTGTGTCAGAGACATATGATTACTAATTCTTATTTTTTGTTAATGGTATAGGGTAATTGGAATGTAAATACTTGTCTAGCATGAGAATTTTAATTGTTTTTTAAAATTGGATAATTAACAGTCTGGGTTGACTGTGGGATTTTATAAGTATTTGAAAATATTATATTTTTATTTGGGTGAGTTTTTTGGAATATTGCTTGTAATGGAGTGTAATTCCTTCTGCTCGAAAAAGTTGGCATACTTTACCTATAAGAATAAAAAGGAAAAATGAATGAAACGCCGAACGTTTATGTTTGCTGGTGCAGCACTCACGGTTGCATCAGTCTTGCCTCCTGTTAGTTTTGCTAGACAAAGCTTCACTGCTTCTGGAGTATCAAAAGATACAACGGAAAGGCTTCCTGAAAAGCTATTAAATGAACTCGGTATTCAAGTACCTATCAGGGATGTTCTAAGCCCTTCAGGGGAACGAGTTTCTTTTAAAAAAAGAGCCAATATAATTAGGCGTTACGGAGATTCTCTCTACGTTTACTTCGAACATGAGAGGGGGATCAGGGTTTTTGATACCCAGGGTAACCCTGCTTCCAATGAATTGCCTTTACCTAAATACATTAGCGATCTTAAAGATTTTGCTGTAGATCCGACACAACAACAGCTTTATTTATTGCAACCTGGAAAGCACCACATAGTGTTAGCCGACTTTAGCGGTGAAATAGTGGGCACTTTTGGTGAGTTCGGAATTGAGCAAGACTATCAACTTAATGGTCCAAAGAGCATCACCATTGGTAAGTCTAATCAGTTATTTGTTTTGAATTCTGGCAGTTCTAGTATCAAAGTTTTTGAAAGCAATGGAGTATTTTTAAAAAACTATACATTGAGTCAAAAGCAAAAACGCACAGTTACAAGTATCGATGGCGCTAATCAGATTATTATCAATGGTGGGAAGTTTTCAGATCGCCAATGGAAATTAGATCAAAATATTCGCAATTTTATCGAGGTGGACTAAGCTGAGTAAGGGCTTGATCGGATTTTACTTTTTTGCCACTTAAGCAGTTTGGAGCTTGAGTTACGTTAGGTTAGTTATCTGTGCACTTAAGGATGGTTATGCCATATAGTAAGGAACGGTTAGCTTATTTTAAGCTTCCAATTTTTCTAGAACATCAACAAGTACTCGACGAGCTAGGGACACTGAAGGAGCTGGCTTGGACTGACCATGTAAATAAAGCGAATTACGACGGCGGCTGGGACGTAGTTGCGTTGCGTTGTTTGTCAGAGCATTTATCTGCTCACCCGATCTTACAAAACTTTGCGATTGAGTCAGGCACTCACTGGCAAAACTTACCTATATTAGAAGAAAAGCCGCTACTTAAATCATTTGTTGATAATTTCCCTTGTGAAGTTCTCTCCGTAAGAATCATGCGATTGAAAGCTGGTGCTTTTATAAAACCTCACAGAGATGGCGGCCTTTGTATCGAAAATGGTGAAGCAAGACTTCATATACCTTTGGTCATTGACACTGCTCTTGAGTTTGTTGTTGATGGTATGCAAGTACCAATGAAAGAGGGAGAGGTGTGGTACATAAATGCGGACAAAATACACAGTGTCGCTAACCGAGGAAACCTTGATAGAGTCAATATCGTTATTGATTGTAAAGTAAATGATTGGTTAATAGATTGCCAGTCAGGCTCAATGGACGTTCCTTGTGAAAATTGTACAAGTTAAAAAAATGCAGTGTGTTTCGTTAGCAAGTGATTTAAAAATAATAGGTTGAAGGATCTGTAATGACGTCTGGCAGCGTGTACCAAGTAAAAAAATTGCTAGAGCACTCTCAAGCTTTGCTCCTAAATGAGATTGATGCTGGGCTAAATAGACCTCACGCAGTATCTATGTCTGAGGCTCTAGCTGAACTAACAGGCGTATCCACTGACTTCGATATGAATGATTGGTCTGATATAAACACTGACAAAGGGGTCGCGATTTCACCTGTTCAGGCAGCTAAATGTTTACTAGAAACGCTACGTAGTCAGATATTTATGCAGGGCGTTGCGAGCGCGATACGAGACAAAATCAATCAGCAAGATAATATAAATATCCTCTACGCAGGGACCGGGCCATATGGTGTATTACTATTACCTTTTCTCGCGCTCCACAAAACGAGTCCAGTCTCAGTAACACTTTTAGATATTCATCCAGAAAATACGCAAGCAATACATGAGCTGGTAACTAAACTTGATATCGCTCATATGGTGAAACGTATAGTGCACGCAGATGCAACAACTTGGCTACCTGAAGAACCAATAGAGTTTGATCTCATCATTTCCGAGACCATGAATACCTTATTACGCAGAGAGCCTCAAGTATGGATTTTTAGCCACCTTCAACAGTTTTTAAAGCCAGATGGAGAGCTCATACCTCAAGAAATTGAGCTTACTGCTTGGCTATGCAATCCAAGTTCTCTGACGAAAAGTGAGCATAGAGTCAACCCAGCTGAGCTTGGTTCGTTTTTCCGTCTCGATAAAAACACAGCAAGCGCACTCAATGAGAATAACCTAGATGTTTTATCTGGTTCGTTTGAGGTACCGGATTGCGGGAAAGTTTATCATACACTGGAATTGAAAACGGAAATCAAAGTCTATAGGGAGCATAGACTCACCGAAAACCAATGCAGCTTGAATTTACCAATTAAGTACCAAGATAAAAATCTAAAGGCCGGTGATCGGATTACTTTTGAGTATATTGACGATCCAATACCTGAGTTCATCTTTAGCTTCCCTGATGAAAGTTTACCAAATCTTCCCGCTTATCATGAGGTGGGTGAGTCTGGAATTTTCCAAATTAAACGTATCTTCGTTAAATGCCAATTAAATAAAATAAATAAGCTTGATATTAACAACCATGAATGTGAGTGGTCTTTGGATACACAAATATGGGGTGAACTTGAGTTAAGTTTAGAATTGGTTTTAGAAGCCTTGTATCGGTTTAGGTTGTTTGAGGAATTTGAGTTTTGGCTGCTTGATAAAATTGGTAATCGACTTGATGATAAATTAGTTGGTGCTATTAATCGAAAAGTAGTTGGTTTTTATAGTTAAAATATAAAGGTAAGAGTGATGAAGTTTACGCCTCCAGATGGTTTATATGTTAGACCGTCAAAACCAGAAGATAAAGGCTTTCTGGAAAGCTTACACCATAGCACTCGGCAAGATTTGCAGTTGATTGATGGAGATAAGGATTTTATAGAGTCAATTATTGAAATGCAGTTTAAAGCGCAAAGTAATGGCTATGGAGATCAATTTCCAAACGCTATGTATTTCATTATTGAAAAACACCATGAGCGAATAGGCAAGGCGACAATTGACTTTGGTAATAATGAAGTGAGATTAATAGAAATTGCTTTAATACCTCAAGCTCGTGGATTAGGGCTTGGTGCAGCAGTTGTTCAATCTTTCCAGCAAGCTGCTGCTCAATCCGGCGTGCCGATGACTTTGTCGGTATTGCAAAATAATTACGATGCAAAGCGTTTATATCAGAAGCTAGGCTTTAAAATTGAATCAATTAAGGCTCCTTATGAGTTACTAATTTGGTATCCGCCAGCTTTGAGGAATATAGTTTTAGGTTAATTTAAAAAGAGGGGTAATGAACGAAAGGTAATAAAGCGCCTCGCTTGATCATTGGTATTAATAACTGTTTTTTAGTTAACAAGAGCGAGTCTAACTTAATGAGCAAAGGAGCAAGTGTTGTGAAACTAACTAGTAGTTTATTTGAAGACTTAATCGGTCAGGATGTTGAAGTTTTTACGGCCGATGGCAAGCATAAGCTAAACGAGTTGCAAGTTGATGCTATTGATGAGTGCAAGCTAAACAGTAATGAATTTGAAGGATTTTCTGTAACGTTAACCGCCAAATCAAATTTTCCGCTTACTGATGATACGTATACATTAAAGCATCAAAAGCTGGGTGAAATGCCACTGTTTTTATCTGCATACGAAAAAGACAAGTATCAAATAATTATCAGCATAAAAAAAGAAGCATAAAGGAGTTTAATAATGTCAGAACCCTATATTGGACAGGTTACCCTCTATGGCTACAATTGGGCACCTAAAAATTGGTCTTTATGTAATGGTCAGCTAATTCAAATTAGCCAAAATCCAGCGCTTTATTCTCTCACCGGCACCGCGTATGGTGGTGATGGTAGAACAACCTTTGGTTTACCAGACTTTCGTGGCAGAGTGCCGGTGGGGCTTGGTAACTTAGGAAGCGCTAGTTACGATAGAGGCAATGCTGGTGGCGCTGAAAACGTAACGTTAACCTTAGCAAATATTGCACACACCCACGATGTGCAAGCAAGTACGAAAACGGCTAACTTCCCACTTGCTAACATTCCGGGACCAAACCAAATGGCGACGCAGACGGCAGAGCCTATATATGCCGCAGCCACAAGTTTGGTAAATACCTCGGGCTCCACGGTATCAAGCATTGGCGGCGGTCAGAGCCACAATAATATGCAACCCAGCTTATCTCTTAACTTTGCCATTGCACTTACTGGCATTTATCCGAGCCGAAACTAAGGAGGTCGTAATGGAAGGGTTTATTGGACAGATAACGATGTTTGCTGGCAATTACTCGCCGTTTAAATGGGCGTTTTGCTACGGACAGATCACCGCAATTCCAGGGAATGAAGCATTATTCTCTTTGCTTGGGAATACTTATGGTGGAGATGGTAGAAGTAGTTTTGGGTTTCCTGATATGCGGGGTCGATTACCTATGGGGTTCGGCAGTGGTCCCGGATTAACGCCAACACAGATAGGAACAATGAAAGGGGTAGAAACGGTCACCTTAGATATCAGTCAAATACCATCGCATAGCCATAATTTTCAGGTAAGTAACAACACCGCTACGGGTACAAACCCTGCTGGGCAAGTGTTGGGTAAAGCGAATATTTACTGTGAACCAGCAACGGCCCAGAATGGTGATGGTCCTTCAGCTATGTATAACGGCATCATTGCCTCTGCGGGAAGCAATCAGGCTCATGAAAACAAAATGCCTAGCCTTGGGGTTAATTTTATCATATGCCTAAATGGCATGTATCCACCTAGAAATTAAGGAGAAGAAGAATGGCTGATTGTTTTTTAGGTGAAGTTCGAATGTTTGTATGCAATTTTACACCAGAGTGGTGGACCAGTTGTGGAGGACAGCTACTACCTATATCGCAAAATTCAGCACTTTTTGCGGTAATAGGCTGTAACTTTGGTGGTGATTGTCGCACCACCATGGGGGTACCAGATTTACAATGTAGAGTTCCGATGGGGACGGGGACAGGTCCTGGCCTGACACCAAATTGGTTAACTGAAAAGCAAGGCGAAAATGAAGTTGTGCTATATGAGTCGAACTTACCTGCTCATACCCATACTTTTTATGGTACGACTTCATTAGGCGGAACGGTTGATACGGCACAGGGGAATCTACTCGCTCAGTCTACAACTGGTACTATTTATGATAATGCTCCTGATGTGCAAAAGCAGATAGCGATGGACTATACTGCGCTTGGTGCCAATGGTATGGCAAATGCCGGGCATGAAAACCGCCAACCATTTTTGGCGATTCAGTTTGCATTGGCACTAGATGGTACATTTCCACCAAGGAACTAGCTTAGTAAGGCGCAAAGTATTAGTAAGAGATTGGCTTGTTGTTGGTGCTGATCCTTACTAATACTTATATTTTACGGCGGTAATTGGGTGTTATTATCGCTTTTAAATTAGTAACTTACTGTGGTGTTTGTAAGAGTGGTAACCAATGTGTAAAAAAGAGGTTTGTCAGCTTTTTTATCTAACAAGATTAAAGCTGGTGCTGTGCTTTATATTTGTTGTTTTATCTATTGGTACGACGAATGCACAGGAAGTTGAGTTTGTTAATTTTGGCAACAAGATAAAGCTTGAACAGAGCAGCGCTGAACCTAAGAGTGTGTATAAGTTTGCTAATTCAGAACAATTGGTAGAGCTGAGTAACAGAATAATCATAAAAATAAAGGTTGGGATGGGCGGTAACGCTGCAAACGCCTTAAAACAAAAAATAGAGGTGAGTCAGCTAGCCACCTTTGGGCCATTTGCAGAGCACGAGTTTATGGTGGTATCGCTAAAAGACGCGTCCGCAAAGCGCTTGACTGGTGCACTAGCGATTGCCAGTGGTTTGGAGGGGGTAATATATGCTCAACCAGATATTTTACAAATAAAAAGTAAGCTCGAAGTTGAAAACAATAGCGCTGCGCAATGGCTAACAAAAACCTTGTCGCAATCAGATTCTATGAAAAGCTTACCTTTTCGTTTATTTCAGTTAGAGAAATGGAAAAAAGAACTACAACAATCGACTCAAGGCGAGGGAGTAAAAATAGTTGTTATCGATGATGGCTTTGATTTAAAACATGAGGCCTTAAGTAAAACTAAGGTATTACTCACCTACGATATTGAAAGAAGAGTCAAGGACGTACAGCCGCAAAGCCGCTTTGATAAACATGGTACTAAGGTACTTGGAGTGATTTTTGCCAGAGCAAATGACGCTTTGCCAGCTGAAATGGCGGGCCTTGCAATCGACGCAGGGCTTATTGCAATAAGGCAAACAAAAAGCTGGACAAGCCATACATTGGAGTCGTTACATATCGCGCAACTGGCGCAAGCCGATGTTGTTAACATGAGTTGGCGAACACAGTTACTACTAGAACCAATAAAAGATGCCATTGATGGCTTAGCACAAACCAGCCGAGGCGGTAAAGGTGCGCTGGTAGTAATAGCCGCCGGAAACAGCGGGAAGATGATTAAAGCAAACAGCACAGAGGCGAGTATTGCGTCTGCGGTGGTGGTGGGCGCAATGAATAGTGGCGGTATGCCGGCAAGTTTTAGCAACTTTGGTAAATCGGTAAGTGCTTGGATGCCAGGTTACAGCGCCAAGGTAACCGCAAAAAATAATGCTTACAGTGGTTTTGGTGGTACTTCTTACGCAGCGGCATATGGTACGGGCATGATTGCACTGCTGTTGGCCGCTGAACCCGAATTACCGGTAAGTAAAGTCAAACAAAAGCTGGCTCAAGTGTCTGGTTTAGCGTTGGACAACCGGAGTAAGTAAAGTAATTAAACGGCTGTGTTAGCTACTGATAACACAACAAGTTGGATAAAGGTCGTTCCTACCTTGGAAGTGAGCTTCTGGGTATAAAATGTGGATAAAACTATGGATACAGAACATAACAGCGCAATGGTATTTACGCACAGTAAACTACAAACCCATATTAAGGCCGCATTGCTATGCAGTGCAGCCATTCAATTACCTGTGGCAGTGGCTTCATCAACGCTAGCAAATGCAGAGACATTACAGGGGGGGGCGGCTCATACCGCTGTTAATCAGCAAGCGCTAGAGCACGTGCAGTCAAGATTGACTAGCAAAACCATTACGGTCACACGCGACCCAAATTGGGGGCGGCTCGAGTTTTTGCAGTGTACACCCTTACCTGGCTATCCTGTAGGAATTTGTGAAACTTATAATCAGGCTAATTGTCCTGCGGGAGTTTGTTATTGGGATCCAGGAACGCCTAGTAATAATCCTCCATCCTTTAACAGCAGCGCATCGACTAACTTTGCAGAAAATGACACGGGCACAGTGCTGGATGTTAATGCTGACAATGGTGATGGCGGTAGCAATGACTCAGGGATCACTTATTCCTTATCTGGTACAGACGCTTCGCAGTTCAATATTAACTCAAGCTCTGGTGTCATCACGTTTAAGACTGCACCGGATTATGAATCGCCGGGAGACAACGGCGGCGACAATATTTACAATATTACGGTTACTGCCAATGACGGTGGAAGTAGCAACAACACGGCTACACAAAATATTACCATTACGGTTACAGATATCGATGAGGTTGCACCTACGTTCGATGGTGGAAACTCAACACCGAATGACAATGCGACAGGGGTCTCAGGAAGTAGTAATATTACTATTGACTTCAACGAAAATATAGCCCTTGGAACTGGTAACATTACTATTCGTGACGTCAGTGGTAGTAGTGATTTTGAAGTGTTTGATGTCGCGACAGAAAGCGACGGTACGACGACTAGCCCAAGTGCAGGTCGTATTGGCATTACAAATGATAAAATTTATATAAACCCTACTAATGACCTAACCGGTAATCGCAACTACGCCATTCGTATTGATGCAACTGCTGTTGATGACTCTGCGGGAAACAGTTTTGCGGGGATCAGTGACGATACTACCTTTAATTTCTCGACGGCCAACACCGCACCTGCAGTTGATTTAGATTCAACGAGTGGCAGCGATGATAGTAGTGCTTCATTTTCTGAAGGTGGTGGTGCGGTCAATATCGCCGCGAATGCTGCTGTGACGGAAGCTGATGGCGACACAATTACCACCATAACAGTAAGTCTTACTAACGATCAAGACGGTGCATCTGAAGGCCTGAATGTCAGTGCATCCGCTCAAGATGCATTGACGGGAATTTCGGGTTCTTCTGATATTTCGCTACAAGATACAATTTCTATCACTGGCGCAACGGCTTCAGCGTCAGAAGTGCAAACGTTCCTACAGGCGATCACTTACAACAATACCTCCGGTACTCCCAACGAAACCGCAAGAACCGTAACTGTTGTGATCAACGATGGTACCAGCAATAGTGTATCTCGCACAGCCACTGTCTCTGTGAGCAACGTTACTGCAGCGAGCAGTGCCGCAGCCGGTTTTAATACAACAAACGGCACAAACTTATCTCCAGCAATCACCTTTACTGGTGACGATGAAACACTGACTATTGCTGATACTAGTCATATCGCCGGTTCAACTGCGGATGGGGGCGCTGGTACCGATACGCTATTTGTAGTAACTGGCTCTAATCTAGCTAACTTTACGTCATTAACTAATTTCGAAACATTAACCCCAGACAATGACGGTTCTTTAACGCTGACCGAAGCACAGCATGATGCGTTTACTACCATCAATGGTTCAGGTACAAACCAATTTACAATATCTAGCGCTGATGGAGATCAAACCCTAACCGGTGATAGCGATATTGAAACCTATGTGTTAGGTGCTGCAATGAACTTTACCATGGGAGCAGCAGCACAAAATGTGACGGGTAGCAGCGGGGATGACACGGTTAATGTAACCGGGTTTACGCCATCAGGTATGCTCGCAGCTGGCGCAGGCACAGATACTCTACAAGCAGATAATGGTGCAAACATCAGTGGCGCTACGCTCAGCGGTTTCGAATCACTGACCTTAAGTGATAATGCGTCAGTCACTATGACGGAAGCTCAGCATGACAGCTTCTCAACAATCACAGCAGCGGCAACCGAGACGATTACAATCAGTGATGTGAGTGATGGTTTAACGGGTAACAGTGCAATTGAAACTTACATACTTTCAGCGGCTAATACCTTTACGCTTGGCGCTGCTGGGCAAAGTGTAACAGGCAGCAGTGGTGACGACACCGTAAATGTTGGTACATTCACAGCTACCGGTACTCTAGCAGGAGGCAGTGGTACAGATACGCTTTCAATTAGTGATGGCGGAAGTATCGCAGGCGCGTCAGTAAGCGGTTTTGAAAACCTTTCTGTCGCAACTGGTGGCTCTGCAACAGTTTCAGTATCTCAGTTGTCGTCATTTACTGGTACGGTTTCCGGCGGCGGCACTAATTCTCTAACTGTCTCTGGCAATGGCGATATTACAACTGTTTCAGCGCTTGAAAATTATACTTTATCTGATGATTTAACCAATTCAAGAACGGTGACCGTGAGCGGTGCAGGTCATTCTGTTACTGGTACTTCAACTTCAGACGCAATTACCTTCGATTTAGGTTCGCTCACTTATACTGGAACAATTACAGGCGAAAATACCACTGCCGATACTTTGTCTTTAAGTTCTGGTGCTGATATTACGGCAGCAAATATAAACGCGGTCAGTAATTTAACGATAGCCTCCGGCGCGTCTGTTTCCATGACAGTAGCTCAACATGAAAGTTTTACTGGTAATATTTCAGCAGCTGGATCAGAAACTATCAATATTTCTGGTGATGGGGATATCACAACTTTCTCTTCGGTTGAAGTTTATAGTGTTGGTGACGATTCTAGCAATACTAGGACCATTACCATCAGTAACGGTACCACTGATGTTTCAGCAACTGCTAATGATGATGCGATTACCTTCAATATAGGTGGTAGCACCTACACTGGCGATTTAACTGGCGACACGAACGTAGCAGATCTTGTTTTAGCGTCAGATGGTGCGGATGTAACTGGAGGTGGATTCTTCAATATAGGAAACCTTAGTCTATCAAGTGGTGCAACTGTTGCGATTGATACGGCCAATCTGAGTGATTTTGCAACAGCGATTTCAGGGGCGGCGGGCAGTGAGACATTAAAACTTATGGATGGTGGAGCATTTGACTTCTCGACCACCTCGGTTTCTGCTGTTGAAGGCATTTCAATTGGCACCAATAGCGCAGCAACGATCACCCTTACTGATAACTTTAATGCCGACGGTCAAACTGTGTCGGTTACAAATGCCAGCGGCAGTGCAATCACGTCTGACTTAGTCATAGACGCTTCTGCCTTTTCTAGTGATGTGCTAGAAATAACGGCAACAGATTTGGATGGTTCTGATACGATCACAGGTGGTAGTGGTGCAGACACTATACGTCCTGGCGGCGGTACAGATACCATGACAGGTAACGATGGTAACGATAATTTTATCGGTGAACAAAGTGATTTAAATGGTGACACAATAGCCGATCTTAGCATCGGAGATAAGATAACAATTACAGGCGTAACAGGGTTATCAACCAGCAATATTCGTTTCAGCGGCACGAGCACGTTAGAGGTGGATACCAATGCAACTGATTTCACCAGTATAGAAGTGTCGCTTTCCCTTACGAACGCCCCAGGGGAGGACCTTGCATTCACGGTCGCTGACTCTGGCAGTGATACAGTGATCACCTTTGCAGCTGCGAATGATGAGCCTGTCTTTAGTAATTTAAATGGTGGTAATACCTTTACTGAAAATGGCACTTCGATTGCGATAGACAGTGATGTAACCATTGCAGATACTGAGCTTGACGCACTCAATGGCGGAAATGGTAACTATGATGGTGCGTCGCTAACAATCTCACGCTCAGGTGGCGCTAACAGTCAAGATATCTTTAGTAACACAGGGTTGCTTGGTACGCTGACTCAGGGAGGCACGTTAAGTTACGATAGCACTGAGGTCGGTACAGTAACAACTAACTCTGCAGGCACACTGGTACTCACTTTCAACAGCAGTGCTACTTCTGCTCTAGTGGATAATGTATTGCAATCAATTGGCTACGGTAACAGCTCTGAGGATCCAAGCTCATCTGTAACACTTAACTATACCTTTAATGATGGTACGGCAGACAGTACTGGTACAAATCAGGCCGCAGTTACTATTACTCCCGTAAATGATGCCCCTACCGATATTGCATTGACAGCAACAAGCATAGACCAATCGAATACCGGAACTGCTGCGACCGTGGCGACAGCCAGCACCACAGATGTGGAAAGTGGTGACAGTCATACCTATAGCTTGGTTACGGCTGGCAGTAGCGATGGTGGTACATGTAGCGCAAATACGGGTAACGGCAGTTTCCAATTTTCAGGAGCTACGTTACAAACGCAAGCATCAACATCTCCGGGTGACTATGTTATTTGTATTCAAACGAGTGATGGAACCGCAAGTTATCAAGAGTCATTCACGATAACAGTCAACGATGACGTGGCCCCAAATGCGCCATCGACACCAGACTTGGATGCGGCTTCAGACTCTGGGGCTTCAAGCTCAGACAACATTACCAATGACACCACACCAACTTTCAGTGGTACTGCTGAGAGCGGGGCGACGGTTAAATTATATAGTGATCAGGTAGGTGGAGGCACCACGGTCATTGGTACTGGCACAGCAACAGGTGGTAATTGGCAAATTACAACGGATCCGTTGACTGCAGGGTTATCACATTCGATTTTTGCGACCGCCACGGATGCGAGCACGAACGTAAGTAGTAGCTCTAGTGCTTTAAGCGTAACGATCGATAATACAGCCCCTACCGCGCCAAGCACGCCAGATTTGACCGCCGGGAGTGATACCGGCTCCTCAAATGCAGATAACATTACTAATGATACAACGCCCACATTCACAGGAAGTGCATCTACCGGCGACACAGTGACACTAATTTCTGATCTTGATGGCGTTGTTGGCTCAGCCACAGCTGCGGGAGGTGCATGGACTATTACTCCAAGTTCGGCGATGACCAGTGGTACGCACGCAATCACAGCGCGCTCAACGGACACCGCCGGTAATATTACCAATAGCAGTAGCTTATCAATGGTCATTGATACGAGTGTTTCAGTGCCTAGTATTACGACTCCAATTGAGGGTGATGGTCAAATTAATGCTGCTGAAGACAATGATGTCTTGATTGCTGGCTCTGGTGCCGATGCTAACGTGACTGTTAGCGTGAGTATTACTGACGGTTCAGCAACGCTGAATCAAAATGTAACTTCCGATGGTAGCGGGAACTGGACTATCAGTGGCAGTGAGTTCAATGTTAGTGGATTTAGTAATGGCGAATTAACTGTATCGGCGACGCAAACAGATTCAGCAGGAAATATCTCTGGTGCAGCAAGTACCACTGTTACACTCGATAATACAGCACCTTCTGCACCGACAATTACGACACCAATTGAAGGTGATGGCCGAGTAAATGCGGCGGAAGATAATGATGTGTTGATTGTAGGAACAGGCGCTGAAGCGGGTAATAGTGTAACCGTTACTATTCATGACGGTGCAAATAGTTTTAATCGAACGGTCACTGCGGACGGCTCAGGGGCCTGGACTATAAGTGGCTCGGAATTTGATGTCAGTACGTTTAATAATGGCACATTGACGGTCTCAGCTACTCAAAGTGACGCGGCAGGTAATACCTCAAGTGCAGCTAGCACCACGATCACATTGGATAACTCAGCACCTTCAGCACCTGCGATCACAACGCCTATAGAAGGCGATGATTTAATAAATGCGTCAGAAGATGATGATGTTTTGATAGTAGGAACGGGAGCGGAAGCTGGAAATAGCGTAGTTGTCACTATCAATGATGGTGCGAATAGTTTGGATCGTACTGTCACTGCTGATAGTTCCGGCGAATGGACAATAAGTGGCTCAGAATTTGATGTTAGCACGTTTAACAATGGCACATTGACGGTAACGGCATCGCAAAGTGATGCTGCAGGCAATACCTCAAGCGCAGCGAGCACGACAGTCACGCTAGACAACTCCGCACCAAGTGGGATTTCAGCTGCGATTGACCAAGATTTAATCAATGCAGGTAATGAAACTGCATTTAGCTTCACATTAACGGGCTTGGAATCAGCGGGTAGTTTTACTTATGAAATCTCAGACGGTAGCAGTTCAGTAACTAGCTCAAGTGCAATATCTATAACGGGTACTACGCACCAAGAGACCGGAATTAATGTCACCTCATTAAACGAAGGAACATTGACGTTATCTGTTACTGTAACTGATAACGCTGGGAATGAATCGAGTGCGGTAACTGACACCGTCACTAAAAAGTATAATGTTGCCCCTGTGCTCACAGGCACACCGGCAACGAGCGTCAATGAAGACAGTGAATACGACTTTACGCCGACCTTGACTGATTCTGACACAGCCGATACTCATACCTTTAGTATTACGAATAAACCAAGTTGGGCAACATTTGATACGCAAACGGGTAAGCTCTCAGGTACTCCTGATGATTCTCACGTTGGCACCACTTCTAATATTGAAATTTCAGTAAGCGATGGTACGGATAGCGATACGCTCACCGCATTTAATATTGAAGTTGTTAATACCAATGATGCTCCAACGGGGAAAAATACTAGCTTCACGATAGATGAAGGCGCAACACTAACGCGGGACTTCAATAATGGTCTACTGTCGCTTGCGAGTGACGATGATCTTGATTCCAACGACAGTCTAACGATAGTGAAAGACACCGATCCGCAATACGGCACGTTAACCCTCAACACCGACGGTAGTTTTAGCTATGTTCACGGGGGGAGTGAAAATCATACCGATAGCTTCACCTATCATGTTGAAGACAGTGCGAATGCTAGTTCGCCTGTGTATACCGTGACAATCAATATGAATGCGGTTGAAGATGCACCAACGGCTGTGAACGATACGCTCACTACGCTTGAAGATGCTTCTAACTCGGTGAATGTGCTTACCAATGATAGTGACCCTGAAAACAACATGGTAGCATCATCGGTCACGATTAAAACGCAGCCAACAAAAGGCCAAGTCAGTGTGACCAATGGCATTGTCACCTTTACGCCAACTGCCAATGCAAATGGTGCTGACTCATTTACTTATACGGTTAAAGATTCAACTCAGGCTGAATCAAATGAGGCAACGGTTAGTATTACTATAACGCCGGTAAATGACTTACCAGTCGCGGCTAACTTTACACCGAATATAGACGAAGACACGCCAACATCAGCATTGGCGGTTAGGGCAAATGCAACGGATGTCGAAGATACCAACCCAACAGGGGCTATTGCACTTGAGTCTCAGCCAAGTAAAGGCCAAGCGGCAATAGACTTGAATAATGGCACCATTACTTATACGCCAAATGCTAATGAGACGGGGAGTGATAGCTTTACTTACTCGATTCTTGACAGTGAAGGTGGTAAGTCAAATATTGCCACGATTTCCGTTAATATTGGTGCTGTAAACGACCGACCTGTGGCAGGAAATGACACGGTAACAACAAACGAAGATACTGCAACAACATTGGCAATTCTTGCAAATGACTCTGATGTTGAAGATCAAGGTTTTGATGGTTCGGATATTGTGCTTGAAGATAAAGGCGATGGTGCGGGCAACTACGACCTTGCCACCGTTACGGTTGGTTCAGATGGTGTGCTAGCGATTACACCTAAACAAGATCAAAATGGTACATTGACTTTCACTTATACTATCGAAGATAGTGAAGGATTACGCTCTGACCCTGCAACGGTTACAGTCAATATCACCGCGGTTAATGATGCGCCAGTTGCTGTTAACAATACAGCTCAATTACTCGAAGATGGTAATATTGAAATCAACGTATTGGGTAATGACACGGACGTAGATAGTCAGCTCAATGCCGCAAGTGTTGCAATTGTTAGTCAGCCTCAAGGCGGTTCACTGCAAATACTAACGACAGGTAGTATTGTTTATACGCCGAATGCTAATTTCTTCGGAAATGACAGCTTTACTTATACGGTACAAGATGCAGAAGGGTTAGTGTCGAACGCAGCGACAGTCAATATTACAGTGACATCAGTAAATGATGCGCCGGTTATTTCTGGAGTTCCAGCAACGTCTGTTAATGAAGATGTTGCATACAACTTTACTCCTTCGGCATCGGATACCGACGGTGATAGCTTAACATTCAGTGTGGCGAACCTGCCAGTATGGGCAAGTTTCAACGATACAACAGGCGCGATTACTGGCACGCCAAGTGAAGGACAAGACGGTACTTATAGCGGCATCGTAATTACGGTGTCGGATGGTCAAGCTGACGCATCCTTGCCTGCGTTTAGCATAGTGGTGAATGCTGTAAATGACGCACCAATTATCTCGGGTACACCATCAACAAGTGTCAAACAAGACGAAGCATACAGCTTTACGCCGACAGCATCCGATGTGGATTCTCAAACATTGACGTTCTCTGTAACCAATTTACCAGCTTGGGCAAGCTTCGATACGTCCTCAGGTAATTTGGCGGGGACACCGACTAGAGATGACGTGGGCACTTACAGTAATATCATCGTGAGTGTCAGTGATGGTGCATTACAAGCAAGTTTACCGGCATTTGAAATTGACGTTGAGCCGGTTAACGCCGCGCCGGTAGCAAACAACATGCAAAGAACGGTACTTGAAGATGGTACTACGAGCTTCTCGGCAGAGGTTAGTGATGCCGATGGTGATGCATTAACAATGGAGTTAGTATCGCAGCCACAAAATGGTGTAGTTCAAATTCAAGGTACTGTGTTTAGCTATACACCATTGCCGAACTTTAATGGCTCTGATGTATTTACTTACACAGTGTCAGACGGTGAGTTTAAGTCAAATACGGCTTCAGTCGCGATGACAGTAACTTCCGTAAATGATGCACCTATTGCCGTTGATGACAGTTTCACCTTCGATGCAGTAGCTTCTAATCAGTATGTGCTTCCTGTGTTGAGCAATGACAGTGATCCTGATGGCGGACCGCTCAGAATTATTGGCGCTAAAGCCTCAATTGGTTCTGCGTTCATCGCCAATAACACCTTGACTTACCAAGCTGTGCAAAACTCACAAGCGCCAATAGTCGTTACTTATTTGATTGAGGATGATAGTAAAGCAAGAGCAAAGGCAAATGCTAGTATCACGATTAATGGTACGGGTACGGGCAATGCGCCATCAATTACTGCACCGAGTGACTTAACCGTTAACGCAACTGGTTTATTCACCAAAGTGAATCTTGGTACTGCTGTCGCATCAGATAGCTCGGGGAACCCACTTCCGGTATCTTTAGTCAGAGGAATTCCTATCTTCGCGCCTGGTAAACACATTGTTTATTGGCAGGCAACGGATAATCAAGGACAACAAGCCACTGCGAGCCAGAATCTTAACGTCAACCCTCTGGTGTCACTGCAAAAAGATAGTAGAGTTGCAGAAGATCGCAGTCACTCGATTAAGGTGTATCTAAATGGCCCTGCACCAAGTTACCCAGTAACCGTACCTTATACCGTTTCGGGTTCAGCGGATAGCAGTGATCATGACTTACAGTCGGGTGAAGTAGTAATAAGCTCAGGCACGAGTGCTAGCATTAGCTTTAATATATTTGCTGATGGTATAAGCGAAGATAACGAAACCATTGTGATCTCCCTGAGTGACTCAGTAAACAGAGGCGCTAAATCTACTTCAACAGTAACCATTGTTGAGCAAAATGTGGCACCAAGTTTATCGGCAGTTGTGCAGCAAAATGGTGAAGAGCGTAGCTTAATTACCGCCTCTAATGAAGTGGTTACCATAGAAACTATAGTCGCTGATCCTAACCCGAATGATCTTGTGAGTGTCAGCTGGCAGCCGGATGCGGCGTTAGTCAATACATCGAATGATCCATTTATCTTTGAGTTTAACCCTGCCAATGTCGCTGCGGGTATTTATAAAGTAAGGATTACGGCTGAAGATAATGCGACGCCAAGTCTGTCAACATCTCGCAATGTCTTTGTAGAAATTGTTGATTCTTTAGCACCGTTGACAGGAGAGGATAGTGACGGTGACTTAATTCCGGATGATCAAGAAGGCTATGCCGATGAGGACGAAGACGGTATTCCTGATTTCATGGATGCGATCACTGATTGTAATGTGGTGCAAGAACAAGCGTTAGAATCTAGCCAGTTCTTAGTTGAAGGTGACCCAGGTGTATGTTTACGTAAAGGCGCTACCGTGCCACAAAATAATACGGGTGGTCTACAGCTGTTGGAATCAGAGCTGCCTTCAGATCCCAATGCCAATAATGCAGGTGGTTTGTTCGACTTTATTGCGACGGGGTTACCACAACCCGGTGATGTATATAGTATCGTGTTACCACAACGCAAACCTATCCCACTTAATGCGGTTTATCGCAAATTAATTGGCGGTGAGTGGCAAGACTTTGTGATTGGAGAAGGTAACGAGTTGCTCTCAACTCAAGGTGAGCCAGGTTTCTGTCCTCCTCCAGGAAGCAACGAATGGAGCACAGGCCTTAGCGATGGTGATTGGTGTGTGCAACTACGTATTGTTGATGGGGGTCCAAATGATGATGATGGTATTGCCAATGGTAGTATTGTCGACCCAGGTGGAATTGCAGTACCAATCTCAAATAACGCACAACCTGTCGCTAATGCTGATAGTGTGACAATTGTCTCTGGTCAAACAATTATAATTGATGTGCTCGAAAACGATACGGATAGTGACAATGATACACTTTCCATAACGGGGGCGAGTGTCGATTTCGGTGTTGTTAGTATCGAAAATAATCAATTGAGCTATACGCCACCAGCGGCATTTATAGGTAATGCGACTATTCAATATAGTGTGACTGATGGACAGGGCGGCTCGAGTAATAGTACTGCGACTGTTTCTATTATCGCCAATCAACCACCGCAAGTGTCGAATGACACCGCAACCTCAAATGGTGCGCAAATCATTATTGATGTACTTGCAAATGATAGTGACCCTGAAGGTGGAATGTTAAGCATTGTTTCTGCAACTGCAAGCCAAGGTACAGTGGCCATTAATATTGATGGTACGCTGAGTTACACACCAAAAGTTGGGTTTGAAGGTGTTGATACAATTAACTATGTTGTTAAAGATGAATTTGGCGCTATGGCTGAGGGCCAGGTAAGCGTCACGGTATCAGTTAAACAAGTTACATCCATAACTAATAAGTCCTCAGGGACTATGGGAGGCATGTTGTTACTATTAATCAGCGCGCTGGTACTGCGCCGTAAAAAATCACTTTTACCCGCTTTTGCATTGGTGAGTACGAGTTGTTTATTAAGCACACAAGCACAGGCGAGCAATTGGCAAGTGGAGGCAACGCTCGGACAATCTACAGCAGATAGTGAAATTAACGCTTCAGACTTAAACATCGTCAACTTAGATGAAGACAGCAGTAGTTGGTCAATAGGGGCGTTTTATGAATTAGTCCCTAATTGGCAAGTAGGACTTCGCTACATTGACCTTGGTCAGGGAAGCGTGGAGTTTACAGGCTTGAGTGCGGATCCTGAGCAAAGCCAAATGGCTTTGGCGCGAGTTGCCCCGGTTTTGCCTGAAGGTCCTGCATTACAATTCAATTACTCAAAATCATTTGCAGATAAGTTTGTTGGTAAAATGTTCTTGGGTGCGTTTAATTGGGATTACAAGATTAACAGCGTTCGGGATGGTCGATTTTCCACTCGTTACGAAGACAGCGGTACTAGCGGTTACATAGGAGGCGGTGTTCATTATCAACTCAGTGAAGCTTTGACATTAGGAGTTGATTTTAGCCACTACTTCATTTCTGCAAATGATGTAAACGACTTAGCACTGAATTTGAGCTATCGTTTTTAAGTTTAACTACAGTTTTAGCATTGCAAAGGCCTCAACTACATGTTGAGGCCTTTTTATATTGGACGCCACCCAGTACCAGCGTGTTTCATGATGGAGACATTTTGATGCAAGGCAAGCTTCTTCAATAACTTATTGGAAATCTTTATCTGCTTTGAATCGGAAAGTACATATGAGGGATGGGATAAACATTAAAGAAAAAGCTCTCTTGCGAGAGCTTTGGGCTATGTTTACTCTTAATTAGTTTTTTAAAATAACTTTTAGAAGAGGGGGAAAGTTATTGAAATTAACTAGTTAAGAGTAATTTGGAACTTTTCAGATTGTTTTTCCTGAATGGCATTTATTCGACTGCCAGATTTAAATTTGGTATCGATAGCGCCTCTTCGGGTACGGAACAATGTTACAGTCGTGTCGCATGGCTTTGTTTTATCCAGTGTGTCATCATCAAAGCCTGCAAATTCACTCAATAGAATTTTATATTGCCCACCAGACTCTAGTATTTCAGATTCGAAGCTTATAAGGCTTGAGTCGCCAGTCGTCTTTGTACAAAACGATTTAAATTCGAGAAAAAGCTTGGTAGTGATGTCACTCTCCTCTCTCCACTCGACCAAAATGTCATCATTACGGTTGAATCGTTCAGAAACTGGAGCGTAAAGTTTTATTGGTGCAGGAAGTTTCACTCTAGAGGTTAATTTTTCATTCTCTTTATCACGAATGAACTCAAGTGTTAGCTCAGAATTCTTTGCGGTTGCTGTAAAATAACCCTGATAATCGACATCGAATAGGTCGTTATCCTTTACCAATATCTTTCTTTCATTACCGAGTGTTGCTCTAACACTATCTCCATCAGAAAGAATGACGTTCGCACCAGAACTACTGTTTAAATTGAACTCAGTAACAACTCGGGAGCCTTCAGCATTTGAAGTAACACGAATATCTGCCCAAATCCCTTCTGTTTTTACTACATCTGATTGTGTTGATTCAGTTGAACAACCAATTATTGATGCTAAAGCAATGCAGCTCGATAAAACGCTGGCTCGTTTCACGAATATTTCCTTTTCTTCAATATGTGCAAAAAGAGTGTAGCGCTATTTTAATGTTTCTAGAATAGGGTTTAACAAATTATAACAATTTGTGGTGATGTAAAGTAGAAAGGGAACCTCCGTGTTCCTAGATAAAAACGCTGTCATATTATTGTGTAAATATGAAGAAACAATGGAGGTATCTGACTTAACTGGCGGTGTTTATTGAATATCAGATAGCTTAAGCATATTTGACATCACTTCTTTACCTTCCACATCTTTTAAGCCAATTGTGATTGTGGGATCTGGTTGAGACCAATCAATATCGATGAACCCATAGTTCACATCATGAGTAAACCCAGACACTCGGTGTTGATTTGGGCTGACTTGTTTCCGCTCTTCTGTAAGCCCCGAGCTGGTGACTTCCCAAAAAGGGTAGTCCTGGTGTACTACCTTCGAAATTTCACCCCAGTGTGTATCACCGCTAATAATGATAACGCCACCAAGTTTTTCGCGCGTGATGAAGTTCAGAAGGCGTGATCTATCAGTAGGGTAGTTGGCCCAAGCTTCCCACCCAGTAAATTCGGGTAATAATTGTAGACTAGAGGCGATAATTCGAATAGCGGCAGGTTTTTTTAACTCAGACTCAAGCCATTGCCACTGCTGATCACCCAGCATACTCGTATTTGGAACCGGGCTATACGGTCCCCTATTTTTTGGCTTACGTTTGTTGTCGTACTCTGATTTTGATACTGACGTTAACGCCGGTCGGTTCCATCTCAAGTCGGGCATAATGACGCGAATTAGCTGATTTCCTTGGCCATATTCATACGAGGTATAAATTCCGGAGTCTCTAGTGCGTCGCAAAGAGTTTGCAGGCTCATGCCAAAAGCCTAACATGATCTTTCGTGAGGCTTCTTTTTGAGAATATTCCAAACCTGCGTCATTTTCACCGTAGTCATGGTCGTCCCAAATGGCGATAATTTGAGATTGTTGCCGTAATTCTTGTATAGCCGCGTTTGCGTTAAGCTTTTCATATTTCTTCTTAAGCACATCCATATCCGTGGTGTCACCATAGATGTTGTCTCCGAGAAAGATAAATAGCTCTGGGTTCTCTTTATTAATTGCCGCTAATATAGGCATAGGTTTATCTTGATGAGAACATGAACCAAAGCGAATTGTTGACAAAGTGGCTTGCTCATTGGCATACACGTTCATTGCAACAAACGTCATTAAAGGAAATAGCATGAGACAAGTGAAATGCTTGCGCTTAGCGAGTTTAGCTCGTTTTAGTTTGATCATTTCGCGATGCCTTCAAGCGGCGGTGCTATCTTGGGGTTAAAGGTAGAAGGGTTTTGTCCGAGTAATTGAAGCGCAGTCGCGGTAACTTGCGACAAGGTTTGCTCTTGCTTTGGGAACACTAATCCTTTAGCTTTTATTTTGGGTCCGATTGCTGCAAACCAAACTTGCTCAGAACCTACGATCCCCTCAGGCTGCTTCTCAAGCATGCTTGGGTAGTTCTTTTCAATCGCTGCTTTTGATGAGTGGTGTCTCCAATCCTCACGATCCATACCTCGGCCGTGATCGGTAGTAATGAGTAGGTAGGTGTTGTTTTTGTATTGCGGAATTGCTTGTAAGGTTTGCCATAAGTCGGCCAATATTTTATCAGCACGGTGAATACCTTTGATGTACTCGTCGTAGTTTCCACCATGCGCATAATCATCTGGCTCGCCAAGTGCTAGCATCATCACTCTTGGTTTTTGGGTTTGAAGATAGGCTTTTGCATATTGATACGTAAAGGCATCTAAGCGCACTGAAGACCAGGGGCTCGGAACTTGCTCTTGTAATTCATTTAAAAATTGCAGCTTGGGATTAGTTGTGTGTTTTGCAATTTCAAATCCAGCGTTTATGTGCAATTTGCTCCTTTCACTATTAAAAATCGCAGGGAACACGTCCCAGCTACCAAACACGGCAAGGTTTGGCTCGAAACTAGGCTGAGATTGCAGCCATTCTAAAAACGATATATTTGGGTTCGGGTTTTTGTCATTTGAGTCAATATTGGGATCGGCAATACCAGTAATTACCTCGTTGTAACCCGGGTATGAAAAATACCATGGATTGGAAACTCGCATTGTTGAGTTTTGTTTTCTATCGCCGAGAATGACGCCGTTTTCGACCACGTATTGCCATAAGAATGGCATTAGCTTTTCACGGCTTTGTTGAGCGTTGTGCCCTTGAAAAAGTGTATTTAGCGCTTTTGGATCGCTTGTTGATTCTTTATCGGTAACTAACTGATTATCCAATCCGTAGAACACTTCTTGCCATCTCACACCATCTATTGTAACCAGAATAAGGTTCGGATCACTTTGCTTTGCTTGAGTAAATACACTAAAAGTGAGTATGAATAACCACATTGCACGCTTCATTTTATCTCCCAATCCACATTAGGGCGTATCTGTGTAAAAAGGGCACTGAAGTGCCCTTATTTACTTGTTTTTATTATTAAAAAGTGAGCTTAAAGTTCACAGCAGCGGTGCGTGGAGCACCTATCCATGCAGATTGACCTGCAATACCACCCAAATAACTTTCATCAGTTAGGTTATTGATAGTTAATCTTAGTTCCATATTTTCAACACCAGATAGCGGTGAATCAATCGCAACACCGGCATAAAAATCTGAAGTCATATAGCTATCGACTCTTTGAGTATTCTTCGCATCCATGTAACGTTCGCCCACCCATTTCGTTGAAAGACCCGCGAAATATGGCCCCTCAGCCCAATCAATAGAAATAACAGCTAAATCTTCTGCAGAGCCAAATACTGTGTTACCCGCCGGGAAGTCATTCAAACCACCCGTGTAGGTGGAATCGTTATATGTATATGATGCATAAATCCCCCAGCTGTTTGTTACATACCAAGTTGCAGAAGCTTCAAAACCGCTCGACTCGATACCACCAACATTCACATATGAACCATTAGTGCCAATCAGATAATCAATACCATCTGGTGAATCTGGAGCAATAAAACTAATTCGGTTATCAAACGTTACATCATAGTAGGTCAGGCTGGCATTAAATTCGGTAGATGAATACCTAAAACCTAAATCAATATTTTCAGCAGTTTCAGGCTCGATTTGTTCAAGTGCAGAGGCTTCGCGTTCTAGTACGTTGTCTTTTATAGCTGCAAAGTTTTCGGCATAGCCTGCAAATAACTCTAGGCCTTCGATTGGCATAGGGGCGACGATCCCTGCGCTTAGCAATGCGTCAGAGTCTGAGTCTAGCGCCACTTTTTGACCGCTAAACTTGTCGAGACCTTCTAACTCGACCAAGAATTTCTTGGCGCCAACACGCAGTCGAGCCAAGCCAAAGTCTAATTCATCCTCAATGTAGAGCATGGTTGTATCGACATTAAACTCACGGCTATATTGGATCCAATATGGCGTATGATCAAAATTAGTAGAGACTCGAGCATCAATACGCTTGTGCCAATCTCGCCATTCTTCACGTTGGTAGTCTTCATACCAAAACCCTGCGCGAATGGTGTTATTCATATCGGCAATTTTACCGTAGAAAGTAAAATCAGCATTGATCCCGAGACGGTCTTTACCGTAGTGCGTATGTCGATAAGAGCCTACCGGAATTGCGCCTGCACCATAACATGCCGGATCATACTCTTCGTCAGCACCACCGTATGGGAAAGTCAGGCTTGAGGTACATTTTGCATTTGGTTTTAGTGCTTTACCTTCGCTATCAACGAAGTAAATGCGTCCGATAGGACTACCGCCAGTATAAGGCGCAGTACCTGTTACTTCTGAATGAGGCTGATTTAATCCGTCGTTGTTGATATCAACTAAATAGGGAGGAACCCAATCACCACGACCTTCATTGGTGTGATAATAGACATTACTCGTTAGTGCCCAATTAGTTTGTTCATAGGTTGCTTCTATGTAGCCGAAAATGTTTTCGCGGTGCGTACGCCAGCCATTGCGGTATACTTGGTCTATATGTGGAATACCGGTGATAGTATCCGTTAGTCTATCCCATGCTGGATCTGCTTCAAATTGTTCTTGGCTTACACGTTGGTAGTTTGCTTCAACCACATCGTCATAAGATGCATAAGCTTTTACCGTCAGTGGGCCATTTTGGTGTTTTATTTTAGCGGCTAAATGGTCGCGTTCATTATTCGCGACTTGTTGGATCCAGTCTGAGTTACTTGAGCTAGAAACGCTGATCCAAGCATAGGTATTCTCAATTATTTCACCGGTTTCATAACGAGCGAAGTACTTTTGAGCTTCAAAGTCACCACTGGTGATAGAGAGCGTTAAGCCTTGTTTTTCAGTGGGGTCAATGGTTGTGAAGTTAAGTGTACCACCCAATGCCTCATTGGAGCGTGAGGCAATATCAGCGGTACCTTGAGATACTTGCACTGCACCCAAGTTTTCAGTATCAATGTAGCGGTTTGCTTTCGCACCACCACCATAGTTTGAGTTACCATTGGCAATGCCATCAACCGTAATACCGATTTGCTGCTCGTCTAAACTCAGCTGAAAGCCACGAATAGAAACGGTGGTTGACCAGTCGTCAGAACCAAATGTATCCCCTTCGTTGATGAGTACACCAGGTAAATTATCGATAACAGCCAAAGCTGATGTCATAGCAGACTGTTGCTTGCTCATTTCGTCACTTGTTGCGTTATTTGCAAAGGAAACACTTTGTCCAACAACCGTAACTTCTTCAATGACTTTATCGTCTTTAGTCTTGTCATCGTTAGCGTAGGCGTTAATTGCTAGGGTGGATAATAGTGCGGTAGTGATCAGGTTTAGCTTGCGTTGCGTTTTCATAATTGTTCCAACTTCTAGGTTAATTGTGATCGCTGAAAGAGTCGGCGCAAGTATGGGGAGCTTTTATGACAATTCAGGCCATTTTTATTGAACGTTCAATTAATAAAAGTTTAAAGAATTAAGACACAGGGCATATTTGTATTTTATTCGTGGGACGTAAGATCTATATTTGAGAGTGACTCTGAATAGCAAACAAAGGAAAAGCGGAGTTATTCACAACGAATAACTCGAGGATTAGTTAGGAACTAAATTAATTGGGCATTGGGAGCTGCCGAGTAAATCCAGCAGATTCTTCCCGAGCTTAGTGTTGCTGAAATACGTTGATAGTCATCCACTTCGTACTCATCTGCATGAGCTAATTCAGCTTCAGTGATTAAAAATACAGTGCCCTTGACTTCATCCTCTACATTACCTGTCGCGATTAGAATGGGATGAATATCCATTTGACTACTGATGATAACAGCAGGATCCGTTATTTTAACTTGGCCTACTTTAAATCCACAAAGTACCGCTTTCTCGCCTTCTAAGCGTCTGCCGAACGTATCTAGTTGCACTTGCTCCTGTTGCAATGTGCCGTATGAAAATAATGCTTGCATCACTTAATTCTAATCCGTTGCTCTCCTGCGAGGTCTAAGTCTAAGCTGCGACATTTTCACGGTCAATCAAGATCTTGCGGTCTACCCATATCGGACTGGCTATAATCGCATACGCCTTTTGGATAAATTTGTTTAAGTGTGGTGAGTTGCGTTGAGATATCTACATCCCCGTAGATCCGTTTGGCAAGCGCCTCTTCAATCGATATTTTATGACACTTAAATATATCACCAGCCCAGTTTGCACCGGCTTGAATTCTGCTGGTAGAAAACATCGGATATCTAGCGGTACAGGTCCCTTGCGGCTGGTTATTCCAGATACCATTAAACACTGCTTTGCCGCTGGCGATGACTTTACCTTGTTCGTCGAAACACGTATCAGCAAGTGTCTTCGGTTTTGCGTCTGCAACGGATAAATTTGGCTGTGCTTTGAGGTTGAGTAACCATTCATCCATTTTTTCAAATGCGAGCTGAGTTGGATTAAATGCTTGATGTGCGACCCAAATCACTTGATTCTCTGGGTTTGAATCTGCGGCGGACATTCTCAATCGCGTATAAAATGAAGCAGACATATGATGCATATCTAGCTCATTCTCAAGATAATGTCTGGCGTCAATGATGGGAATATCAACTTTGCCAATAAATACCTGTCCAGAGCGATATGCTTTTTCCATCGCCGCAAGGTTACCGCTGTGCCTCGGTGCGACACCATTATCATCTGGCGTGGTGATATTATGATTGCCCCAAAGAGTGAGCCAAATAGGTACTTTGTGGCCAAACGGTAATACAATTTCTTCTTGTTGCATTTGGTTTTGGGGCTTCCATCCGCCTATTTTTTTGTTGAGATCAATAAATTCAGCCATTGTGATTTGCTGAGCCTTTAATGCTTCTAGTCCATATTGAACGCCTTCGTTATCCCAAGTGCTTAATCCTAAGCCTGATTGATCCGTGCCAAATACGTTGGCCATGTCCTGCCAGTAACTCCAGTTTGTTCTCTCTACTACCTCATCCTCAAAAAAGGCCCTTAAAAACCCTTGCCTTGGATTATTAATAAAAGTAGATAATCCAAAGTAGCCATTAATACATTCACTATTGCCATCAGGGAAGGAAGGCACAAATCCTGACATTAATTGGTTGAGTGGTTGCAAAAAACCAGCCCTTTGCGGAAAGTCGTTAATTGCATTCATGCCTTCAATATGACGGCGGCGGGTCCAATCACGCCATGCTTTTCTGTCATTAGCTCTAAAAGTAAAGTAGTTATTTAGTAAATCACAATCTAACGCGTAAGTGGTTTGGGTGATCATATCAGGGTAACTATAAAGTGGGATAAGGCCATCTAAGATCCCTTGGCTATTTTGTGCAATCAAATATTGTGCGAGTCCACCGCCAGAGCCGCCAATTCCGACCGTATAGAGCGGCTCTCCGTACAAACTAGTAAATTGCTTTTTCACCCGTCTTGCCGTGTCTTCGGCTAATAACATGTTGTAGGTGTAGCTGGTTTTATTGCCACTAGAGCTTATAACTGCGTAGCCAAGCTTTAACTGCTCAAGCTGTCTATCTATCACACGCTCCGGTTTTTGCCTGCCTTGTCTAAAGCCAATCCCAGAACCACCATTAAATTGGTAGATAAGTCGGTTATTCCATTGAGACTTTGCCTGTCTATCACCCATTTCGTCAACTGTGATTGGCATCACTATGGTATAAATGAAGCGATTTATGGTGCCTTGCTCGACGCGCAACAGTAAGCTTGTGTCTATCGCTTTGTTTCCCTTGTCTAACTGCTTGATTTGATTGTCAGAGGTTATCGCAAAGTAGCGTAACCGTGTTTTTGCCATGCAATCTTTACTAAAACCAAGTACTTGGTTTGATTGCTCATCCATCACCGGCACTCCGAGTCCCGCGTGGTTATCTATCTCTGGCTGACCAAGGCCAGAGTCGAGAGTCATACAGTAAAAAGGATATTGGTTAGGGCCAGAGTATAGGTTGGTATTAGGACCAATATCTCCTATCGCAATCGGAAATACGAAGGTATCGACGGGTCTTGTAACTTTTGAAATATGCGGATAAAACTCAATGATAGGATTGCTTTCGCTGTTTGCTATTTTTTCTACACTGTATATTTCTTCTTGCTCACTCGTTAGCCAAAACCAATAACCACAAGCGCCAAGAATAATCAAAGATAATAATGCGGTGAGCCAAGAAAATAAGGACTTCATATGAGCTCCTTCGAGTGCGAGGCAAATGGATAAACGGATATTATAAGTGTAGAACTAGATCATCGCAGTGTGGTTATTTGTTTGTTATTTGAACATGAAATTATTGCGTTAGGAATTAAAAATCATCGCCTAAGTATTTAATCTCAATAGTTTTAATTGTTTTATCCGAAACCTTTTCTAAGAGCGATTCGATACGCTTCGCCATCGCTTGGTTAGCGATGTTGTATCCCATAAATTGCTGCTCAGCATGAAAAGGACGCGGTAGAAAAGTGACTTCGAGTTGATGGCGGCGGATCATCTCTAAAGCCCACACTTTATCGACTAAAATTGCATCAACTCTGTTGTTATTGAGTACGCTAAAAAACTTTTTGCCGTCGTCATGGTTTTGCTCATAAAATGAACGGCTGACAATGGCTGCGTTGATTTTTTTCAGCCCTTGTACAGCCGCTTCCGGGTAGCTGTAATCCTCTGAGATCATGACTCTTGGGGCGGCAAGTTGATAAAAGTCATCAGGGTTGCTGAAGCGACCTTGTTTTACCGCAAGAGAGAGCAGCCAAGTGGTGAATGACACATCAATGATTGGAAAGCCATCGGCCTCATCCACATGTAAAGTAAAATCAAAAGTACCATCGGCAACGCCTGCTAAACAGCGACGATAAGGAAGTTCATGAAATGTCACTCGATAGGGAGTGCCAATAAGTGCTGATTTAATTATATCAACCTCTATGCCCCGAACTTGTTTTTGCTCATTAACAAAGCTGTAAGGCCACCACCGCTCAAAGCAAATGTGTACCGCACGACTATCCGTTTTTGCAAGTGCACTGGTACTAAGTAGGGCGAGTAGCAATAAGAGAACAATTTGCATCAGTGCGTTTATCCTAAATTACCTTCTCTAAGCGTAATGATAGATTGGAAAAAGCGCAACAA
The DNA here is from genome assembly GCF_041414765.1 of Pseudoalteromonas sp. DY56-GL79. Classification (NCBI taxonomy): domain Bacteria; kingdom Pseudomonadati; phylum Pseudomonadota; class Gammaproteobacteria; order Alteromonadales; family Pseudoalteromonadaceae; genus Pseudoalteromonas; species Pseudoalteromonas sp. DY56-GL79. The sequence goes on along the minus strand of NZ_JANHZS010000033.1, from coordinate 7,957 downwards.
AAGAACATATTATGGGCGTTTCATGTTTATACAAAAATCAATTCAATGTGGCTGCTATTAACATGCCTTTGCACACAGAAGTATCAGGATATTCACTATAACTTTTTATGTAATAAAAATGATTATCATATCAATTGTATTTTGTGTTGCTGAAAATAAAACATTAGTTATAATCTTAACCTCACCTTAATCCTCAATCTAATTGTAAAACGGAGTTTTACCTTGTTAAGTGTGTTTTTTGTCGCTCTTCTGAGCCTTGCAATTACGTTAATTTACTGCACAAACAAGCATCAGCGCTTGTTAAAGCGACCTCTGCCAAACAATGCCAGATCTGCTGGCTACATTCTTCTGGCAATTACATTCATTTTTGCAATACAAATTTTTGCAGGTGCAGCGGTCGTATTTAGTTGGCTTATCGGTGTCATGGTGCTTACCGCGCTTATTCCCTTCACCATCTTAATACTTTTTAGGAAATCACAATGAGCCGGTTGTCACAAGTCGAAAAGGTTCAACCCGATTGGTTAGGTAAAACGCTGGCAGGTATTATTTTAGGCCTAGCGTTGAGTTTTGGTCTAGTTGGCCTTTTCGCTTGGCTTGGTAGCGATGGCCTAACTCAAACTATAAGTGTCGAGAAGCACAGTTGGCGCACCCAGTTCAATATGTGGATGGTTTCACCTATTTGGCTGTTAATTTTAAGCTTTGTATTTATGTTTAAAAATTATAAGCAAGCAGTACTTTGGTTGGGTGGGGCGAATATCGTTGTGTATGTATTATTGTATTTTGTAAGAGGGATGGCATGAAGATCCGCGCTGATATTTTAAGGATTTACCAGAGCGTTCATACTTGGACGGGGATCACCACAGGATTGCTGCTGTTTATCGGATTCTTTGCTGGTGCTATTACGATGTTTGCGAGCAGTATCGATAAATGGGCTACGCCTCCTTCCCATCAATTGTCGCAAGTAGAAACCACCCAGTACGATGAGTTGCTCCGACGTGCTTTCGTACAATATCCAGAGTCACAAAACGGGATTAAAGTCAGTTTTGAGGAAGGACAATCTCCCATTACGTGGTACCAACAAGGTAATGCGAGAGGGTTAAGCTTAGATAAGCAGCTATGGCATGGTACATTGAATGAGTCCGGTGAGCTTGAAGCCCATACCAGCTATATCAATGAGTTGTCGTCATTGGTTGATTACCTTCACCGCAGCGCAGGTATTGTAGGTGAAATCGGTCACGACCATGCTGGAGTTTATGTACTTGGAATAGCTGCAATCTTGTATTTTTTAGCACTGGTATCTGGGGTGATCTTCTTATTGCCAACCCTAGTGAAGAGCTTCTTTGCGTTAAGAGACAAAAAAGGGGCTAGCCGTTTTTGGTTAGATACGCATAACTTAATTGGGATCACCAGCCTACCGTTTCATATTATTATCGCGATTACGGTGATTGTATTCGCATTTCATGATTTCTTATACGATGGTCTAGGCAAACTTTACGGTGATAAACCACTATTTGGGCGTGAAGCGCCGTCAGCGGTTGAGTTTAAAGTTGAGAACTTACCCAGCATTGAAGAAATCATGGAAAAGGCACGTGCTTATGCACCTGAACATCAAATTAAAGAAATTACCCTCAGTCGCTTAAATAGCAAAGGACCTTCAGCTTCTATACAACTCGTAAGTGATGAGCACTTAATGCGCGGACCTAACACAGACTTTTTGTTTATGAATCCTTATACGTTTGAGATTTCTACAAGCAGTGTTATGAACGGCGATCAAGGTATCTGGGGGGCGGTGGTTACCACGTTATTCGGTCTTCACTTTGGGAGTTACGGTGGTGAATTTGGACGCTGGGCTTATTTTATTATGGGGATTTTAGGCGCAGTGCTGTTTTATACAGGTAACTTATTGTGGCTTGAGAAGCGCCGTAAGCAAAAACAGCCAGAGCAATCAAAATCAAGCCGAGTGATGGGTAAATTAACTATTGGCGTGGCAATGGGCTCATTATTGGGTGTAGCCGCGGCGTTTGCCGTAACAAAATGGACTGCGTTGACCACAATGAACATTAATGTTGTGTATATGTGGGTCTATTATCTGTGTTTTGGGTTTACCTTGATTGCGGCATTCGTTATCGGTATGAGTAAAACGGCAATTTGGTCACAAAGGGCGATTGCCATTTTGTGCTTCTCGTTGCCACTGACTTCAGTCATTGTGTTTGCAATCCCAAGTCTTGGCATTTGGCCTGCGACAGCTTGGTCCTCTATTGGTTTGGAGTTAACTGCTATGATCTTAGGTGTTATTTTTTGGCGAATGGCAGATAAGACAAAGCATAGAGCTTACTATGGCGAAGCCAATAGCATTTGGTTTATTGGTCAACATCAAAGCGAATGTGAATTACAAACGCAGTCAGCGTAGTAAAAATGTAAAAAGGGGCGAGTAGCTCCTTTTTACTTACAAAGTGTCATCTATTTTTTCAAATCTGTTATCCTACTCGCTTTGCAATTCTCTACGGAAAAATTATGGAGCTTACAGCTTGGTTAAGCCTTGCTGCTATTTGTGCTTTTGGTGCGATGTCACCAGGCCCAAGTTTAGCGGTTGTCTTGCGTTATAGCCTATTTCATAGTGCCAAACATGGTATCGTCGCAAGCCTTGCGCATGGTTTGGGAGTTGGAATTTATGCCAGCCTAGCAATCTTAGGGTTGTCAGGGCTCATTCATCAATTTCCGATTGTATACCAATTTTTGGTTTACGGTGGTGCTGCCTACTTGGCATGGATGGGGATAAAAATCTTAATGAGTAAGAGCCAAGGGTTAGCGGTATCACAGTTTCAAGCAGCAACGTCGTATGCCAACGCTGCGCAGGATGGTTTTGCAATTGCATTTTTGAATCCGAAATTGGCTATTTTCTTCGTCGCACTCTTTTCGCAGTTTATCGACCCAGAAAAGATGACACTAACGGTAGGTTTTATCATGTGTATCACCGTGCTAACGATAGATGCGTTGTGGTATTTTATTGTCTCAATTTTGAGTGCTTCAGCAAGAGATAAATTCGATTTAACGGCCAAACGTGCTGTGATTGATAAAATACTGGGCTGTGCCTTTTTACTGCTTGCCATGCGAGTGATTTACCAATCCTTGTAGCCATTGTAAGCACTTCTTGGTCGGCGCTCTATCTTTGCGCCCATCAGGGATGATCGCATAATATGCATAGGGAGCGGGGATCGCCAGTTCGCGCTTATCAAGCTGAACTAATCGACCACTAGAAATTTCTCTAGTAGCCAGTTTAGGCTCAACTAGGCCAATTGCATTCTCATCTTGTATATACTGGATCACTTGTGTCATTTCATCGAACGAAATTTGTTCAAAACTGCTGAGCTCGTTGTTGGTGATGCTTTCGTACCAAGTTGACCAACTAGGCCACTCTAAAGAACCGACGCGACACTTAACTGAACACAACAAAAATTGAGGAAATGTTTTAGGATTTTCCAACAAGGCTTGATGCTGTTGCCAAAAAGCCTTGTTGCAGACGGCGATAAGGCTGGTACTCATCAATTTTTTTATTTCAACAGCTCCTTCCAACACACCATCACAAAAGCGTATCGCAATATCAAAGTCGCTCTGTACCAATGGTCGTATTTTATCCGAAATATCGATTTCAATGTTGATATCAGGGTTTGATGATTTAAAACGAGCTAAATTAGGTAACAGTAGTTGAGTGGCAAAGCGCGTACTGGCGGTAATGCGTAATGTTTTATTACCTTGGTTGAGCTGCTTTGCTTGCGCTATTGCCGAGTGCATTTGTGTAAGCGACTTAGAAGCTTGTTGGCAAATGAGTTGCCCTTCTTTGGTCACTTCAAGACCTCCACTTTGTCGTGTAAATAACAAAAAACCAAGTCGACTTTCAAGTTGTCTAACTTGGTAGCTCACGGCTGCAGATGTAAGTCCAAGTTCTTCTGCTACTTTTGAAAAGTTGTTAAGCCGCAAGCTTGCATCTAAGATTTGTAAGAGAGAACCACTTAAGTACTTCATTTAATACCCTGCAAATTAAATTTGTAGTGTTTGAAAAAACTATTCGTTTTTCAAAACCCCCTAGTTTCGAGAGAATAATACCACACAGAGGTATTTGGACTAGTGAAATGAAAGATAAGTTTTCTACTTTTATCAATGGTAATGTAGCGAAAATAGAGGAGTTAGAAAATCTGGCATTTGCAGGGCATGCACATTTTACTGCAATGCAAATGCGAGAATATGGAGTAAAAGGATTTGAGTTTCATATTGCAAGGTTACGGCAAGCTTCACAAAAAATATTTTCAATGGAGTTGAAAGAGACTGATGTGGTAGAGCAGCTACAAGCTGCGGTAAAGGAAGCTCCAAAGGATGGCTCAATCTTAATCACGGTATTTAGTTCAGATGGTGAATTTACGCAAAAATCAAAAGATGCGGATCTCAATATTATGATTAAAACAAGTGCTGCACATGATGGTCCAGCGGGGACGATGAGCCTTAAATCTTATGATTATCAGCGCCCACTTGCTGACATTAAACATGTAGGTGAAATCGCAAAAACTTATTTTTTGCGTGAAGCAAACAAAGCCGGGTTTGACGACGCACTTTTCGTTCATGACAATCGAGTATTGGAAGGCAGTATTTGGAATCTTGTTGGCTGGGATGGCGAAGGGTTAGTTTGGCCAAAAGGGGCCAAATTACACGGTACTATGATGCAAACAATAGAAGCAATGGCGCATCAAACCGGTATAAAGCAAAGAAGTGTTGATATTTCAATCAGTGAAATAGCTCAGCTAGAGGGGCTTGCACTGCTCAACTCTTGGACACCCTGTGTTCCGGTTGCTGCGCTTGATGGTATACAGCTAAATCTAAACCAAGACTTTTATACATTACTACGAACGTTACACGATAAGGCGCCTGTGACTAGCTTGGTCTAACTAATCTAACCCTTTGCGCTGTATGTAGTTATGAAGAATAAATGCTTTGAGTTTTTCGTTATCGGTTTTATTCATTGCAAAGGATACGGCGAGCTCCAGCGGGCTTGCCACTTTTATTGAGTGGACGTTTGCAAACAGTGGAATAGGGTCAGCAAGATATAATTTAGCTATCCGACTGATCACATTAATTTGGATTGCATTTGCTTGGTAGGGAAAAGTATTAATCAGTCCACCAGATTGGGATATGGAGACCATGTTAAACGGCATCATTTGAGGAGACAATCTAAATCTGACCGGCGTTGATGGGCAGGTACGCCAGCTACGTGGCGCACTAGAGTTAGCGGCTTCCACGATATTAGGTGCTTCTAAGTTGTTGTCTAAAATCTCCATCAATGCCGACAGGTCGCTAAGTGGAAACTCGACCTGCTCGTTGGCATTTTTGGCAACGAGACTAAACTGAGAACTATTTGAAATACTCGCAAGTAACTTTTTAATCTCACTGTGAGTTTGCTGTTTTTGATCCCTAGCTTCCGGCAATAGCGAGCCTGCAACGCGATTACCGGCTAGGGTTCGGTTAATGAATTGTAATTCTTCCTTCGTCAATTTCATGATTAAGCACATCCATTGGGTGGTTGATATTTATACAGCAAGGTTTATACCAAATTCCGCTTTCGTTGCTATTGCGGCGTTTCTTTTTTAAGTACGGGCTTTGCAATTTGTTCAGCAGTAGACTTGTTGCCATTTAGCCTTCAAATAGGGCAACCTAACGTACCTAAGCGGCAATGAATTGCCCATGAAGCTGTACGAGTTATTTAAGAAAATGAAATATTTCCGTGTTCAGTGGCTATTGATATGAATTCATCGGCTGATTGTTGAAAATATTTATTTGGAATAATGCTTGCAAAGGTCTAGCACCGAGATTGTTTTTTTAGACTTGCCCAATGCCAACGTTTTTAACTGGACATCAAGTATCGCTCATAGAGCCTACTTCACTGAACTTTTCACCTGTAGAGCGAGAGAAGTTAGTGATCCCGAGCGCTCATAATCAGCTTACAGCAAATGACAATCGCCTTGCTGCTGGTGGGGGGCGTGCTCACACCTTTAAACAAAACTTTATGAATGCCATGAGCAATGGCTCGGCTAGCGAAACGTCGCAACATGACAAAAGTGAAGCGCTACTGCAGTTCCAATTTGCAGATCATGAAATACTATTCGACCTTACAAGCATCGCCTCTCATGATGAGGCTGCTTACGAAAAGCTCCGAGCGTTGCTGGCTGATATGATGACAAGACCCGTAAAGGTTGATATCAGCAGTAAAGACCAAGCGCAGCAATTACTGTTTAAAAATTTAGAGCTAGATTTTTTAGCGTACAAGGAGCTCTCTGAGCGGTTGGAAATGTTAGCAAAGCTTGACCATGAAACTGAAAGTCAAAAAGCATTGGCACAGCAAGATAGAGATCGCATTCGTGCGGTAATTGCCAGTTTACATGCACGCCTAGAGAAGGGCCAAGAGGCGTTACTTGGCGGAACAACATTAAAAGCGTTGGATGTTAATCGCAAAGATTTTGAGCTTGAATTAGATAGCCTGTTTACCAGTGTTGGCTTTGATTCGGATATGCCAGTAACTGGCGCGACTTGATTGCCGTGAACATTATTGTTTGCTGGGATCTGCACTTTTTACCAGGTAAAAAATGTAGTAGCCCATACCCGAATCTCACCGTTTAAAAAGAACGGGGCTAGACTTTATCTGACATACGTTTTGAGCGAACAAAAGACGGTCGTCAACGTTACTTTTGTTCCACAAAGCGCACGTTCTATTAAGCTAACCCACTAAAAGCGAAGGCTAACACCGTGTGGGAGTCATTATGTCTATAACACAGAATCAACTCCTTGCTCAAAACGGTTAGTTGAACTATTATTTGTACGTTATTTTGTACCAATTGGAGTTCAATATGAGTCGTATTCATTTCGATCAAGATATTCAGCCGTTATCTGAATTTCGCTCAGGTGTGGCTTCTTACATCAAACAAATCAATGAGACTCGCCGTCCATTGGTCATTACACAACGTGGTAAAGGTGTAGCTGTTGTTCTCGATGTTGCAGAGTATGAAGCAATGCAAGAGAAAATCGAATTACTTGAAGAAATGCGCACAGCTGAAGCTCAATTTGCTTCAGGGCTTGGTGTTTCCAATGAAGATGCTCGTGCTCAAGCACTGGGGCGCATTAAGAAATGAAAGTAGTTTGGTCTCCATTAGCGCTTCAGAAGCTAGGAGATGCAGCGGAATTTATTTCTTTGGATAATCCACCTGCGGCAGAAAAGTGGGTAAACGAAGTTTTTGACAAAACTGAACTACTTGGAAGTATGCCTGAAATGGGGCGTTTTGTTCCTGAAATGCCCAATACTAACTATCGTGAAATCATTTTTGATCACTATCGTATTATCTATAGCTTAAGCCATGAGATTCGCGTACTAACAGTTCGTAATTGTCGTCAAATGTTGTCAGAAGATGACGTGTAAAACTGTTTTATAATCGAGTAGCCGAGGGTATCTAGCCCTCAGCCCCACAACACCCTGCATACGGGTCCGTACAGGGCGTTTCATCTAACAGATTACCCGGTTGGGTAATGCACTTTTATCCATCCGTCTCTGAGTGAATATAGTCCCTCGTTTTTCAGATAATTTAAGCTTAAAGCCTATTGAATACTGGGGGGAACTGCGCCAATGCCCTTTACTTGTGAGGAAAATAAGGGAAAATAAGTTGAAGAAAATAAGTGACATCCACCACTATTGATATTCAAGCTGGGGGAAAATAAGGAGGGAAAATAAGGAGGGAAAATAAGGAGGGAAAATAAGGAGGGAAAATAAGGAGGGAAAATAAGGAGGGAAAATAAGTGACATCCACCACTATTGATATTCAAGCTGGGGAAGTGAAGTAAAAAAGGTAAGCGTACGGCGAACTACACCTGGAGGCTAACATGCCAGGGCAGTAAGCTGTCGATATCGCACTGGGGCTGGGCT
>NZ_JANHZS010000032.1:0-65818 GCF_041414765.1 Pseudoalteromonas sp. DY56-GL79 | reverse complement strand
CTAGACAAGGAAAAAACTAAGTTGTGCTTTAGCAACAATGAGTTGGAACATTCCTTATCCAAACCTCAGGTTAATTATTCTTAAAAGAAAGGGAAGCTAATTACTTCCCTTTACCATGGTTATTACTTTAATTCGCTTTTGTCGCTTTATATTTGATAGTTACATTGTAGTAAGGGAATAGGCCGCGTAGGCGGAAATTCCATTTACCTTCTGCAGGCTCGTCAAATACACAGCTTTCTTCACTCCCCCAAAGGTATGGGCGGCAGTCGTACTTGAAGAAGTTTGGCATTTTCTTATGGCGTACATATAGGTCTGCTTCGCCTTGACCTGTGATTGATACTTCTAGTTTATCAAAGCCCGCTGGTAGCTCAATTGAGCGATGTTGCCACCAGAACCAACCTGCAAGGCCTGTAAACTCGCCTTCAATAATCGTCGGCTCTTTAGCAAGGTTAAGGTCGATAACCACAGGGTCATGATCCGATGCGCGATAAGCGTGTGTTGCGTAAAGACTTGCTTTGTGAGTATCTGACTTGTACTCAGTGTTGTAATCTAGCGCAACGGGTTCGTCAGCATTGATATGCCAATCCGTTACTGACTTTACTTTCTCCATCATCGTGTTTGAAGCAAAGGCGTGATCTAGGCTACCGATACGTCCTTGATACACGTATGAATAATCTAAGCTATTGCCATGAAGCGTTTGCTTGATGTTGGCATAACCATTCTCGACATAGGTGTTGATTGGATCTTCCTGAGCGTACGCGTTCATGTCACCTAGAATAATCACATCATCTTCTGCAACTCCTGTCGGATTTGTGCCAAGCCAAGTCGCTAGGGTATTAACCGCTGTGACTCGAGTTTGGTTCCAACAACCTTGACCATCATTTTGGTCTTGATCTAAGCCCTCAGCTTTTGAGCAACTGCCTTTAGAGCGTAAGTGAGCCATTACCACAGTGAAGATTTCTTCGCCGTTTGCCTCTTTGAAAGTTTGTACGACAGGAGGACGGTTACCGTAATCAAATGGTACTGTTTCGGTAAATGCTGGCGTGCCTACTTCAGCTACCTTGTTACTACGATAGATGATGCCGGATGTAATTGCATCCCCACCCACTTGGTCAACATTAAGGTTTACAAATGCGTAAGTGTTAGAAGAATCTGTCGCATTTAAAGCGTTAACGAGATCGGCAATCGCACTAAATTCACCAAAGCCATCGTTTTCTACTTCAAGTAGACCGATGATATCGGCATCGAGCGCCGAAATTGCAGCAACCGTTTTTGCTTTTTGGCGTTCGAACTCTTCTAGATTGTCAGCTCCTCGTGACGTTGGGAAACCTGCACCTTGACCGTCACCATTGAAGTAGTTTAATACGTTGAAACTAGCAATACGTAAATCTCCACGCACTTCTACCTGAGGTGCTTCTGTACGTAGATTAGTATGAACGAAGTTTGGTGTTGTCGTTGGGTGAATACGGTATTGGCTATAACCATATCCCATTACACCCTCAAGGCCCGTCACAGAATCGCCCAGTCGTAAGGTGTTATAGGCATCTAGTGTGGGTGATGGGTAAGGAATAACGTCAGGGTTTTGTACTGATGAACCATCATCCAGTAAAATTTCTTTGCGCTTGTTCTCAGCTTCTAGCTGGTTTGCTGCATCACCAGGAGTAGCTACTTGAGTGCTTTGGTACAAACGTTCAGTACCTAAGCGTACTTCGCCGTAACGTGCAAGTCCGTATGTATCGTTAACGACCAACTCATTTGAAATCGAAACCAACATGCCTTCGTAGGCTTCAAGACCATTCTCTGCAGGTAAAGTAACGGTAGTTGCTGAAGCCGTAGCAGAACCACATAACTCAATTGCGTCGACGTTAATAAGTTGAGTTTGACCATATTTCTCTTCAACTTTACCACGTAATTTAACCACATCTCCTGTACTTACTGGTGTTGCAGTATATACGACAAAAATACCTTCGGACGTATTACTATCAGCATCATAGTCAGTGCTTTCTTCTTGAATGAAGAAGCCACCAAGCCCTGCATCTGATTGCATGCTTGCAGTGACAACAGCTTGAACTTCAACCGTTTCTCCAGCTAATGGACTTGCATCGCCTGCGCCCTGAATGGCACTGATCAAGGTATTATTTTCGCCACAGATAACAGGCTCTGGCTCAGGTACGTCACCGCCATTAATGTGGATACCTAGGTTGCTAAAATCGTCTTTAGCAAGTGCAAGCCATTGTCCAGCGCCAACAAATGCAGAAGTTGCATCGGTGCGGCCAGTGGTTATTGCAGGATCTCTGACAAGCGTTTTATCTTTTGTTCTAATATCGCCATCAATCCATTCACTACCTGGGTCGACACCCACCTGACCTAGGCTATCAACAACTGCACCATTGAGCGTAAGCGTAACGGCGTCATCACCATTAAACCAGCTACTTGTGTTTGTTAACTGTGCCTTTGCGATGATCTCTGCTGCGGAGTCAGCATGAGCAATAACATAAGTTGATTTAGCCGCAAGTTCACCACTTAACTCAATGTTCGTGCGGGCTTCTGTTGCGCCATTAAAGAAAAAATTGACTGAGTAACCAGTTAGATCGACAGCTTCGTCACTACCATTGTAGAGCTCAATGGCTTTGTTATAACTGCTACCTTCAACATACTCAGAGATAATCACCTCTGCTTGTGCATTTAGGCAAGCTAATGCAATAGCTGAAGCTAGGATAGATTTTTTAATCATTTTTTATTTTCCCGTGTATTAGAATTATCCGAATTTTTATTCGGACGCAGTATTTTAAGCGCTATTGATGACAATTCAATTAAACTTCACTGTTTGTTTACATTGGTTTACACTAAATTGTGTGTTGAAGGACAAAAGTCGTTGAATTTTATGCCATATTCAAACGTTGCCTGTGAGCAATTATGTGTATATTTCGAGATGCAACGGTTGCGCTATACTCAATTAGGATCGGAGCAAGTATTTGTAGCAAAGTTGCCAGTCAACTTAGTTTGAAAGTGAAGGCGGGAGTGCGTAAACATGGCGATAAAGAGTGTAAAACAGTCATGCCTTCTGTTTATTGCCCTGTCATGCACATCATCGGCAAATGATGCCATAGTGGGAGCACATAATGTTTGGCCTCCCTACGTCATTAACGAACATTCCGGTTTTACTGTTGATTTAGTTCGCGCGGCATTTAAGGCCGAGAATCAAGATTTTGAAATGCTCATTATGCCATTCAGTCGTGCCATGCGAATGGTTGAGAAAGGGCAGGTCGATATGATCCCCACTTTATGGCGTTCTGAAAGTCGCGATGAACGCTTTATTTTTAGCAATGCTTATCACAGTAATAGGCTGGTACTTATTTCACGTACAGAGCCAACCATTCATTTTAAAGAGTTGGACGATCTTAAAGGACTAAGTGTATGTGCTATTCGGGGCTTTCGTTCTGAAATTGCACTCGCTCAGATCCCACAAATTCGCCTAGAAAAGCTCACAAACCTGACTTCCTGTTTGTCGCTTCTCAATAAAGCGCGAGTAGATGCTGTAGTTAGCGACGAGCTTGCTTTTGTGTATTTACAATCTCAACACGCTGAATTTCGCAGCTTCAAAGTACATCAACCGACCATAGCACAATGGCCGCTTCATATTGGCGTTAGCAAATCTCATCCGAATGCAATAGCAATAATTGAGGTGTTCAATAAGGGTTTGATACAACTTAAGACGAATGGTATTTATCAGGCAACACTTAAAAAGTATCAATTAGATGAGTGAATAACCGAGCATACTCGCTTCTGTTAGCACTGTGTTTTATCGCAAAAAGAAGGGGGTAATGAAGCTTAACTTCATCACCCCCTATCGTTAGATTGTTAACCTGTTAAGGTGGTTAACGCGTAGTAGCTTGCCAACGGCGAACTACAGCAAGTGCCAGACAGACCCAAATCAACCATAATGGCATACTACCGCCATCACTCTCGTTCGTGACGGTATCGGTAGGTGCTTTGTTGACAGTAATATTCACACTACCTTGGACACTTGCCTCACCATCTGTGATTGTGTAGGTAACGGTTTCACTGCCAACAAACCCAGCATTTGACTGATAGGTTAAGCTGTAATCGGCATTAACTGCGACACTACCGTGCTGTGCTGTTGCTTCAGTTACTTGCAGCGTATCGCCATCGCTATCACTGTCGTTTGCTAGCACATTAATGGTAATTGGCTTTCCTGAAACAACCGTTGCAACATCGGAAACCGTTATGGGAGCCGTATTGGCAACTACAGTAATTACTACGCTCGCTCCTGCGGTTCCTCCATTACCATCAGTTATGGCGTAATTCAGAGTATCTACTCCTATATATCCTGCGTTTGGTGTGTAGTACAGGGTATTATCTGAATTGATCTGTACTTCGCCAAAACTGGCTGACGCATTTGCTATGGTAAGCATATCTCCATCAGCATCAGTGTCATTCGCTAAGACGTCAATAGTAATATTGGTGTTCCACTTCATACTAATTGTATCGTCTAGGGCTACAGGCATCTGATTATTTGAAAGTAGTACACCCACACCTCCTGGGTCTACGATACTGCCATTTGCTTCACCATCGTCATCATTGATACCACCATCTTCTATCTGAAGTTGCACACACCAATGACCTTCAGTCAGTCCTGGCGACCAATTTTCATCTCCTGGAGGAGGACAAATGCCAGGTTCACCTTCTGCACTAAAGACAAGGTTATTTGCGTCTTCCACAAAGTTCACCCAAAGGCCTGATGACGCTTTAAACTTACGATAAACGGCATCTCTTGGGATAGGTAAGCGTTGTGGCATCACTAGTTGATAAACTTGACCTGCTTTAGGTAATCCATAAGCGATAAAGTCAAACAAGCCGCCAGTGATTTGCGCATCATCATCGCTGCCCAGTTGTGAGTTACCCTCGTCATCTGTCATCAGTAGCCCACCAGTTTCACCGCTCGCGGTAAACTCGCCCTTACGTAAACAGACTCCAGGGTTACCTTCAACTAAGAAGCCATCCTGTGTAACCACTTCTTGAGGCATAACATTACACTCGGTGATTGCATCTTGGAAATCAGGGATCCCGTCACCGTCGTCATCGGCATAACCTTCTTGGCTGTCAGGGATGAGATCGCCATCGGTATCTTCCGTATCAGATAATTGCTGCAATGATTGGGTCACTTGGATAAATACGCTATCACTATCTTGTGCACTACTTGAGTCTGTTGCTGTGTGTGTCACCTTGTAAGTGCCTGGTTGTAGATCCTGCGGGTTAAAGCTCAGTTGCAGTGTATCTTCCGTATATTGATCGGAAGTCATGCCCGTTACTTTCCATGTGCTCGCCACAGTATCACCAACATTTGGATCACTTACCGTTGCAACGACAGATACAGTTCCTTCATCTTGGCTAACGGTTAGCCTGTTTTGGTCATTCTGAGTCACAACTAGCGAGACTTCAGGCGCAATATTTTGTTCACTCACAGTAATAGTGGTTTCCCGTTTTGCACCAAGATTAACACCGCTATTCAAGCTGACCGTGATCGTTTCATCTCCCTCAAACTCCCCATCTGCAACAGTTTGAATTGAAATGTTGGCTTTCGTGCCCGAGTTTATCGTCACCGATCCGCTACTCAAGTCATGATCCACACCAGATATTGCGCTACCTGTTACGGTATAATCGACTGTTACTGGATATTGTGGAGCAGGGCCATTTAGTAGCACTTGAATGTCTATCTTAGCGCCTTCAGCAATGGTTCTATCTTTACTCAACGACACTAGCGGATTAACTCTCAACAGCTGTTGATCGGTTCCTAAATTACCGTTTGCATCTGTTGCTTGCCAGTAGACGTTATGTACTCCCGGTGCAAAAATGGTTTTACCTTCTGTTAGCGTAACGGGTAAAGGCTCACCGCTGCTATTGAGTGCTGTCGCAGTACCCAAGTTCACTTTGGTGAATAGGCCCGAAGCATTAACTTCTAGATCGGCAGGGGCGGTGACAACAGGAGGTTCACCATTGACTGCACCACTTATTTCTAACAGCGCACTTGCTTTAGCTCGACCACCATGACCATCACGAATAGCGTAATTCAGAGTAACAGCGCCTGCGAAGTTACTTGGAGCGGTGTACTGTAGTGCATTGTCGACTACGCTTGCGCTGCCTAAACTTGCCTTGACGCCTTCAATAATAAGGGTATCACCATCAACATCGGTATCATTGGCTAACACATTCAGGGTGAACGTATTGTTGGCACTACCATCAAGTTGGAAGTTATCGTTATTGGCAATAGGCAAATCATTTACAGCTGTGATAGTTAATGTAACGGTATAGCTATCACTTTGCAGCTCTCCATCGCTTACTGAATAGGTAAAGCTATCGTCCCCATTGAAGTCGGCTTCTGGTTGATATACCCAGCCTGTACCACTGCTGGTTAATGAACCATTTGTCGACTGACTACCAATTGTCAGCGTTAAGGTATCATCTTCAGCATCTTGTAATGTCGGCAGAATAGTCAAAGAGGTGTCTTCTTTAACGCTGAGCGAGAGATTCTCACCCGTTGGTGCTGTGTTTTCAGCAACCACTTCAAGGTTAAATGCTGGTAAACTCGCATTGTCAGTGCCATCACTAACGCTTATTTGAATACCGCTAGTCGTACCAATATCTGTCTCTGATGGTGTACCAGAGAGTTCACCGGTTGATGCTGAGAATATTGCCCAGCTTGGCTTATTCGTGATCGTAAAGCTTAGCGTGTCCTCATCTTCATCTGTTGCTGCTGGTATAAAACTATAGGTTTCCCCGACAGTGACTTTCACACCTGGTGTACCACTGATAGTTGGCAAGCGGTTGATGTTGACCACACTTAGCGAGAAGTTAAGGTTTGCACCTTCAATACCATCGCTAACACGAATTGTGATGTTGTATTGCTCGCCACCATCATTAAAGGTTGGAGTACCAGCTAGTGTACCCGTTGTACTACTGAATGTTGCCCAATCAGGCGCATTGGCAATGCTAAAGGTAAGATTGTCATTATCGTCATCGGAAGCGATTGGGGTAAAGCTATAACTTACTCCTTCATTTACCGTGGGAGGAGGTGTTCCACTTATTGTAGGAGCTCGATTCACATCGTTTACGGTGATAGAAAATGTCAGGTTTTGAGTGGCACTACCATCACTTACCGTAATAACTATACCGCTGTAAGTACCCGACTGATCGAAGTCTGGAGTTCCTGTTAGTGCTCCTGTCGTCGAGCTAAATGATGCCCAACCCGGCTGATTAGTAATGGAGAAGCTCAGGTTGTCATTATCAGGGTCGCTTGCCGTTGGTGTGAAATTATAAACACCACCTTCAAGTACCGAAGTAGACGGAGTACCACTGATAGATGGTGCCCGATTCACATTTACAACACTAATATTAAAGCTCAGCGTTTGTGTTGCGTTGCCATCGCTGACTGTAACTACAATACCGTTGTAGTCACCAGCATCAGTAAAACTTGGTGTGCCGCTCAAGGCTCCTGTGCTAGTACTGAAAGTAGCCCAACTTGGCTTATTGGTGATACTGAAAGTAAGCGTATCTCCGTCAGGATCAGAGGCTGTTGGAGTAAAGCTATAGCTGCTATTTTCATCAACGCTGGTCGCTGGTGTTCCACTAATACTTGGTGTGCGGTTCACATTGACGACAGTAATATCAAAATTCAAGGTATCACTGGCTGTGCCATCACTCACTGTAATAACAATACCATTGTATGCACCTGCATCGGTATAACTAGGTGTTCCCGTCAAGCTACCTGTTGAGGTGCTAAAGGTTGCCCAGCTTGGTTTATTGGTGATGCTAAATGTTAAGGTGTCGTTATCTTCGTCAGTTGCGGTAGGCGTAAAACTATATGCAACATTTTCGTTAACGGTCGCAGCTGGAGTACCGCTAATAACCGGTGCTTTATTTAGTACAACAACAAAACTAAAGGTTTGGTTGGTAATAGCGGTAACACCGTCTTCCAAGCCATCCTCTAATGAAAAGACAAAACTATCACTCGCATTTTGAGAGTCGTCGTGGGTATAAAAGAGATTACCACTCTCAATATCAGCTTGTGTGAATGTACCATTGCTGCCGAGTGCTTCACCGCTGTCTAAGCTGTCATTACTGTTGGCATCTACAAAGAGGCTTCCGTGGCTTGGTAAGGTGGTTATCGTATACGTCAAACCTGTACCGCTATCATCTACATCGCTTGCAGACAGCGCAGAATTCGTGATGTTTATCGTTGTGCCTACATCAAGCGTTAAACCCGTATTCGTTGCGACAACGGGCGCATCATTAACGTTTGTAACCGTAATGGTGAAGCATTGCTCACTAGTCTCAGTACCATCGGAAACAATTAAACAAATATAGTGATCGCCAACATCGTCGTTGGTCGGTGTACCTGTTAAGGTCGTTTCAGCAGGTGATATCTTTCGAATACGATGGTTACCTGTATCTGCAACGTACACAACGTCATTACTGTCAACCGCAATACCATAGGGTTGACTAAAGCGTGCCACACTTACTAGGCCGTCGGTATTTCCTGAAGCCCCTGCGCTTCCTGCATAGGTTGTTACCACTCCAGTACTGGTGATTTTACGAATGGTGTGTGCAGCTTGCTCGGTTACATAAAGGTTATCTGCGCTATCTGCGGCCACATCATAAGGTTTATTAAAGCTTGCTTGCGTTCCTGTACCGTTTGTTGAACCTGCAGAGCCTGTGCCTGCAAAAGTGGTTACAACACTTGCCGAGGTGACTTTACGAATAGCGTGATTGTTGCGGTCAGCAATAAATAGGTCGTTATTGCTATTACTGCCACCATTATAAGGGAAGTTGAATGTTGCAGATGTTCCTGTTGCGTCCGTAAATCCCGACGAATTTTTACTACCTGCAAATGTAGTTACGACGCCTGCAGGTGTAATTTTACGAACAATATGAGGGTTTGTCTCTACGACATAAAGATTCCCGTTGCTGTCAATAGTAATCCCAGTTGGTGCTGCGAAGGTTGCGGCCGTACCCGTTCCATCATCGCTACCGTAGGTGCCGCTACCAGCAAAGGTCGTTACTACACCTGCTGGCGTAACTTTACGAATAGTATTGTTAGAAGAATCTGCAACGTAAACATTACCAGATGAATCTAGCGTAACGGCTTTGGGGAAGTTAAACGAAGCTGCGCTTCCTGTTCCGTCGTCAGAGCCTGCACTTCCAGAACCAGCTAGTGTCGTTACTACCCCTTCAGGGGTTATTTTACGGATAACATGGTTACCATAGTCAGCGACGTACACGTTACCGTTACTGTCGGTTACCAAGTCATACGGCGATTTAAACGAGGCGGCAGTGCCTGTACCATCTGCATAGCCCGAACTTTGACCTGCAAGGGTCGACACCGTTGCCTCTGTGCTTGTGTTTAAGCTTAACCAGCTAGGAAGCGGAGTACTAGCCGAGACGGAAACGGTGACTGCGTCTTTGTCTGGGTCGCTAGTTGTCACTGAATATTTGTATACTGAATCCTCAGTTGATGCAGTGACCGCTGTAGAAGTAAACGTTGGCTTATCGTTGACTGCCGTGACGTTTACTGTGCTGGTTGCGGCACTACCATCAACGGTACCATCATTCGGCGTAACCGTAAGCGTCATCGCCGTTGTAGCGTCTGCTGCCGTGGTAATGTTGAGTTTAGTCGTCACATCGAGGTAGGTATTAAGCGCAGCCGCCGACCCACTTAATGTCATACTTGCGGTACCACTTCCAGCTATTGTGACGCTGCTCACTGTACCATTGCCATCAGTGCTTGCGATGGTGCCGCTGTCCAGCGCTAAGGTGACTGTTAAGTTGTCATCTTCTCCATCAGCTAACGTTACTGCAGAGAGAACAATCGTTGTCGCGACATCTTCTGTCACAGTAAAACTTGTTGGTAAATTGCTAATTGTAGGAGCTGTGTTGGAGATATTAGCGTCTAGATAGGCTGACTCATGCCATGCAACACAGATAAAGTTGATAGCGTTATTACAGGGGATACTACCAATTAATGCATACCAGCTGCCATTTTGATTGACTATTCCTTTGACGCTACTTGAGGATGAAGTACCTCCTGAGCAGTTGCTTGCGGTACTTAGAGTGCCATTGGATTCTGAAAAGCTCCAAAAGTATTTAACGTTACCTGAAGATTCTAATATATCTGGCGCATTACTGTTAAGAGAGCTCAATGTTCCATTAACAAAATCATCCCAATCTGTATCTGCCAGTTTTGTGCCACCGGTATTATAGACATTGACACTAGGCATACTGTAATTGGTGTCAAGGCTGGCAATATCATCCGATGCAGTGAATGACATAACTGCGTGTGCGTTGACGGGTCCATTACTTACAGCGGTTGGCGCTGAACTATCAATTATATTGTTTAAACGGCTATGCTTGCGTATAAATTTACTTTTGCACATTGCATCAGCATTCGCTCTGGCTTCTGCTGCAGTTGCACCAAAGTTACCATTACTCAATTCGCTTGTTTGGTCGGCGTAGTCAAATACCATGAGTTTATCTGAAGCAGGCAACGTTGTGCCATTACTAACATAGTAGGCCTCAAATACTTCAGGTTTAATACGGTTACTCGCCGGTAACAACGAGACAACACCATTGTAGCTGGCAAGGTCACCTCCAGAGAGCGTAACGTGGTAAATCGAGCTATTACCCGAGTCGACGGTGACTTGTGTGACTGATGCGGTTGTTTTACTACCTGTGTCAACAGTTGTGTTGTTGTCAGTGTCTTTCTCATCACCTAGTATCGTAAAGTCACTGGCAGTTGGTGCAACGGTATGTGCATTAACAAACGTGACTTTAAAGACCAGTTCATCAGCATTTGTCACTTCATCTGATGGCGTGAGTCGTTCGACTTTCTTCCAATTTTCGAGTGCAAATGCGGATGAGGTTAAGGCGAAAAATATACTGCCAGCTATGCAGCTGTTAGAGACAATCTTACGAACACGGCTTAAAAGTGAGCGCTGTGTAATCATAGTGACCCCTGAGTGTTTCAGTTACTAGGTTGATAACATTAATAGAACTGCTTTGAATGACATCTTTGTGGGTTTTTTATACAAAGATGTCATTTGAGTGTAGTTGATGTTTTGAAGCCTAGTATCGACAGTTATTAAAAACCGTCACCTAAAGCAGGGACTTATAGGATTTTTGTTTTTATTTTTGCAATTGTTTTTTTCGTAAAAATTTAATAGAACAAATTTATTAACAATATTTCAATGTAATTTGATGAATAAAGTTATTAATTGGTCGGGTTTAATATCGTTCGTTTTGTTAATGTCAATTATTGGGTTGGCGTTCATTTTTGACTAGAGGAGGCTGGCTGTGTTGTTACTTTCAAAGCTACATCAACTTCCTCTGTTGTTATATTTATGTTATTGGAGAAAACTGAAGCCGCTGTTTATCAATCATCATTTCCAATAGGTACGAAATACTGGTATCAAAATCTTGATACGCTTTACCGAACTTTGTACGCAATGTAGCTTGTAATGATTCTTGTATCTTTGCTGGCGTTGTACCTTTTACTAGTGCTTCATGTACTGCATTCGAGGCATAAGTTAAAAATTGAATATCTCTAGAAACTGATTTCACCGAGGTATTTTCCCCGTGTCCGGTTAGTACGAGGAGAGGGCTTAATTGCTCCACTTCTTTGAGTACCGAAATGAGCTGGGTAATGTTACCTCTAGGTGTCATAATGGGCATAAAGTTGGAGTTTACTACGTCACCACCAATTAGAATGCGTTGTTTGGGTAGCCAAAGCATAACATCACCTGGCGAATGGCCATCGTTGGCGAATACAAATTCAACTTCAGTATCACCAAAAGTACGGGTTTGTTGATGTAAAATGATTGAGGTAGGGATGACGAGTGTGCTCTCACCAGTTGCGCCTTTAGTCATATTAAAAAATGCCTTAACATCAACCGGTCCATCGCTTTTCATCGTCTCAGCGGACAAAGAGGTGGAGATAAGCTCTGCACCGAGCTTTGCAAAAGCGGCATTACCAAGCCAATGATCGGCATGGCTATGAGAGTTGACTACCCAGCGAATTGGCTGTTCAGTTACACGTTTAATTGCTGCGATAATAGCGTTACCAATGTGCTCGGATGAACCAGAATCGAACACTAACACACCTTGAGTCGTAATAATAAAATGACTGTTTGAATTCCACCCTTTATTTTCAACTGTTGGTCTGCCATAAAAAGGAGATATTACGCTATAGACATTCTTTGAGACCGAAACGGCTTCTAACTCAAGTGATTGAGATTGTGCACTGACGTGAGCACAGAAGAGCCCAACAATCATGAGCCCTGATTTGATTCGATTTAGCATCGTTTATCCATATTGTTATTATTTATATCAGTGCTTGAAGCTGTCTACTTCAAAGACCAATTGAAACTACATTTTCTCCAAAATGAGTTCAAGCGCTTACGCTGCTTAAAGTGTAAGCAAGCGTGTCACCTTATTAAACTCGCTTTTTAAAGCCTCAAATTATCGTTCAGCAGTCGAACATCGATGATCTTATGCATACGTATTCAATAGATTGTTTAGCTAGGAATTCTATATTGTTAATCTTGTGTGAATAAGAGGCGCAATAATGAAAAATATAAAACTAAACCAAATTGCAGCGGGAGTGTTGTTAACATCCAGTTGCGTTACACCAGCACATGCCGCTGAAGGCGACCCAACAACATTCGTTCATTTATTCGAATGGTCTTGGCCAGATGTTGCTACGGAATGTGAAACGTTTTTGGGGCCAAATGGCTACGCGGCAGTGCAAGTATCACCACCCAATGAGCATATTACAGGGGATCAATGGTGGACTCGTTATCAGCCAGTCAGTTATGAGATTGCGAGTCGTAGTGGCAGTCGAGCCGAATTTGCCGATATGGTCGCGAGGTGTAAATCTGCCGGAGTAGATATCTATGTTGATGCCGTTATAAACCACATGGCTCATGGCAGCGGGACCGGAGTTGCGGGTAACACTTTTGGCAACAAACAATATCCTATCTATAGTCCACAAGATTTTCATGAAACCTGTGCAATAAACCCTGAAGACTACGGTAATAATGCATGGCGAGTACAGCACTGCGAACTCGTAGGGCTTCATGATTTAGACACCGATGCGAGCTACGTACAAAATACCCTAGCGGGCTTTTTGAACGATTTACAGTCTCTGGGCGTGGCAGGGTTTAGGTTAGATGCAAGCAAGCACATGCCTGCAAGTGATATTGGCGATGTGTTAGCCAAGT
Source organism: Pseudoalteromonas sp. DY56-GL79 (assembly GCF_041414765.1). Lineage (NCBI taxonomy): Bacteria > Pseudomonadati > Pseudomonadota > Gammaproteobacteria > Alteromonadales > Pseudoalteromonadaceae > Pseudoalteromonas > Pseudoalteromonas sp. DY56-GL79. Next base: position 52,526 of record NZ_JANHZS010000032.1, on the reverse strand, counting down.
TAAATCAACCAGCGGTCGTTTTCCAAGAGGTGATTGATCAAGGAGGCGAGGCGGTTTCTGCTTCTGAATATCATCAAAATGGTTTAGTCACTGAGTTTAAATACAGCATTAAACTGAGCGAGACATTTAAGCAAGGCAAGTTGGCTTGGTTAAAAAGCTTTGGCGAAGCTTGGGGTATGATGCCAAGTTATAAAGCCGTGGTATTTACAGACAACCATGACAACCAACGCGGGCACGGTGGTGCAGGCTCCATCGTTACCTTTCATGATGGTAAACTGTATGATTTAGCGAATGTATTTATGCTGGCATATCCTTATGGTTATCCTAAAGTGATGTCGAGCTACGAATTTAATGGCGACACTGATGCTGGTGGCCCTTTGGTGCCTGTTCATCAAAATGGTAACCTCAATTGCACCAGTCAATTATGGCAGTGTGAGCATCGTCGCCCAATGATTGCAGGTGCAATGCAGTTTAGAAATCATACTAATGGCAATTGGACGGTGGCAAATTGGTGGGACAATGGTAATAACCAAATTGCATTTTCTCGAGGTGATTTAGGCTTTGTCGCCATTAACCGCGAATCTTCTAGTATGGTCCAAAGCCTGCAAACGGGGCTTTCTGCCGGAACCTATTGTGATGTGCTAAGTGGAGGTATCGGCCAAGAAAACTGCGCGGGTAGAAGCATCGAAGTTGATACCAATGGTTACGCACAAATTAATTTAGCTGCTATGGATGCCTTAGCCATTCATCATCAAAGTAAACTGGCAACACCACCAGAGATTGGTGATTGGCAACGCACATTAGTCTTTATTAAAGCAGAAACTCAATCTGGCCAGGATATGTTCGTTCGAGGTGGCCTTGATCATGCCGCAGCATTGCAGCGCGGGATTGATTGTAGCGCCAATCCTATTCTTTGCTCTTTACCTATCAAGCATTTGAACATCCGAAACATGACAACTGCGGCTTGGAAAGTAGCTGATAACAGATTGGATTGGCTAGCGGCTGAAACTGGGCAGTCTAGTGATGCCCAAGGGAGTCCGCTGGATTGGACAACCAATATTTGGCCTGCTAACTGGGGCGTGGAAAAACGTTACGACAGCGATGGTTTTGGCGTCATGTCACTCAATCAATGGGGAGCACATTACTGGTTGCTGGAAGTAGAAATGGACTGTAGCAAAACATTCAACGGTTGGTTTGAAGTAAAAGCATTCGTTAAAAATGGTCAAGGTTGGGAAGGGGATATTAACCAACAAGACACGCCATATACGAGCAATAATCACTTTGCTCAATGCGGAAAGTTGAACGTGTTTGAGTTTGGCACAAACTCAGTCTCTATCTCTTCATTATAATAAAGATGGACTAGGGCTAACCTAGTCCAGATTTACATTCCTTAGTTCTGTAAAGATTACATCCAATCAATACATTAATCTTTAATGTTTATATATATCATAAGGTTATATGGTGGTATCAATTCTGCATGTGCTTCTATCTCAATATCAGTAACGTATTGAAGGAGAGAATGATGACGGAGTCAGACAATATTTCAGTCGCGATCTTAGCCACTGATGGATTCGAACAAAGTGAGCTGATTAAACCCAAGCAGGCGCTTGAAAGCGCAGGATTTAATGTTGATATCATTTCATTAAAAAAGGGAGATATTACCGCTTGGGATGAAGACCATTGGGGTGAGAAAGTCGCCGTTGATTTAACCTTGGGTGAAGCCAAACCCAGTAAATATGCGGGGCTCGTTTTACCAGGCGGGTTATTCAACCCTGACAGACTAAGGCAGGAAAAATCGGCGGTTAAATTTATTCAAGCCTTTTCACAGTTTGGTAATAAGCGTCCAATTGCAGCGATATGCCACGGCCCTTGGCTGTTAATCGAAGCCCAGTTGGTGGAGGGAAAAACGCTTACCTCTTTCCCAAGTATCAAAACCGATCTTAAAAATGCAGGCGCAGACTGGATTGACCTTAAAGTTGCGGTAGACGACAACTTGATCACAAGTCGCAATCCAAATGATCTTGATGCTTTTAATGAAGCAATTATTGAGGCTCTGCAACAAGATACTATCAATTAATTGAAAGAGTGGGTTTGTGCCGTTTCAAGCAGACGCTAATTGGTATAAATAAGGAGAAGATAATGTCAGACATAAAGAAAACTTTTTGGGAAGCGCTAGACAGCAGCCCCAATGTGATGATTGGTTTGAGTGATGACAATAATCACCATGAGCCAATGCGAGCACAGTTGGATAAAGATGCCAACGGCGAGTTTTGGTTTTTTACCAGTAAAACAAATCGTATTGCTAAGTGTGGCAAAGCAACAGCACAATTTTCCAGTAAAGGGCACAATGTATTTGCTTGTATTCGCGGACACTTAATTGAAGAAACACGACAAGACGTACTTGATGCTCATTGGTCAAGACAGGCCGAGAGCTGGTTTGAAAAGGGTAAAGATGACCCCGAGCTTATCATGCTCCGTTTTGAACTGGATGATGCTGAAATTTGGCATGTTAGCCCCGACTTGAGCGGCTTATTAAAACTAGCCGTGGGTAAAAATGTGGAACCGGAAGAAATGGGTGAGCGAGAAACCATCCGCTTTAGGTAGCTATATCACCCAATATAAAGAAACAACTAGGGCGCAAAGACGGTACTTGTTTTTGCGTCTTCATTGCTTCCACTTACATGAAAATGTTCCCAAATGTATTGTTGGTAGTTTAAATATTTAGGACTTTGGGGAATTCTCTGGACAACGGCTAACACTGTGATAACAATGAATGTATTGATTTAAAAGTAAGTTGTTTCAGCTAATTCAGGAGTGTACATGGCCACCGGGGATACCTTTGATAATTGGCAACAGGCCTTATCTGCCAGTTACGAGCAATTAATCAATCAACTTGTTACTCATACACCGCAACTATTGGGCGCGGCACTTATGCTGCTCGTCGGATGGATAGTGGCGTGGCTATTGAGCAAACTGACTATTTCGTTATTTAAGCTTTGCAATCGCGCATTGGCGGGCTTGAGCCAACGAGTGCAAACTGAACAAACGCTTCAGCTAAATCTAAAACACGCTCGATTAATAGGGAAAACCGTGTTTTGGGTCACGATGATGTTTTTTATCGCAGCAGCCACGTCCAGCCTTGGCTTAAACTTCTTCAGTGATTGGATCTCCTCGCTACTTAGTTACTTACCAAATCTACTCGCTGGTATATTTATTATCGTTGGTGGTTATCTGCTTGGTAATTTGGCCAGTGCCATGGCAAGAGCCGGAGTGCAGTCAGTTGGGTTTGCGCGAGTCGAAGTTGCGGGTAACATAGCCAAACTCGCTATCCTATTTACCGCAACGGTAATCGGTATTGAGCAATTAGGGATCAATATTCAATTTGTGACCAATATGGTGGTGGTGCTGACAGGCGTATTGTGTGCAGGAGTTGCATTGGCCTTTGGTCTTGGGAGTCGAGAGCTAATCGCAAATACCGTCGCGGCAAAACAAGCGCTGCGTCACTGTCGAATTAACGATCAAATTGAAATTGCAGGCGTTTCAGGTACGCTCACCGAAATCACGGCAACGATGCTAGTGATTGAAACCCAAAAAGGGAGAACCCTAATACCGGCAAGGCAATTTTTAAAAGAATCGGCACATATTACCGCGACACACAGCCATTCAAGTAAGCAGTAGGGAGGCTCTATGTCAGCGTTAAACCTCAAAATTGCGCAACACTTTTTACAAGAAGAGCCAGCTGGCGCCGCGCGCTTACTTTCTTTGCAAACGCCAGATGTAGCTGCCGAGTTACTAAAAACGTTACCAAATGAAGTTGCTTTAAACGTGCTTAAAGTCATGCAGCCCCGCAGTGCAGCGGAAATTCTGATAACGCAAACGGATGTGGATATTGCTAGGTGGCTTGGCAAAATGAAGTTGGCTGATATTGCAGCTATCTTTAGGCATTTACAGGATGAAGAACTTGCCCGTTTTCTTAACCTCATCTCAGTAAGACGACAAACACTCTGTAAGATGTTGATTAGCTACCCTGATTATACCGTGGGAGCATGGGTTGAAACGGACGTATTAATTCTTGAAGAAACAATGACAGTTGAGGAGTCACTGCTGCGCTTAAAAAAACGTGACTATATCGGGTTTACGCTAGTTTATGTGGTAAACCAGCATCGCCATGTGGTGGGTCAGCTATCACTAACTCATTTGCTTCGCAAAGCGCCGCAACAGAAAATTGCAGATTTAATGGATACTCACGTCGTTTCTCTAAGTGGTTATACCGAGTTGCATAGTGCATTGAAATCGCCCGTTTGGGCGCAACAAGATCAGGTTGCAGTTGCCAATCGAAGTGGTGATTTTATTGGGGTATTGCCACATCACAGGGTGAGAAGTGCACTGGGTCGAATGGATGAAACAAAAGACAAGCCAAGCGAATCTTTAGATTTGTTAGATACCTACACCAGTTCGTTTGCCAGTATGTTAGATACATTGGTGCCAGTTAAGGTCAAGGGGAAATAAGCGATGGGCGCAGCAAAAGATACATTAGAGTCAGCGGTAGAGCAGCTCAGTGATGAGTTTTTAAATAAGTTTCCGCTCAAAAGTGCGCAGCTCCTTGGCACTTTACCTCCAGACGAAGCCGCTGAATTATTACAACAGCAGGCACAACATATCATTTATCGTTTATGGAAATATTTGCCGCCGGGAGCCGCTGAACAAATTTTCCAGCAATTTCCGGTGGATTATCAAGCACAATTTATCGTGAGCCTAGATAGCCATATTGCGGTCGGGCTTTTGAACAAGCAGTCGCAGGAAGCGCAGCAGGTGCTACTCGCTAAATTAAAAGAGCAGCATTCAACCATAGCGAATGAGCTCAGTGAGTTGCTGGTTTTTCCTGAAAATACCGCTGCGAGAATGATGAACAAAAAGGTGCAAGCGTTTTACTCAGATACAACACTACGTGAAGTGCTCGCGCAACTGAAACGATTAGACGGTAAAGTGCCAGACGTCATCTACGTATTAAACGAGCAGCAGGATTTAGTGGGTGAGACAACACTCAATGTTTTAGTGGGAAGTTCCTCAAGTAAAACGCTAATGCAGGTTGCGACGCCGATCCGAGTCACGCTAAATGTGATGGATCATAAAGATCAGGTCGTGGAAGCGTTTGAAGGGCACAAAGTGCGAGCAATTCCAGTACTTGATGCGCAGCAACAGCTAGTTGGGCAGATCCGATTTTTTGATGCCTACCAGTCAACCAAAGAAGATTTAGCGAGTGATATGCAGACCATGGTAGGTGCAAGTAAAGACGAAAAAGCCCTATCAAGTAGTTGGTTTGCAGTAAAGAAACGGCTTCCGTGGTTACAAATTAACTTGTTAACCGCATTTGCAGCCGCTGCCGTAGTGGGGGCATTTGAGGGTTTGATTGCTCAAGTTACCGCTTTAGCTATTTTGCTGCCAGTAGCAGCTGGGCAGTCGGGTAACGCAGGGGCTCAAGCTTTGGCTGTAACGATGCGAGGCTTAACACTACGAGAAATTTCAACGCGACACTGGTATCAGGTGATGCTAAAAGAAATGATGGTTGGGCTGTTAAATGGCATAGCAATAGCGGTTACTTGTGGCATTGGCGTATATTTGTGGAGTCAATCACTCGGCCTTGCACTTGTTATTGCGCTGGCGATGATATCGTCTCTTGTCATTGCGGGAAGCTCAGGCGCCATTGTACCAATAGCATTGAAAAAATTTGGACTCGACCCTGCGCAATCTTCATCAATTGTACTTACGACAATTACAGATATAGCGGGTTTTATGTCATTTTTGGGGATTGCGTTGTTACTGTCAGATATGTTGCCGAAAGGCTAAGTGAGGAGTGGGGGAATTCGTAGAGCTAGTGCAGGCACTAGCTCTGAGCAATACGTATTAGTTAACTACTACGTTGCTTGCTTGAGGACCTTTCTGGCCTTCTTCAACTGTGAAAGACACTGATTGGCCTTCAGTTAAAGTTTTGAAACCGTCAGAAACGATAGCACGGAAATGTACGAATACATCTTTACCGCCGTTTTCTTGAGTGATGAAACCAAAACCTTTCTCTTCGTTGAACCACTTAACTGTGCCGTTTACTGTGTTAGACATAATTGAAACCTTTTTCAAAAAATTAAATATGTGGTGAAAATCACCGATAAAGCGATAGATAAAACTTAGCTAGTAACGCATTGGTATATCTATAAACGACTTTTTAAAAAAAAGAGTATCAAGAAAAAACAGTGCAGCAGTAGTAAGTGCTCTAAGTATCTAAAGCCTGCATATAGTATAGCGTTCTTAAGGCGCTGTCCAATGAAGTTTGCAACTTTTTGTTTAAAAAGTGAGCAAAAGTGAATTTTGAGCGGATTTATTGGTGTCACGTTGATTAGGATGGACGAATTTGAAACATGTGTTTTCTAGCCTTGCGTGTTTAAAATCTACGGTTGTACAAGACTTCGCTTAGAGCTATCTTAACGAATACCTATTTGCTCGGAAGCGCTGAGAGATAACGCTTCCAAACTTCTAACTATTTGTATCTGTTGATTTCAACTTGGATCACCCCATCTTCAGGCGTTGAATTAAAGTAGAAGGGGTGATCTTGCCAGCGTTTATCGCTCCCAAATATTTTACCAATAGCCGTTGCGGTTTCGATTGGTTCATCTTTATTGATATATATATCCACTCGACAGGCCGTTTCACGGCAGTCAATATTAGTTACGCGTAGCTTGTTTAGAATGTTGTTTTCCATGAAAAAGTAATGAATTTGATCGGAAAATTCGAATGCCCAAGTTTCGTCTACAGATTGTTCGTTAAAGCCCTTATCATTCGAAGGCGTGATTGTTCTTTCCTCACTTTCTTTAGGTGTTTTGATTTCAGTATATTGGTTAGTGCTATTCTCATCCGCAAACTTACCATTAGGCTTTGGCTTGCTGATAGCTACTTCTTGGAGGTGTGGCTTTAAATTGTCGGAAGCTTTAATGTTGCTGGAGAGAGCTGCGATACGCTCCTCCAAATTATCTCGCTCAAACTCTAAGTCTGAGATTACCGTATTCAGATAGATAGAGTAAGCAGCTAATAAAAAAGTCCCTATTGCTGTAAGGTATCGCATAGTAAATCCTTGTTTATATTGTAATTATTATATTTTTAATAGTTTTCTCTATCATTCAGTCATGGTAAACGGAACTGAGCTAATAGTGTTTTAGCTTCAACACTATCAAATTGCCCACCAATATGCAGTATGTGTTGGCTAGATTTGTTAAAGATAAAAAGCTCATCAAAACTACGAGTGTTGTTGGTTAGCGATACGGCCAGCCAGTCTCCAGTGTTAAATATGCCAATGTCGTTAGGTGATGTAAGCTCATGGACTTGATAGGCAATATTGTAATCAATGGCTGGCTTATCTTTGTTTTTCAATGCGATAAAATAAGACGCAAGATCAAGCTCATACTTACTATGTAGACCGCCGGTAATATTCTCAGCCGTTTGTATCTGAAAAATGACTTCACCATACTCAGTTGTAACGGTGAACGAGGGTAACTCTGAATGAAGAATATTGAGATGAGTAACGTTTTGCTTGGGGATGCAGAGCTTCACTGTACTAAATTCAAGCCAGTATGGCTCGCCTTGGCATTGTGGTTTAGGCCAGCTTTCTGCATAGCTAGAGGTGGGTAATAGCGCAAAAAGTACAATTGATAATAATAACTTCATTGTTACACTCCAATGGCTGCAGACTCCTTTGTAAAATGCGCTTACAGTATTTTTAGCCGACTTCTCTTTGTTCATTTTTACGTCCTTATAAATGATACATTTAACAAAGAGGAGCATATAATGCATGAATAAATACTTAATTAAACTTGAATTTTAATCTGAATTCCTTTTTTACGAACGGCTTACTCTTCTGCCGCTGCTGCGTTGTCTATTACCTGCCTCAATGCTGCATCCATCTTTAGGATAAAATCTTGTTTAAATGGATATTTTTCTTCAAATCCTTTTAAGTACCCAATGTGGGCAGTGCGACGCATTACTATTTTATCTTCAACAATATTACTGGTGTTTAAACTTGGTGTTATCTGTGACATTTTATTAATACCAAGTAACGTGGAAAGGCGATCATTGACGTAACAATCAATGCGCCCACGTGCGAGCTTTTCGATATTTGAACGTGTGCTTTTGTTTTCCCAAAGTTGAATAAGTCCTTGTTTTTGCGCTTCCATTAGGCTTTCATCTAAGATGATATAACCGGCATTAATACCAATATTAAGCACTCTTTCTGGTTTTACATGAGGCAAGTTTTTTAACGTGATCCCCTGATTGCAAAAGGCAACCACCACCTCTTCTTGAAGAGGAATTGAATACGGCCAGATATAGGGGCGTTTTTTGATATGAATATAAGGTGGCATTAACGCCATTGCATCACCGGATGCCATAGAGGAAACACCTCGCTTCCAAGGTACCGCTTGCAAGTTAACTTGATATTCATGACTCAGCAAACGCGCAGCTTGCTTCACTATATCGACATAGATGCCATAAAGCTCGCCGTTAATTTGATAACTATAGGGTGGGTAAGCATCGTCGACCAAAATGGTTACTTTAATGGGTGCCGAGTATTCAGGTTTATGGGGAGCAGCGCTAGATAAAAGCGGCAGAGAGATACAGTAGCAAATAAAAACAAAGCGAAATAAATTCATTTTTCACTTATGTACGGAGTAGTCATTTTTTAAATATAGCCAACAAATAGCTAGTTTGTTAGGAGAGGGTACTAAACTTGTGTTATGGAGAACTTGGGCTAAAAATTCCCAATATTTATGTATTTAATATGCTTCATCAATGCTTAGATTGACGCACTTAGGTATTGACACTGCTAAAGTATATTTAACCTGAGCTGCGGATAATTAATGTCTTTCTAGCAGCCAGTTTTAGCGCTAACTGCGTTGAATTCACTTCCAATAGCAAGCTATTGGTGCGTAAATTCGCCTTGTTTTCCCTAAAACTCTCTGGCTAGACAAGGAAAAAACTAAGTTGTGCTTTAGCAACAATGAGTTGGAACATTCCTTATCCAAACCTCAGGTTATTTAGATCTTTTTAGGGAAAATGTGTACTAAAGAAAGTCAGTTGAATAGTTGGGCAAGAGCAATCAAAGGAGGCTGAAGCCTCCTTTGTATAATGTGAACGTTTACTACAGTTTATTCTCAGCAAGTGCGATAAAGAAACTATAACTTAATGCGACATCGTGGATACGCTTAAAGCGACCAGACGCACCACCGTGGCCTGCTTCCATATCAGTTTTTAGCAGCAGTAGATTATCGTCTGTTTTATATTCGCGTAGCTTAGCGACCCATTTCGCAGGCTCGAAGTACTGCACCTGAGAATCATGCAAACCCGTGGTTACAAGCAGGTTTGGATATGCTTGGGCTTTAACTTGGTCGTAAGGTGAGTAAGACAGCATGTAATCAAAATACGTCTTCTCATTTGGGTTGCCCCATTCGTCGTACTCATTTGTAGTTAGCGGTAGCGTTTCGTCAAGCATGGTATTGATCACGTCTACAAATGGAACTGCCGCATGTACACCATCGTACAACTCTGGCGCTTGGTTAATGACTGCACCCATCAATAGGCCACCTGCGCTGCCACCTCTGGCATAAATACGTGAAGCATCCCCATACTTTTGCTCAACGAGTGCTTTAGTGACATCAACAAAGTCGTTAAAGGTGTTCTTTTTGTTTAACTTTTTGCCATTATCATACCAAGGACGGCCAAGCGTTTCTGAACCACGAATGTGTGCAATAGCATAGACAAAACCACGATCTAAAAGGCTTAATCGGCTTATTGAAAAGGTTGGCTCAACATTAGAACCGTATGAACCATAACCATATTGTAATAACGGGTTTGAACCATCTTGCTTAAACTTATCTTTACGATAAACAATTGAAACCGGTACTTTTATGCCGTCACGTGCGGTGATAAAAATACGTTCAGATTGGTAGTTTTCAGGTGCAAAGTCGCCCAATACTTTGTCTTGCTTTAATAATGTTTTGTCCAAACTAGCAAGGTCGACATCATACACAGAAGCCGGGGTCGTCATACTCTGATAACCAATTCTTACCGCATTTGCATCTAGGTTTTCGTTACTAGTTAAATAAACGGCGTAAGCTGGGTCATTAAAGGTTAAACGCTTGCTTTCGTTATTATCTAAATTTAATACAGTGATTTGGCTAAGGCCATTTTCACGCGTTTCGTAAACTAGGTGCTGATTAAATAGCTCAAAGCTGTCTAGTTTTGCATCGGCATTGTGCGGTACAACGGTTTGCCATTTTGAAACGTCACTTGCATCACTGGCTTTAACGCGCATCAGCTTAAAGTTTACGGCATCTTTATTGGTGTGGATGTAATACCAGTCGCCAAGTTTAGCAATGCTATATTCGTGACCACTTTCTCTTGGAATAAAGCGCTCAGGAGTTGCTTTTACATTATCAGCGTCGAGTAAAGATACACCTGACGCCTCGGTACTTGAATGGTGAATGTATATTTTGCTCTTGTCTTTACTCTTTGAGATATACGTGTAATAGCTGTTATCTTTTTCTTCGTAAATTAATTCATCTGTGCTTTGTGCTGTGCCTAGAGTATGGCGGAACACTTGATAACCAAGCAAAGTAACCGGATCTTTTTTGATGTAATAGATAGTTTTGTTGTCATTTGCCCAAACGATAGGACCCGAAGCGCCTTCAATCGTATCGTCCAATAACTTACCTGTCGTTAAATCTTTGATTCGAATCGTATAAATTCGACGGCTTAATGTATCTTCAGCAAAAGCTAACAGGTTTTCGTTGGTTGAAATGGAAAGACCACCGACACCATAATAGTTTTGACCTTCAGCGCGGATATTCGCATCAAAGATAGCTTCTGCATTTTTACCATCTTGATGTTCGCTGCGGTAATAAGTGAAGTATTCTTTGTCACCCTCAGTGGCACTAAAATAATAATAACTGCCGTTTAATACTGGCACGCTGCGGTCATCTTTGACCACTTTGTTTTTAATTTCGTCAAATAAAGTTTGTTGGAGTTGCTCTGTGTTTACAAGCTTACTGTCGGTATAGGCATTTTCTTTGTTTAAGTGTGACAACACCTTTTCGTCACTTCTGGTATCGTCACGTAGCCAGTGATAATTATCAACAAGTTCTTGACCGTGAATGGTGGTCTTGTGTGGGATCTTTTCAGCTACAGGTGCAGTTACCGCTGTGGATTGTTCAGCTGTGACTTCAGACTTTGTGCGTTGTGACGGCGCTTCTTGACAACCGAGTACAGCAACCAAAGATGCTGCTACTAATGTAAATTTAAATTTCTTCATTTTTATTCTTCTGTAATAAATCAATTTATCGAGTCTAACTAGTTCTTATTATGAGGACAACTAATTGAGACGATATTTTGTCACAATTGCGAAAAACAAGATATTAGTTTTCTATTCAGTCAATATCAAAGCGGCCAACCAAACGCTCTAAGTCTTTGGCTAAGCTAACTAATTGGTCAGCACCTGCATTTAATGCGGCTGTTTCTTCTCCGACTTGTCGTACAGAAACATCCACCGAGTCAATCAAACGTCTAGTGTGGCCTGCATTTTCTCCTTGTAATGAAGCTTGTGATGCTATATTTGAAACCGAAGTTTTAATTCTTGATACTGCCTGCGCGATATCAGTAAATGCTTGCTGCGCGCTTTGTGATTGTTTGATAGTCGTCTCTGACTCGCTTACGCTTGACGTCATTTGGGCTGATACCGTCCTCGTTTGGGCGATAAGATTGGTTAACACTTGCTCTATTTCCTGCGTGGCGTCATGTGAGCGCTGCGCAAGGGTTCTTACTTCATCAGCAACCACCGCAAAGCCCCGACCTTGTTCACCTGCACGGGCAGCCTCAATCGCTGCATTTAACGCTAAAAGGTTAGTTTGCTCTGCGATAGAACGGATCACGCCCAAAATATTAGTGATATCTTGGCTTTCACTTTCGAGCTGGTTCATGGCGTTGGCGGATTCAGCCAACGAATGATTAAGCCTCGCAACCTGCGATACTGTACTTTCTATTGTGCTGTTACCACGCTGTGCGTGTCCGTCCGCAGTGACGACATCCTCCAAAGTATGACCGCAGCTTTCACTTATTTCAGTGGCAAGTTGTTCTACGGTTTCAGTGGTTGTGGTAGCACTGGCGGAGTCTTCAGCCTGCGCATGGCATTGATTACGGATATCATTGATACTCTTTTGTGACCCTAATGCAGCATCATTCAATGTTGAGGCATTGCTTTGAATATCTTTTACGAGCGAGTTAATTGAGTCCAAGAATTTATTGAACCACGCGGCCAGCTCTCCAATTTCATCATTGGTGATGACTTTTAAACGTTTGGAAAGGTTGCCTTCACCTTGTGCTATTTCTTTTAAACCATCAGACACCATTTCAATAGGTTCAACTATTTTATTGGCAAGTGTGATTGCAATAATAATAAATAAAATCACCATGATGACTGCGATAATAGTGATACTAATCGTCATATCGTAAGCTGAAGCTAAGATTTCATCTTCATCGATCACCGCGATAAATTGCCAACCGAGTGTGTCAGAGCGATAAATCTTAGCATCATAGGTTTTATTATCAGTTTCAATAGTGAGGTAGGGTTCGTTTGTGGCGCTGCGAATGGCCTTGTAAAGTGGGCTGGTGAGATCTTTAATGTGTTTAAAGTTATGATTTTTATTTTTAGGATCGGCAAGTACAGTGCCTTCGGCATCAAGAAGGATTAAATATCCTGACTCCCCAAGACGAATATTGCTAACGATATCGGTCAGTGTAGCAAGCGTTACGTCTAATGATTGTACGCCAATTACTTTGCCGTCACGTTTTATACCTGTGGCAACAGAAACCATGGCTTGTCCTGTTACTCCTTGATAAGGCTCAGTAAGGATAACTTTGCTGGGATCTTTAGAGGCATTTTGATACCAAGGGCGTTTTCTTGGATCGTAATCGCCAAGGGGCTCCGCAGGATACTGAATAAAACCACCAGATCCAGTGCCAAGATATACAAACAATAATTCTTCGTGGGTTTGTCCAAATGCCCGATAAAGCTCAAAAATATTGCTTTCGGTTTGACCGTTTTGTAGCGGAGTCATCGGTTTCTCTGCACCAAAATAAGTGGTGGTGTCTTGACCCACTTGTTGCACAGCCTTGGACTCGGCGAGGAAGCGAGCATTTTTCTTCATCTGCTCAAAAAACAGTACAAAAGACTGTTCGGCTTGTCTTATCTCATTGCCAGAAGCATCAAGGAATTTATCGAGAGAGTCACTTTTGGTCTGAGAAATGCTGACCACAGAAATCGCTAAAATAGGAATGATCACAGTGAGAACAAAGCTAATAATGAGCTTTTTGCGCATTTTCATACAGACAACCCTTAACTATCCGAGTGTTTTTATTATGCTCCTAGGAGGAGCGCATATTCTCGGGGCTAACTTGAGCCACGGGCGTGGCTCGTTCAAGTCCGTATAACAAGCTCTTTGCCGTGGTAAATTTGACCAAGCAACGTGCTTCAGAAATTAAAACTAATGTTACCCCTCTAATAGGTTTAGCACTGGATCTCATGTTTTTTAAGTAATTTGTAAAAATCAGAGCGATTGCGTTGTGCAAGTTTTGCAGCTTCCGACACATTCCCTTCGCAAAGTGCCAGTACTTTTTGGATGTAGTCATACTCGAACTGGCGTTTCGCCTCATTTAATCCTGTAAACGCATTCTGCTCTTTATCCTTAGGCAGGGCTTTTTGTACGATATCTTCAGTGATCATTTTACCTGGCGTAATAGCAACACAGTGCTCCACAATATTATGGAGCTGACGGATGTTGCCCGGCCAATGATAATTCAACAAATGCGTAATACTTTGTTGGTTAAATTGCTTTTCGCCATCGCTAAGTGCACTTAAGAAGCGTGATGCAAGTAGTGGAATATCTTCCAATCGCTCTCTTAAGCTTGGGATTTCAACAGACACTACGTTTAATCGATAGTATAAATCTTCACGAAATTGCTTTTCGGCAACGGCGCTTTGAATGTTCTTATGGCTTGCAGAGACAAAACGAACATTGACCTTATGCTCAGTTTGGCCACCCACAGGACGAACGGTTCGCTCTTGTAAAACACGCAGTAGCTTAACTTGCAAATCAAGCGGCATATCACCAATTTCGTCGAGGAATAGGGTGCCACCATCCGCTGCTTGTACTAAACCTTCTTTGTCGCTCACTGCGCCGGTAAACGCGCCTTTTTTATGGCCGAATAGCTCAGACTCCAGCAGGTGAGCGGGCATTGCGCCACAGTTAATCGCAATAAACGGACCTTGCGCTTGGTTACTGGCCAAATGGATTGCTTTTGCCGTCACTTCTTTACCGGTACCACTCTCGCCTTGGATGAGAATGTTTGCATTACTGCTGGCAAGTGCTTGAATTTGTTGTACCAATTGACGCATGGCGGCACTTTGGAATAACAACCCATGGAAGTTATTTGGATCCGAAGTTTGTGCGGTTCTCACTTTTCCTGCAAGCGCCTCATTGATGACATCGAGCATTTGCTGAGAGTCAATGGGCTTGGTTAAAAAGCTCACAAAGCCTTGCTGCATGGCGTCAACAGCGTCAGGAATAGAGCCGTGAGCGGTCATCATCACAACGGGCATGCCAGTATAATACTTCTTTATTTGCTCATTAAGTTCAAAGCCGTTCATGTGCGCCATCTTCAAATCGGTGATGACCAAGTCGATAGGCATTTGCTTGAGGATATTTAACGCTTGCGTACCGCGGTGCGCAACTTCAACTTCGTAGCCGTGACTTTCTAAACGCATGGCCAGTAGCTCAGTTAAAGACGTATCGTCATCCACTAAAAGTAACTTTGCGCCTTGTTGTGTTTGACTCATAGTGAATCCTCCTCAAGTGATGGGTTTTCAGAAAGATCGGTTTCTAAACGTTGTTTTTCTATGTCGGCAAGCTTTTGTTTTAGCTCGGCAAGCTGCTTTTGGGTTTGTAACAATTGCTCTTGGTGCTGTTGCGCCTTATTGTCAGAGTAATAATTACTGATTTTTTGCTCACGAAGGCTTTGAGTGTGCCAAGCCAGCGATTCAAACCAAATGTTGTAATCGTCTGGCCAATAATCTTGTAGCTTTACTTCTTCAATGGCTTTAAGTTGCTTGGTGGTTGAGTCTGTACCGCAATAGGTGTGAATAAAGCCCTGTAAGTGCAGCGCACCTTTATAGTAATCGTTAAATGTCACGTTATGTTTTTTGGCGCATTGGCTGACTAAGGCTTTGATCACCTCAGCTAAAGGTACAAACTTAGCGCTGGTTTCTGTTTTTACAGGGCCAATAAATTGCTTTGTTTGCTCGACGTTTTGCTCCGTTGTGGCACAACCACCGAGCAAAAATAGCGTGATACTTAATGCGATGTATTTCATTTTGGATCCCTTTTTGGAAAGGCGACTTGAATACTGGCGCCAGATTCTACTGATAGCCATTTCACATAGCCTTTTAATTGCTTCACACACTCAGAGACAATGGCTAAACCTAAGCCACTGCCATTATTATTTTTATTTTTCTCACCACGAACAAATGGCTGGAATAATGAATCGGCTTCACTGATGTCGATGCCATCACCGTCGTCACGGACTATCAACAATACTTCGCCATTTTGTTCTTCAATTGAAATAGTGACATTGCTTTTAGCGTGATCAATGGCATTGCTCACTAACTGAGTTAACACTAATTTGCACGGTAGATAAGGTACTTTTAGGTCATCATGATTTTGCCAGTTCACTATCACATCAGTCTTTCCTAGCTTATCGCTAAGATGCTTTGAGACTTCTTCTTGGATAAGATTCATTTCGGCGTCGTGATGTAGGCTATCAGGGTGACTGGCCGCGCTATAGCTGAGCAAATCATCGATCAATGATCCAAGCTTTGCAACAGAGTTTTCCATAATGATGAGAATACGTTGTTGTTTTGGGTTAACATCTCCAAGCAATCCACTATTTAATAAGCTGCTTCCTTCGTTTAGCGATGCCAAAGGGGTTTTAAGTTCATGAGTAACATGGCGCAAGAAGGTTTCTTTTTGTTGTTGAATACGCTTAAGTTCGAGTCTTAGCCAATTTAACCTGTCACCCAATTGCTGCAATTCATGGCTGCCAGAGAGTTCTACCGACTTATCAAAATTACCTTTACCTACTTCAGATACCGCAGATTCTACCTGATTAAGCTGCTGACAAATCCGGTTGATCAAAAAGATACTGATCACGATAAGGGTGGGTAGCAAGATAACGAGACCAAACATAAACCATGTTTGCAGCTGCACGAAATGGGCTTCTTGATCAGATAAGCGTTTATTAAGTGTTTGCTGAAAGCTTTCCTCGAATTGATTAAGCACCTTAACCAATTGTTGAAATTCTTCAGCTTTTGAAGTGGCATTGATCTCATCAGGAGCGAACTGTCGCCATTTAGCAACAAACAGCGAATCGGGTAGGTTTATTTTTAATAATTGAATGCGTTTTTTGGTGTTTTGCCACTTCTGCTCGATGCTTTCTTGCAGTGTTTCACTTTGTAGTAGCTGATTATTTTGCAGCGCTTTTTCAAGCGCGCTGATATCTGCTTTTACAAAATTGTACTCAAGAATAAGTTTTTGATTTTTATTATAAATATCCTGTGTTTTTTGTTGGTTTTTGGACAGTGCTTGGGCGTACCACAAAGTCAGTGTGAGTATTGGAAGCACACCAATAAACATGGCAATAAGTGCCTGTTTTTGTAATGACTGAGAAAAAATTTTTTTCACGATGCTAAATCCTTTAAAAGGGTGCACAAATTTCAATCAAATGGTGTTGCGAGATTTGCAAAATTTTCTACCCCAAAATTTACCTGTTGCAAAGCTGCGACAATCTAACTTTAAGAAAAATAAAGACTTTTTATTTTTCGCTTTTTTAACTGTTGCCATTTAGCAACAGCTTGCCTTAATCCAACCTTAATCTTTTCATGTGGTTTTCCTTAACTAGTTGATAAACCGTGTTTTTTCAATTTTGGCATCAAAGTTGGAATAGTTATCTCGAAAGCGAAAAACGAAACGCAAAAACAAATGCAAAATCAGTTTTTAGCTTTAATAGCAAAACGTTTAACACAGAATTTAGTTTTTAATCTTATGAGGAAAGCACGATGAAAAATCTAGCAATCGCAGTATCAGCAGCAGTAATGACTTTGGCATCAGTAGGTGCACATGCAAACACTGATTTCGACAAACTAGACATGAATGGTGACGGTTACATCTCTATTGAAGAAGCAAAAGCAGATGAAGGCCTTCTGGCTCAATTTAATGAGCTAGATGCTGACCAAGATGGTCAACTAAGCCAAGCAGAATTTGATAACTACGAAGGTTAATTTTCCGAGTTATCACATTATTTAAATCGTTAAGGAGAAGATTATGAAAAATTTACTAGCAGCACTATCAATCACAGGTATGACATTGGTTTCAGCATCGGCAATGGCGATGGACGACTTCGAAAAGTACGACACTGATGGCAGCGGCACAATCAGCATGGCTGAAGCACAGGTTAATCCTAAGTTAGCTGAGCAATTTAAGACACTTGACGTTGACGGTAACGGCGAGCTGAGCGAGTCAGAGTACGAGCACTTTGAAGGCTAATTTGAAAGTTTGGTATCGGTGAGTCTTCGGACTCTCCGTCAAGACTGAACTTTAAGGAGAATATGATGAAAAATCTACTAGTAGCAGTATCCCTTGCTGGCCTGTCAATGGCATCAGTTAATGCAATGGCTGGTGACGACTTTGCCAAATACGATGCCGATGGTAGTGGCACAATTAGCATGAGCGAAGCGAAAGTAAATCCAAATCTTGTTGAGCAATTCACTCAGCTAGACGGTAACGCTGACGGCGAGCTAAGCGAAACAGAATTCGCAAATTTTAAAGGCTAAGTAATAGCCCTCCAATTTCACGAAACGAACAGTATTTAAAATTTTTGAGGAATAAATGATGAAAAACGTACTAATTGCACTATCAATCTCAGGTTTATCTTTCGCGTCTGTTAATGCAATGGCGAGTGAAGACTTCGCAGCGCTAGATACAGATCAAAGCGGCACAATCAGCATGAGTGAAGCACAAGTGCATACGGCACTTACAGAGCAATTTAAAGAGCTAGACGCTGATGCAAACGGCGAGCTAAGCGAAACAGAATTCGCAAACTTTAAAGGCTAAGTAATAGCCCTCCAATTTCACGAAACGAACCGTATTTAAATTTTTGAGGAATAAATGATGAAAAACGTACTAATTGCACTATCAATCTCAGGTTTATCTTTCGCGTCTGTTAATGCAATGGCGAGTGAAGACTTCGCTGCGCTAGATACAGATCAAAGCGGCACAATCAGCATGAGTGAAGCACAAGCGCATACTGCACTTGCAGAGCAATTTAAAGAGCTAGACGCTGATGCAAACGGCGAGCTAAGCGAAACAGAATTCGCAAATTTCAAAGGCTAAGTATTAGCTCTCCAATTTCACGAAACGAACCGTATTTAAATTTTTGAGGAATAAATGATGAAAAATGTACTAATTGCACTATCAATCACAGGTTTATCTTTTGCTTCTGTTAACGCAATGGCGGGTGAAGACTTCGCTGCGCTAGATACAGATCAAAGCGGCACAATCAGCATGAGTGAAGCACAAGCGCATACTGCACTTGCTGAGCAATTTAAAGAGCTAGACGTTGATGCAGACGGCGAGCTAAGCGAAACAGAATTCGCAAACTTTAAAGGCTAATTAGAGCTCGAGAAGTAGATTTACCTGCGCAAAGGAGTGACAGAGGAAAAGGAACTGATGTCAGGGAGCAGGGAATAGAGTTCAAAGATTATGATTATTGTTGAGTTACTTGGCAACATTACTGATTTGTTCAACTAAGCGCCTTCTTTCGGGCAAGTTTAAACAAACTGGTATAAAGGAATACTTACAGCGAGGCATCGCTATCAGAATCTTTGAGCTCCAAATAGAGAGTTTGGATGTCATTATGGAAGTAAAGTGAAGGATCATAGTCGGTAAGAGTAAGGCGGTTATTCGCACCGCACCCAAAGCTTGGCTCAATAGCCAAGCTTTTTTTGTTTTGAGTGTATTGATTTTTGTAAGGTGTTAAATGTAATTCTGTGGATAGCACTTAAAGTTAATATTTTTTCAATCATTGGCTATGGCAGCGCAAAGCTAACAAAAATGAATTTTGTACTTTTTGGCAAACTTAAGTCTGTCTTGTTTACTCAAGGCTGTTCCATCTGACAACCTTGCGATATCTCGAATAAAATTTTCCGACGGTCCTGAAGGTGAATTTATGACAAGTAAATGACTATCGGTCAACGCTTTAAAACGCCTCTTAACATTAGGACCAGCCATAAGTAAGTCACCTTTACCTGCAGTAATAACCTCGTTTTCAACACCAAATTCTATAGAGCCATGGATGATATAGAAAATTTCATCATCTATTTCATGGTAGTGCCAAGGTGCGGCATTGCCTTGTGGTATCAGGCTATCAAATATTGAGACTCTATTGTTGGTATCTTCTCCCGTAACAAGTAGTGATGTTATTTCTCCACCAACAAGACGATGAGTTTCTGCGCTATTAGCTTTAATGTATTTGTATCTCATAGCAAGCTTCTTTTTCAGCTAGCCATAAATCGTTCAAGGCGAGGCTTCACAGTCAATGTCATAAAAACTGAAATTAACAACCCGACAGGCAGCGCGATGGTAAATGCATGAAACCAAGTGTTGATAAATTCACTCATGGATCTGTAAGGGACATTATTAATAGTTGTAACCGCGGCCATAATTCCTTCCATGATAATGGCCATTGATATACCAATTACAGTGTTTTTAAAGATCTTTGCTGTGTTTGGCATCAGTGATTCAGCAACCTTTGAGATTACCATAACCATGACAAAGCCAATTGGAGCAATAGTTGTGGCAGACAATAAAGTAGAGGTCAGCCATTGCTCAACAAACCGGTTGGTAAACCCTATATTTTTATAGGTCATCACGAAAGTTAATATACCCACCAATGCGACTACCATAGGGGCCGCAACAAGTACCTTTTTAACTAAATTCATAATCGCCTCCTTATTAAAGTTGATATTATCAACTGTTGATGCTTTAAAGGTTAGGTGTTATTGTTGATAATGTCAACCAATAAAGGAGTGGATTTTGATCAGAGAACTTCCAGATAGCTTTTTAGCATTAACCTTTAAGTTTAAATCTCTAGTTTTAAAAGCAGTTAGAGAGCAGGGGATTGATGTGGTACCGATGGAAATTCAGTCGCTTCATCTAATTAATAGAACAGAAAACTGTACAGCTGCTCTGATGTCAGAACTAATGGATAGAGATAAAAGTCAATTAGCGAGATTGATTAAAGAGATGTCAAAGAAGGGGTTAATAGAAAAGACAAAAAATCCAAATGATACTCGAAGCCATTTTTTAGGTTTAACAAAGGATGGCAAAGCGATATTGAAACGAATGCTTGTCATAGAGGCTGAGTTGATACAAAAAATGTGTACTGGCCTATCTCACGAACAAGTAGAAGTATTTAACAATATTGCGGTGAGCATGACAGCTAATTTGACAAGAGAACCATAGATGTTGGCTTAACTGTTGTTATCGGTGTTTTATTATGAATTGTATGTTGGATGTCTTGAGATGAACGCCAGTGGGAGCGACCCCAAATTACTTATAGATACCAGTTTGCTGTTCAGAACGCTTTGGAGATAACTGCGCTTCTTGCTCGCACTAAGGTGCCCACACTTTGTAGGCAAGGCGAATTGAGCTGGCGGTTGGAACTGAGTTTAACGCTGCTAGCTTAAAACCTACTCAACGCTATAAAATGGGTAAACTAGCAACTCAAAACAAAAAAGTCGCCCGAGGGCGACTTGGAAACGTGACATCATGTAAAAACAGGGGGAAGTGACCTCAATCGATTATTTATTTTCGATGAGATTGCCTTTGCCAATTTCAATCTTTCTTGGCTTGAGTGCTTCTGGAATCTCGCGCTCAAGGTCAATGACTAACAGGCCGTTTTCAAGTCCTGCGCCAATCACCTTGACGTGATCGCCAAGTTGGAATTTACGCTCAAAGTTACGCTCTGCGATGCCTTGATGGATAAATCTGCGCTCAGCTTTGTCTTCTTTGTTTTGCTTTTCGCCTTTGACTGTCAGAGTATTGTTTTCTGACTCAAGGCTAAGCTCTTGCTCGGTAAATCCGGCAACAGCCATGGTAATTTGGTATTTGTCTTCACCGGTAGCTTCGATGTTATATGGCGGAAAGCTTGGTTGCTTTTCGTTGCGTGATGCTGCATCCATTAACTGTGCTAAATGGTCAAAACCGATGAATGAACGATAAAGTGGAGATAGGTCTACTGTACGCATAATTTGTATCCTCATAAAGCGATAATTAAGCTATTTATTGCTTCAATTAAAGCCAATAAATAGCATATAAAACATTTACTTAGTTTGGGTTGGGACCCTGTCGGCGTCCTCACAATACTATCTATGGACGAGGCAAATACTTTTCAAGAAACTTTTTTAAAAAAGTTTTTATTTACCTGAATTTTATAAGATTCTTTTTCAAGAAAATTGTCTTTGCAGGTGAAGAAGCACCATTTGATGCCTCTTTTTTAGTGCGTTATTTAGGACTTAAGTTTTGCTGTCTCAACATAGAGACTTGATCAAACCCTATTCCCCAGTTGTCAGTTTCAACTTCCTCTATAACGACAAAAGTAACTTGTGGCGCTTTATCAAGGACATCCACCATAAGCTGAGTTGCACCTTTTATTAAGGCTTGCTTCTGAGCAGGTGTAACGCCTTCCTTTGTGATTTTAATATTGACGATAGGCATCGATTATCTCCTACAGATCATCATACATTTTGTTGACGATACGCCATTGTCCATCTTCTTTAAGTAAACCAATAAAGTCGATATAGTGATGTTCAAATAGTGGGCAATACAGCTTGACCATTGCTTGATGGTTTACAACATCCACCGACAAAATACGGTAATTAAAAGCAGCGCTTTGGCTTTCGGGCGTTTGTCGAGATGAGACCAAATCTAGCCACTGTGATTTGGTGCGCCTCATCCCTGGAGCTTTGACCACCGCGTCAGCGTGGAAAATCGCATCCAACTTTTTAATATCTCCTTGGTGTAGCCCTTCAAAATATTGTTGAATAACCGCAGTTACTTTGTCTAAATCCTGTAGTTTGAAAATAGGCTTAGTCATATTAAGCTCATGCGTCTGTACTGTGTGCTTGTTCAGCTGCTATCGAGGCGATAAAGCTGGGCCTTGCCTCAACTTCAGCTAACATTTTGCTGACCTTTTCTGGAATGACAATGTCGACTGGAAAATAGGCGCCCCAACGCGCATATACAGCCAGCATGATATCCGCAGTGGATACCTGATCGCCGCCTAAAAATGCTTGCTGCGCTAATTTTTTCTCGACTAACACCCATAATTCGTTGATGGCAACTGCTGCCGCTTCTAAAAATGGCTGGCGTGCATGCTCGTCAGCAATCGCACCTGTGGCAAAAAACAGACGATTGTAAGCCGGGTGCATCGTAGCATTAGCAAACAGAATGTTTTCTATCGCTTGTTGCTTTTGAAAAACATCAGCTTGAGGAAGAAGGTTATTTTCGTGTTTATTGAGTAGATAAAGTAAGATTGCAGCTCCTTCTACTAAGCTGTTTTCGCCATCATTAAGAACTGGGATTTTACCTGTTGGGTTAATGGCTAAAAAGTTATCAACACCGCGTTTGTCAACCAGTTCGAAGGGTTGTCTTAGTTCTCTTAATATGACTTGCGTTGCTAGCGCACAAGCACCTGGTAAGTAATATAACGTATACATAATGGTTTTCCTTATTTGCTTCTTGGCTAAAAGACAAGCTCAGTGTATAAACTAGATGCTGTTTGATATATAGCTACAATGAGAACCAAGAGTTCACATGGTGGAAACAATAATCAAGGAAAGTATGAACAAGCTACGAGCGATAGAAATGTTTGTAAAACTGGCTGAAGTACGCAGTTTTACTCGTGTTGCAGAGCAATATAATACGTCCAAATCCATGATCAGTAAGGAGATCAGCCGACTAGAAGCTGAGCTTGGTGCGCGGCTTATACATCGCACCACGCGCAATTTACAGCTCACGCATGTTGGAGAAGGCTATTTACAACGTGCTAGGGATATTCTCAATAAGTTAGAGGATGCAGATACCTTCATACAAGAGTCGCAGCAAGCACCAAAAGGCAAGCTAAAAGTGAATGTGCCAATGGTGCTTGGGATCACTGACTTGGCAGCAATGTTCGCCGACTTTATGCAAGCGTATCCCGATGTCGATCTTGAAATACATTTAGGGGATGAGGATATCGACTTAGTTGAACAGGGGTTCGATTTAGGTTTTCGGGCTTCCAGTCGCCCGTTCGACTCAAGTTATATAGGTAAAGAAATTACTCAATTTAATTATCATGTATGCGCCTCACCACAATATTTAGCTAGTCACCCTGCAATCGAATCAGCACAAGATTTAATTTATCATAATTGTTTTGAATACAGCTATTCAAAACGCAAGAACTTATGGCCATTAGACGAAGGTGTGCGAATAAAAGGCTCTCTTAAAGTGAACAATGTCCTTTTTATGTTACAGGCAATTAAAAGCCATTTGGGAATAGGAATTTTACCTGAATTTGCCTGTAGAGAAGCACTTGAAAAGGGCGAGGTAGTTAGTATATTACAGCACGCTGACAAGCCAACTCTAGCCTTATATGCACTGTATCCCGCACGCCAATTTGTGCCAGCCGCAGTACTTCAATGTATCGAGTTTTTACAGGCTTGGTTTAAGCGTGAAGGGCACTGATTGTTAAGCAAATAAGGTGGTTTACATTACTTCATTACTTTGCCACATTAACTATTGGTTTAGATGATGGAACAATCAATGAAATGTGATAAACAAAATGCCAATCGAAAAATAGGTCTGGGGCTCGCTATCGGCGCGGGAATAGGCACAGCCGTGGGCGTTGCATCAGGGCAAATCATGTACACCTTGCCTATCGGTATTGCTATGGGAATATTGATTGGCCGTAAGTATTTTTAATCTATTTTGGCACTCGGGGCGTATGTGTGATTCTGATTAGAACACAACAAGATTAAGCAAGTGCAATTTAGTGACTCAGAAATTTCCAGGATCATTGAAATGGCGTGGGAAGATAGGACGCCATTTGAAGCTATCGAGCGACAGTTTGAGCTTAGCGAGCCTGACGTGATCAAGTTGATGCGTTGTAGCCTAAAATCTAGTAGTTTTAGGCTATGGCGGCAACGAGTAAATGGCCGTAATACAAAGCATATTAAACTTAGAAGCAAAGCGGTAAATCGCGGATACTGCAAAACGCAATACAAGCAAAGGTAATTAAAATGCAGAGGCCGTTAAGCCTCTGACTATACTAATGAAGGTTACCTATCGTAAAGTGGTAGCGCAACGCCTTCAACGTTAGTGAATTCTAATACCGCGATAGGAGTAAACTGCGTTTTGCGTAAAAATCGCGTGGTGACACTTTTTGGTGAGTGAATCGTAAACTTACCAACGAAAGGCAAGATCCAGCCGCTAGCTGAGGTCAATACGCCACTGAGTTGAGGGATCTTAGACTCATCGGGAAGGTTAAAGCTGGGCACAACATTGTCACCGACCGAGTACAGTGGTGTGTTTGTGCCAATTTTGCGCTGATATTCAGCACTGAGTAAAGGCTTACCATTTTTCTTGGCCAGCTCAAGACGA
The DNA here is from genome assembly GCF_041414765.1 of Pseudoalteromonas sp. DY56-GL79. Classification (NCBI taxonomy): domain Bacteria; kingdom Pseudomonadati; phylum Pseudomonadota; class Gammaproteobacteria; order Alteromonadales; family Pseudoalteromonadaceae; genus Pseudoalteromonas; species Pseudoalteromonas sp. DY56-GL79. The sequence goes on along the minus strand of NZ_JANHZS010000032.1, from coordinate 27,684 downwards.
TGTGTATTTTCACTTAGGGTGATGTCAACTTGGGCCAATTGTTTGGGGTAACCCCATATTTCACCGGCCTCAACCGCTTTCGCATTGTCCAGCATCAAATGAAAGTTGAATGAGGCGTAGTCGTGAGGGAGCCCCATCGACTGCTTTTCAGCATTGGCAGTATTGATAGTTGTAAATGCAGCCATTGCATAGTTTACCTGTGCTTCAAGGGAGTTCAGGTCGCTTGGACAAGGTAAATCGAGATCTGGCGCATTTCTGCGTTGAATAAAAAACGTCGCGACCGTTTCGTTGTATGCTCCTGCTGGACTTTCTGTGATTTTTTGAGTGTAAAAAGCCGCAATACCTTTTCCGGAGCTTTTGCCATCACATTTTGGCGTAACAACTTTCCAACCGTCATTCCATAAAAATCGTTTTGCTCGTTTTGCATTAACTAAACCGAGGACTGCACTGGTTGCTTCTCCCTTGACATGAAAAGGGACAGAGATTTCAGTGCCGTCATCCAAGTATTTTATTTCAGTGGTTGGGTATGTATTTTCGAGGTCAAAGGCGAGAGTGTGGGCGCTAAAGATGAGTCCTAGCACGACTGCATTTTTTATCATTTTGCTTTCCTTAAGTAGTGAGATCAACAAAGTAGATTGTCTAATTCAAGACAAGTTGAGTAATTGTTTCCTTTTTGGGGATGTTATGTTAACAGCGGAATGTGAAAAATCAAAGTGCTTTAGTTGATAGAGTATATTGGTGGTTAGCTCTCAAAGCGACATTAAGTATGTCGCTGATTTAAAGTGATTAAGTAGCTAATTTAATTTAGGGAAAAGGCTATTAGTTTGGTTAGTTTACATCGCTTGCAAGTAAGCCATATAGTGCAGAGTCTGAAACTTCGCCAGCAATTTCCCAGCGAGCACGTAAGTGACCTTCTTTAGTAAACCCAAGTTTTGCCAGTACTTTGGCTGAGCCGGTATTAGCGGGATCAATCTCTGCTTCAATACGCCTTAACTGTAGTGTTGAAAAAGCATAGTCAATGAGTGCAGAGCCTGCTTCTTGAATGACACCTTGTCCCCAGTGAGATTTGGCAATACCAAAGCCAATTTCGGCGCGACGTGACTCTTTATCCCAGCTAAACAGTAAACACTTGCCAATTAATGCTTCATCAATTTTTGAAACAATGGCCAGTGTGATCGCTTGTTGCGTAGTCAAGTCTTCGTGTGATTGCTTGATAAATTGCGTTGCATCGTCAAGGCATTCCCAAGGTGGCGTGTTCCAATAGCGCATGACGTCTGCGTCCGAGAATATGGCAAATAGTGCTTCGGCATCTTGTAAAGTTAGGGGTCTAAGTGTGAATCGCTCGGTGTCGAGTTTGATTGTCGTTAAATGCAATATCTTTTTTCCTTGATAAAAAAGGGCGCAAATTAGCGCCCCTAAGCTTGCTTACTTATTTATTCGCGTCTTTAACTGCTTTTAGCTTCGCCGCGTGGTCAATTTCATAATCTGGCATGTCTTTTTTGCCTTCGATTAGGTAGTTGTCCATCCAGCGCATCAAGCGCAAGCTGTAGTCATATTGAGCCGCTGCTTTGCGGTTACCGTGACCTTCGCCTGGATAGTAAACTAGACGTACGTCTTTACCTTGCACTTTCATATAGCGATATAGCTCCATAGATTGTGCTGGGTGTACACGCGGGTCATCTTTACCATGCATAATTAGTAATGGCGTCTTTGATTGACCAGCCCAGTAAATCGGACTGCGCTCTAGGTACCACTGCCATTTATCCCAAGGGTAAGAGCGAGCGTGCACTAGGTACATTTCGTTTGAGATATCGGTAGTACCAAACTTAGATAGTTGGTTAGTTACCCCAACAAACATCACGCTTGCCGCAAAGTGTTCAGTTAGTTTTGTAGCACCCCAAGCAGAGGCATAACCGCCGTAAGAGCCACCAGTAATACCAACACGCTTGGTGTCTACTAAACCGGTATTGACTAGGTATTCTTTCATATCTACTAAGTCGTCAAACTCTTTACCTGCGTAGTCGCCTTGGCCAAGTTTTGAGTAATCAACGCCTTTACCTGTCGAACCACGGTAGTTTGGATAGAATACCGCATAGCCGCGTGCTGCGCCCATTTGACCTGGATCTGAATAGCTCGTGAGCCAGCCATTCTTATCGTGGCTTTCAGGACCACCGTGCACTGACATGATCAGTGGATAACGCGTACCTTCTTGATAATCAAGTGGATAAATTAATACGCCACCAATTTCAACACCATCGCGGGCTTTGAAGTTAATAGCCTCTTGTTTTGCAAAACGTTTGTTGTCTAACCACGGGTTTGAGTTTGATAGACGAGTTGCCTTGCTTGAGCGGATCACAAACACTTCATTTGGGTGCTTAGCTGTATTCGCACGTAGGGCAATGGTTTTGTCTGAATCAGAGATTGATAGATTCGATGCGATAAACTTACCTTCTTTGATAAGTTTCTTGTATTTGTTTGAGCCAACTTTAATTTGGCCAACAAAACTTTCAGCGCCGACGTTTGCGACAAAAGTCAGCTGGTTCTTACGGTTTGACCACTCAAAATCACCGATGTGACCCATAAAGTTTGGGATCCACTCTTCTACTTTGCCGCTTTGTGCATCGGCAAGGTACAAGCGACCAGTTGCCGGGTCGTGCTTGTCTTCAGCGCCTAAAATAGCGATGTATTTACCATCGTGAGAAAACTCTGCGGTACCAAGCTTACCTTCTGTTTTGAATGACGTGGTAATTTGTTGTGTTTTCGCATCAAGTACATGCCATTGTGACTTCATATACTTGTCATCAATAAGCGCTGTTGGCTGGGTTTTTACCAGTAATTTAGAGGCATCGTCAGCCCAGTTGATTTCACTAACATAGCCTTCGATGTTCAGTGCCGCTGGAGTCAGCGGTTTTTCTGATGCTGTAAGATCAATGATATGAAGCTGTTTGTTTTTTAAACCCAGTTCATACACTTCAGCCATAAAACCAAGCTTTTTCAGCTCTTTTTCTGACTTATCGGCAGCTGGCATTGCAAGGATCGCAACCTGTTTGCCATCAGGACTTAGGCTATAAGCCGAGATCCCAGTTCCTTTTAGTGAAAGCACTTTCTGTGCTTCCCCACCGTTTACCGCGATGCGATAAAGAGCGCGTTGCTTGTCTTCTTTTTTCTTGGTTAGGAAATAAATGAACTGACCGTCGGCTGACCAAGAGATGCTTGAGATGCTCACTTTACCAGTGATAAATGGGCGCTCTACCCCTTCGTCGTCAATCACATAAAGTTCACTATAATTAGAACCATTTTGGTCAACGTAAAGCTCGCGCGGTACAGAGCGAGTAAAAGCAACGAGTTCGCCGTCAGGACTCACCGACGTTGAGCTTACCGATTGGATCTTTGGGATGTCTTCAATAGTGATGGTATCGCTTGCGAGGCTTGCAGCACTGGTGAAGCCCATTGCTAAAGCCAAAGCAGACTTAAGTAGTTTCATTATTTATCCTAAATTTTCATTCACTTGTTGTAACTTCAAGATGAAGTTTTTAGGCATTCTACTTGTCACCAGAATAAAAACCAATGTTTGCGATTAATTGTCGGTTAAGCCTGATAAAGCGAAGCAGCTATCTTTTATAGGCCAAAATTCAGCACGCCTGAATAATCAGCTTGAAACGGCATAAGGTGATTAAGTGCATACGAAATGTTGCCTTTGTCATCCATGATGTAGATAGAAGCACCACAGTGTTTGCAAAAACCATGCTCTTGGATGGTTTGAGCTTTCGAATGCGGCACCACAAATCGTTCGAGAGATTTACAAGGATTTTCGATAAGACCGTGAGCCTGAATGAACTGCACACCAGTGCATATTTCGTTGGCTGTTGTCGTGGTGAAAATACGATAGTGGATCTGGCCGCAGTGGCACGACGTGGTGATCATGTTGATGTCCTTTATTTTCTTTTGAGTTAAGTGTACTTTTTATTTTTAGTTAATATATATTCATTTGGTGTAAAGACTTTTTCCTAAGAGGAAATAATGAGAAAGGAATACGATAAACTTCACTTACTTAAAATATTATGTTGTGTCGCTGAGCAGCACTCTTTCAGCCGAGCTGCAGAGCAGCTCGGTACCACGACATCAGCGGTGAGTAAATCGATAGCTCAGCTAGAGTCGTCTTATGGACAAGTACTTTTAAATCGAACAACCCGTAAACTCGCATTATCTGATGCCGGTAAGTTGGTGTACGAAAAAGGGAAAAAGATCCTTCGCGCGCTACGCGATTTGGAAGAAGAAGTCGAACAGGTTGGAGTGCATCAATCTGGTCACCTAAAAATAACCTTTCCAAATACGATAGGGCGTATGCTACTGAGCCAAATTTGTATCGATTTTCAAAAGCGCTATCCGCAAATAAAGTTAGAGCTGATGTTTACCGCAGCAAATCAGGATCTTATCGAAGATGAGATTGATGTGGCTTTTAGGCTGTCTGCTGCACTCAAAGACAGTAAATTTTATGTTTTGAAATTAATCAATATAAACTCGACTTTTGTAGCCACGCCGAGCTATTTGACCACGCACGGGAAGCCCGAGCAATTGAGCGAACTGAGTCGGCATAACATGTTGTTATCTAAACTTAATCATGTTGAAGATAGTTGGCATGACGGAGCTCGAAGTTATGCTCTGCAAGGTAATTTGATAGCGAACAGTCGCTTTCACATTCGAGAGGCGGTGTTGGCAGGATTGGGGATTGCCATGCTACCGTCTTATTTCTGCCAACGAGATATCGATTCGGGCGCTTTGGTTGAACTGTTCCCCGAGCAAAATAGACCCGAAGTTACTTTGCATGCCATATATAAAGTGAAACGAGAGCATTCTGCAAAGCTGGATCTATTCTTAGGGTTTGTACAGGCGCAATTATCATGCAAATCAGAATTGGTATCTTAACCCCGCGTAGTAGCGCCGACCATTCACATATACCCCTGTTGGTGCGTACTCATTGCGATCATAGGTATAGATTTGTTCGTCGGTTAAATTAATAAACTCAAATTGCGCATCAAGGTTATCACTTAATTTCACCGTGAGGCTGCCGTCTAATTGGCCGTAATTATCCATCATGGTCTCTCCTACACCGGTGGCAAACTGGGTTCGATAATTATAGCTAAGCCGTGCGCTAAATTGGTGGTTCTCGTAGTAAGCGGTGAGATTAGCGCTGTGTTTTGAGGTGCCTGGCACTTTGTCCTGTAGGCCAACGTCAGCGTTGTCACGTTCGCCATCAACGTAGGTGTAATTGGCGATTAACCCAAATCCGTACGCAAGTGTCTGCTGGTAGCTTAGTTCAACGCCACGGATACTGCCGCCAGCGCCATTACTGGGTCTATCGATAGACATCAAAATGCCTTCATGACGCTCAAGTTTTCGCTCAAACTCAATAAAAGACTCCACATCCTTATTAAATAAGGCGATTGAGGCGAGTCCGGCATCGTCAAAGTACCACTCAAGGCTGGCATCAAACTGCGCCGCTCTATATGGATCTAGGCTGGCGTTACCACCTTGTCCTTGAGCTTGGGTCACGTTGTAATTGGTTGAGGGCATAAGGTGGTGAAATTGCGCTCGTGACATGACGCGCGCAACGGAAAAACGGCCAACTAGACTCTCGCTTAAATCAAACTTGATATTGGCGCTGGGTAGAATATCGATGTAATCCCGAGATTCTTCATGCCAAACATAGCTGTCGGGCGCTTCGATGGGGGAGGAGACACGTTTAAATGCGGCAGAGTCTTGAAAGGTTTTGACCACCCGTACCCCAATGTTGGCTGCATAGGATTCACCAGCGAGTTGCATTTGACCGTAAGCGGCGGCAGTTTTTTCTGTAATATGAAAACGACTGGCCTTTTCTATCTCTTGTTCAAAATTGAGCGTATCGAAGTCTTTGGCGAGCAGCGTAATATCGGCATAACTGTAGTTTTTTAAGGTGTTTGCACTACCTACGCCGCGCAAATAATCATCCACAAAAGTGCTCGGATAGGCGGCCAGTGTAGTGCCAAGCTCGCCGGCTAAACCATCAAGCCCTCCATCTTTGGAGCGATAGCGCAAAAAGTCCCGTTGATGATCCTTGAGTTTAATGCCAAATTTAATCGCGTCGACCTGTTTAAAGTCGATATCGTACGCAAAATCGGCTTGCGCGAAGTATGATTTATCTTTGCCATCTTGGCTGTCATTTCGAGCTTCGGTGATAAACCAACTCGCCGCATCTAACGGTGAAGTCCCATAACTTGCGACGATATTTTTTCGCATTGACGTATCAACGTGAAAACGGGTATTAGCAGAAAACTGTGACGTGACGTCTTCTTTGGTGCCACCTGAGCCGTGGCTGAGGCCCACTTGAAACTGGCTCGACCAATAAATGCCATCATAGACCAAGTCTAGATGGGCACTTTTGGTGCTGATCTGCGAGTCTCGCCAAATGGCTTCCATGCTGGTATTGAACGGCGCTGCTGTGGGTAAATAGTTGGCGCTCACCAAAGTACCATCTTGTACTTGTAAATCGGTTACCCCGCCGCCTAGGTCAATAGACTTTGCACTTTGCCAGAGAAAGTTTTGATTGTTGTTGTCTGCGTTTAGGTGAGAATAAAGTAAGTGACTATTTAACCTAAGTCGTGGGGAAAGCTGAAACGCGGCATTGACTGTATAAGCCTGCAACTCTCTTTGCTGCTGAAAAATCGCCGAACCCCCACCTCCAGGAAACCATAACGTCTGGCTTTTATCTTGTGGGGTCTGCTGGATGGCGTACCAAGTATCATCATCACCTTGGTATAAAGTCCTATCGTGCCATCCCCAAGATTCTAAGCCGTCGCGTCTGAGGCTGCGATCTCGCCGTGTTGCAGTAAAAAGCACAGCATAGTCGCCACTTTCGCTATGGTAGTTATAAATTGCAGATAATTGTGGGTCGAGTTTATCGCTCAAGTCACTGTATTGGAACTGGGCCGTTACAACGCCATAGCCTGAAGGCGTAAGCAGAGGGTCGCGGGTTTTTATATTGATTGCACCACCTAATGACCCTTCATCCTGCATAGCTTGTGGTGTTTTGAACACCTCAAGGCTAGAGACTATTTCACTGGGTAATAAAGTAAAATTAAAGCCACGGCTTGGCTGACTTGAGATCCACCAGTCAGCGGAGGCGAGATATTGACCATTCAAATAGGTCCTATTTTGCTCGGGGGTTGTGCCTCGCACGCCAATCCGTTCACCTTCACCTTGTGCTCGAGAGAGTGAGATACCGGTGATCCGTTGCAGCGCCTCTGCCACGTTTTTATCTGGAAACTTACCTATGTCTTCAGCACTGATCGTATCTGAAACTTGTTGATTGTGGCGTTTATTACTGAGAGACTTGACAACGCTGTCATGGAAGGCACGGATTTCGATGCGTTCTATGGTATTTTCAGCTGTCTGATTTTGCTCAACGGCATAACTTGCAGCTGTGATAAAGAATGCGCTACAAGAAACTGTTCGGATGAGAAATTCTGACATTGTGCTCAACTTATAATACGAGTAAGTTACCTTTAGTTGATACTCATAATACGCTTTTATTACGAGCCTAACCATAGTTTTACAAATTTTTAGTAGTTGATGGTTGAAAACTTAGATAAACGTTTTTTAATCAATGAGATACTTGTCGACCTGAGCAATTTGTCTGTGTGTGTTGACGGTTCTTGGAGAAGCATCGAAGCGAAGCATGCGGCATTATTGCGTCTATTGATTGCTAACAAGGGACAGGTTGTTACCAGAGACGCCATCTTAGATATCGTATGGCCCGGTACTATCGTCAGTGATAACTCTGTTAGCCAGCTGGTGGTACAGCTACGTAAGCTGCTTGGTGACAGTTCAAACGAGCCAAAAATAATTAAAACGGTACCTCGCCTAGGTTATCAATGTATTGCACAAATTGAAAAAGCCCCGACGCTACTTGAGCAAGTAGAGGAGCTGTCTCGTGGGCGTGGTGCACAATTTGCGCTGCTCGGGTTTTTTATGGGTCTTGTGGTGACTTTGCTTGGCGTTTTTATTGCCAAGCAGTGGCAAAATGAATTGCAACAGATGCCCGTCACTGCAACTCGGATCACATCCTCGCCGGGTGCTGAAGTCTTTGTGCGCTTTTCTCCAAATGGTAACTATTTAGCCTACAGCTATTTAGCTGAGGGAGCCGATCAATTTGATTTGGCGGTCTATGATATTGAAACTAAAACAACTCATACGATAAAAAGCAGCGGTTATAGTGAAGAGTCAGCAAGCTGGTCTTTAGATGGTAACTGGCTGATTTATTCGCGCTCGGATCCGGTTTCCTGTGAAGTACGCGCGTTACACGTTAAAGGTCCAATAGAAATGTGGCGACTAGCGCGCGATAGTGTACTTGGCAGCTGTAATAGCGCACAAGACTCAGCGCCTTGGCTTGAATATCGATCGGGCCATTTTATCACTAAGTCTTGGGATAAAGCTGGGACCTATTTGCAATCTGTAGCGGTCACTTTTGCGCATAATCATCCTAAAGTGCTCAACACTACGGCGTTGCCTATTCGCGATGTAACACATTATCAAGTTAACCAACAAACGCTGTTGTATCAGGTAAAAGAACAGGGCGTTTATCGCCTAAATCTGGGGCAACTTGGGGACCCTGAAAGGCAAACTACCACACTCTCCAAGCAGTCTTTTTCGGCATTGAGTCATGGTTATGAGGACGATACGGTTATTATCGCCAAACAAAACTTGAGTGTACTTAAAGGTCGTGAGCAACAGTTATTATACTCCGGATTTGGTGCGATATCTGAGATTGATGTCAATGCGAACTTGCGTGCTTCGGCGCACACTGAGGGCGTGGCTGAAATTAACTTTTATCAGCTTGCTGTAGACGCACAAAGCGAAGCACAGCAAAAGCAGTTGACGTCGCCCGCTCGAATGGACCTACTTGCCGCATTGTCTGATGATGGCGCACATTTTGTGTATGCCTCGGTGACAACCAAAAATAATGATGCGCCACAATTTGAGCTGTGGCATAAACATGCTTTTCGGCCAACGTCGAGTTTGCTTGGTACGATGCCGCTGGGAGAAGTGCCTATTTTGCTATTGCTGTCGCCTAATAACGAATATCTCGCCGTATTATCAAAGTCGCATAAAGTGTATTTAATAAGCTCTTTTACTAAAGAGGTGAAAAAAGTAGTTGATAACTTTGCCGAAATTGCCGACTTGCATTGGTCACAGGATGGTAGAAACCTGTATTATCGAGCGAAGCTCTCGGCGGAAGCAAAATGGCAGGCATGGCAATTTACCGTATCTCAAGGGCGCAGTGAGCAACAACCTCTGGTAACGCACTCACCTGATTTACCTCTTACTCAAAAGAACCCTAGCTTTGTGGGGTATAAAGAACAAGTTAGGGAATACCTAATTACTGCGCTCACTGAGACATTTGATGTAGAGCAGTTACGTGGGTCTTTATCTCTTTACCAGCCAGCAGTATATCGAGACGGGGTTTACTTTGTACTGAAAAGAGGCCACCAATTGGTGCTTTATTGTTATTTAAGTAGTGAAAACAAGGTCGAAGAAATTCAACCAATTGGGTTACACCTTTACGCGGGGTTTACCGAGTTACAGGTATTATCAAGCTTTGATGGCAGTCAGGTAGTATTCAATCGGATCAACAACTATGAAAGTGACATAGTATTACTGGAGTACGGTGACCGATGAAGACATCAATGTTACGAAGCCCAGCTTGGGTACAGTTAGTTAACCTGAGGTTTGGGTAAGGAATGTTCCAACTCATTGTTGCTAAAGCACAACTTAGTTTTTTCCTTGTCTAGCCAGAGAGTTTTAGGGAAAACAAGGCGAATTTACGCACCAATAGCTGGCTATTGGAAGTGAATTCAACGCAGTTAGCGCTAAAACTGGCTGCTAGAAAGGCATTAATTATCCGCAGCTCAGGTTAGTTAGCTAGCTTTTGCTGGAATAAGCGTATTGCTTTACTACTCCAATTGCGCTGTGATGCCGACTTCAATGCTTGTGAGGCAAGCTTCTTGGCCTCTGCCTGATTATCTGTAAGCTTGGCAGACAGTAGCAGCAGTTCAGGATGTTCGGGATCGATGGTGAGACCATGGCGGAGCCAAGTCTTGGCCTGAGTTTTGTCGTTGAGGCGAGTTAAATAAGTGTTTGCTAATAGAAGTGTGGAGCGCAAATGGCCGTTATTCGAGGCCTCTATAAGTACTTGTAGCGCACGTGGAGTATCTTGCAGCTCTGTGTTTGTAAGTAGTGATCGTGCTAAGCGATATTTTGCGATATCCATGGTTTGTGCTGCGTGTTCTAGCCAAAGTACACTAAGTCGATGCTCTCCCACATTGATAAGTTGAGTTGCTAAACGATATTGTGCCAAGTCCAAGCCATTTTTGGCTGCAGCTAAATATAATTCATTTTCTGGTTCTTCAGCGCGCCAGTGATAGCGCAGCAGCTGATACGCGTTGTAATCTTTCATACTCAACCAGTTAGCAATATAGTATTGTACTTGCGCCACACCACGCTCTGCCGCATCGATATTCTGCTTTAGCTGTTTTTCGTAGGCCTTCTTTTGAATGGCTAAGGTTTCGCGATATTGCTCGCCTTTATATGTCGCAAAATGGTAAATCAAGGTGTGTGCTTGTTTTGGACCACTATAGCGCCACTTCTCTACCGCATTTAACAGGCTAGCGGTGAATATATGCTTGGGATAGCTATCAACAACCTCAATATTGGTTGCCTTACCGCTTTGGTCGATATCAAACTCTAACCAAACCCAGCCCTCAACCCCTTGTCGTACGGCCTCATCAGGGTAGTCAGGTAATACATCATGAGTTTTACTCGGCGTAGAAACGATATTGGGTTGTTTGAGCCGGGCAAGGGTTGAATCAAGTAAGTAGGTGTCTGCTAAACGATTCTTTTGAAGTGTTACGAAGTCCTTTAAGCCACTTTGGTCGTCGGACTGTTGCAAAACGAGTTGCGCAGTTTGAAAGGCTTCAGCAATACCGAATTCTTTAGCCAATGAAAACCAAGCAAAGGCATTTGCGGCACTTTGTTCGGTTCCTTGACCGTACAAATACATCACCCCAAGATTATACATGGCGTCTGCATTACCTAACTGAGCTAGGCGATTGAATTCAGAAAATGCAAGAGTGAATTCTTCATTCTGATAGGCGAGGGTAGCATCATAAAGATCGGCTTTTGTCTGCCAACTTATACTCAGAAAAAATGAAAAAATAAGCCCAGAAATGAGATTGTTGCGCATTTTATTGATTACTCATCCTCGGACTGCTCTTTGGGGTTGCTATGGTCATTTTTAATAGGCTATATAACCACAATATAAGGGAAATTTAAATAATAAAAGCTGATAGCAAACGCTATCAGCTTTTTGGAACTCCGGGCAGGGAGTTTACTAAGTCGAACCTGTGTTAGCTTGGAAGCGACTTAATTCGAGTCTGAAACTATGTCTTTACGACTAATAAGACCAGATTTAGTGGTAAAAGTTTCATTCGCTATTCGGTGTTAGAAGTTAAATCTAACCCCCGCGCTAAAGCGCCTTCCATCGGCATAGACACCCGTTAGTGCTTGCTCAACTCCCTTTTCCTGATAGCTAAATGTATGTTCATCCGTCAAGTTGATGGCCTCAAGAATAAATGCCACATTCTCGTTGTAGTTATAGGTAAGGTTGGCATCTACTTGACCATAATCGTCAATGTATCCTGGCCAGTCGCGACCTGTATCATACCCTGTTCTGAAGTTGTATGAGATACGGGCACTAATGAATTCGTTTTCATAATAAGAACTCAAGTTAACGGTATGCTCAGAGTTGCCTGGGATGGTGATGTCGTTACCTTCATCATCTTTGGCTTCACCATCTACATAGGTATAGTTAGCGGCAACGCCAAAACCTTCGTACAATTCTTGTTGATAACCGACTTCCAGACCTTGAATACGACCCGCTTTACCATTAACTGGACGGCTGATCAGTACCTCTTTACCTTCGTGAGTTTCAAGTGCCGGTTGGCTCTCGATAAACGACTGAATATCTTTGTAGAAAAATACCGCAGAAAACAGACCTGCGTCGCTAAAGTACCACTCGATACCGGTATCAAACTGCGTCGCTCTATATGGGTCGATGTCAGGGTTACCGCCAGTGCCGGTTTGTGTTTCTAGGTTGTATGAGGTTGATGCGGTCATATCGGCGTAATCTGGGCGAGACATAACTCGTGCCGCAGAAAAACGCATTAATAAATCGTCATCTAAGTCAATTGCCAAGTTAATGCTTGGAAGAATGTCGAAGTAGTCCTTTTCTTCCGTTGTCCAAACCTCAGCACCTGACTCACCTGCAAACGCGGATGAGGTTTGTTTGGTATTTACAAGTCTTACACCTAAATTACCGCGTAGACCATCTGCATCCAGATTCGCTTTAATGTAGCCTGCGGTAATTTTTTCATTGATATCGAAAGTACTGGCCTTCAATACTCGGTAATTCCAACCCAGCGCATCACCTTCTTGGCGTATTTTGTCTGAATCAGTGATTGCATAGCTGCGCGTTGTGCCTGCCGAGCCTATGCCTGAAAGGTAATCAGAAGGCATGGCTTTGGAGTAATCAGCCAGACTCCAGTTTAAGTCGGTACGATTATCCGTTGTGTGTTTGGTATTAAAACGACTGTGATCACGATATTTAAAGCCTATCTTGATTTGGTTAAAGATAGCGACATCAATTGGGCGTTTAAAATCGGCTTGAAAATAAGTTTCATCATCTTTCGCATCATTGCTGTCATAACGTAAAAAGCCTAAATTCCATTTATCACCATCGTTTGGATCGGCGGCATAACTGGTTTTTACGTCTTCCTCTTGTGACGCATCAAAGCTGTGAACATAGTTGCCTTCCCAACCAACGGAGCGATCCGCTTGTGAACCACCCGAACCTTCTGTGTAACCTAAGTGATACGAAGATTCCCAAAGTTGCCCTTGATGTTCAACTTTTAAGTCGTACGATTTGGTTTTGAGCTCAGAGTTACGTACTTTGGTCTCATCCAGAATGTTATTACCATCTGGTGATAAGCCAAGTGTACCGCCGACGGCCATCTTGCCAACTACGGGGTGGTCGATAACGGTAATGTCAGTATATTGTGAGCCGCCGTAACCGGGTAACCACAGGAAGTTTTGGTTTTCATTGTCGGCTTCAAGTGTAGAGTCTAACGCATTGAATACAATGTCCATATTTTCACTTGGACGATATTGCAAGGCGAGGTTTATACCCGTGCGCACGCGCTGCTGTGAGAACATTGCAGAGCCGCCACCGCCAGGGCTGTAGACATTGTCGACGACGGTACCGTCTTCAAGTGTGATATCACGATAGGTCCAAGACCATGCTTCAATACCATCACGACGCAAGTTACGTTCTTGGCGCACGACAGAAATTAAAGCGCCAAAAGATTCATCATCGGTCTTAAAGTTGTACATAGCGGAAAGTTGCGGGTCGGTTTCACCTGACACCTCGCTGTGCTGTGCGATAATTGAACCTGCGATTTTATTTGCTTCTAAATCAAGCGGCTTACGTGTTCTAACAATCACGGTTCCACCAATAGAGCCTTCGTCAATATCGGCTTCTGGTGATTTGTACACTTCAAGCCCTGAAATGATTTCAGAGGGTAACATGGTATAGTTAAAACCACGGCTCGCGGCTGAGTTAGTCCACCAATCCGCTGAGCCAACGGCTTGACCATTCAATAAGGTCCGGTTTTGGCTTTCACCTGTGCCTCGAATGCTAACGCGCTCACCTTCACCAAAACTACGCGTGATTGAAACACCGGTAATTCGTTGTAGTGATTCGGCAACGTTTTGATCTGGAAATTTACCAATGTCCTCGGCGGTTACTGCATCGACAATGGCGTCAGAGTATCTTTTTGTATTGAGTGATTGAACAACGCTGCCACGGATCCCTCTAACTTGAATAACTTCAACTTCACCATTTTTAGCTGTTTCTTGATTGTTGTTTTCTTCAGCGAACGCTAGACCTGGTGCAAAAAGTACTGAGCCGAGCAAAGATTGGCTGATTAGTACAGCCAGTTTTTTCTTATTATTGCGAAACATAAATTCCCCTTGAGTGCATATACCAATTAGCCTTAATACTTGCTCAGTTTGAAGGAGTAAATCTGACGCTAACTGCGTTAAAAATTTCTTATTTAGAGCAACTAAATAGCAAAATTTTTGCCTTGTTATCGACAAGGTTTTCTCGCCTCAAAATAGACCACTTAATTAAGATAATTGGTATTACTTGTGATTGAGAGGTTGACCTCGAGAAAGATTAAACACCAGCGGGGTTTGTTAAATCTTGAATTGAAATGAATAGTTATGAATTTGGAGGTCTTTTACTTTTTATTTTCTTATTTTATTGAAATTTATAGATATAAAATAATTTCTTCTCGGTGGTTTTCGGTTTAAGTTAAGTTTACTGGAGTGATTTCACTTTGTTTTTTGTTAACATTCACAACTACAAAGAACTGGAAAGTCACCTTTCCAGTTCTTTTTGTGCGTTATAAGCTCTTTTTGGGTGGCAGCACAACGTTTGAGAAGATAAGGCCAGCGATAAGAGACATAAATATTAAGAAGGTTTGTTGGCCAATATGATCCGCATGAACAAAGCTTTGGCCTTCGATCAGTGAATTAAGTCCAATATAGGTTTTAGAACCAGGTACTAACACAATTAAACCTTGCATTGCCACAATGGACGCAGGGGCATTTACCACACGGTTAAATATATTACTAAAAACTCCCACTGCAAATGCACCCACAAAAGTACCAAGCGCATAATCAAAGTAAACAGCAGAACTGATACTGGCTGCGTAGGCGATAAAGCCTGATGCGAGTGACCAACTTGCATGGCGTAACTTTGTTCTAAAGATAATAACTAGGCTGCTACAAAGTAATAGCACTGCAAGCCAAGCCGTCCAACGTGGTAATGGTGATGGTTGTATAAAATCAACTTGACCAAAAAACGCAAACCCTAAACTGATCCCCAAAAATGCACCGAAGTAGAGCTTAAAAAGCAACATAATAGAGTCCATGACTCTTGCGGTGCCTGACACTAGATGACGAGCCGATAATTCAGCAAACCCAAGCGCCAGCGCCAAGCCAGGTATAAACACGATAATGGCCGAAAGTACCACCAAACGGATGTTGATCTGTGGGTCAATGTAAACAGATACTGCACAAGCAGCAACCGCTGATACGATGGCGACCAAAGGTTCAAGCATATGTGTTACACGTTTGGAAATACTCGCCCAAAGCACGAATAAGTAGACCACAAGCGATAATAGCGCCGACCACCATACGTCATTCCAGCTAGTCCCCATCAGCATTGCAAACGCACCGCCTGAAGTTGCAAATGCAAGACCCGTCATTAACTTATTATATGGAGGCTTAGCGTGCAAAATGGCTTCAAGGCATTGTTCGGCTTCTTGGATTGAAAGCTCACCAGATAACACGCGTGTTGCAACGTCATCCGTATCTGCCAATGAACCTAAATCATGGTCGCCAGGGTCAACACGTGCAACATGTGTATATTCTTCTTCATGACCTTCGGTCCAAATCACAAAAGTGACGGACGTCGGAGACATGACAAAGGAAGACTTTAACCCTAAGTGTGTGGCTACTTCCATTAAGTGTGCTTCGAGTCGATAGGCAGGGGTACCGTATTTGTGAAGCATTTTGCCTAACTTCACAATAAAGCGGCGTTTCTCTGTAAAGGTTGCGTTATTCAACGAAAGAGAACCTTAAATATGTAATACCAATTCTACTGAATGCAGTGAATTGGCGAAAATGTTAAAAAAGTATGGTGTTTGAAATTAAAAAAATCAAACTGAGCTCATCATGGGTACGCGCTGCTAGTAAGATACATATCATCTAGATTTTAGTTATGTTTTTGCACACGAATTTGATATTCGCAACAGACTATTTGCATAGGTAAATTTGGCGGCCAAGATTGCTGCGAATTCTATCCAGATTCTCAGTAATGTCTATAGTTTTGGCCGCAAATATTTGCATTTTTTATAAACAGGTCTCGGCGATACATTTATTGCTAAATGCTAAGAGTTACGATGATTCTCTGATCTGCAATGAAACATCCACCAAGGTTCTTACGGCAGGCTGTGATTTGTTTAAAATTTCGGACAGTGTATGGCATGTCCGTTTACCGATGTCGTCGGCATCAATTCTGACACTCGTTAATGCGGGTTTCATCAGCTGGGAGTCTTGCAAGTCATCAAAACCGACAACTTTGATGTCTTCACCAGGTACCAGTCCATGTTCGCGCATGGCTTCAATTGCACCGTATGCAATGACGTCACTAAAGCAAACGATAGCTTTTATCTCTTTATGGTCAGCGATGAGGGTATTAAACGCTTCTCGGCCCCCTTGGCGATTGGTTGGAGCAGCGATCGCAGGTTGCGCTTCATTTAATCCGTTGAGTTTTAGAGCGCTTTGGAAACCAGACAGTCGCTCATGGTAATCTGAGATTTCGGGAGTACCACCCAGAAAAGCAATGTCTTTTATGCCTTGCTCAATGAGGTGGGTCGTTGCTAGGTGAGTCCCTTTTTTATTGTCAGGTAGAATACAGGGGGCTTTCGCGAAGGCCACTTCACGCATAATGGTAATAACTGGAAATCCAGAGTCAGCCAATTGGTCCAGCCACTCTCGTGGAGTACTTGGTGCAGGCACCATAACAAAGGCACAAACATTGTATTCTTTAAGAGTATTAACTACTTGACGCTGGCGATTGAAATCTTCACCTGTATTTACCAGCATAGGCACCATACCTAATGCGTAAATATGTTTTTCTAATCCGACAGCAAGCTGAGCAGAGTACGGGTTAGTTAAGTCGTTGATAACAACCGCAACAAGATTAGACTTTTTACTACGTAGCGCTGCTGCGTCGCGATTATAAACATACCCCAGCTTTTCGATGGCTTTTAGTACTTTCTCTTTGCTTTTATCGCTGACTTTATCGCTATGCGTTAGGACAAGGGATACTGTTGATTTAGAAACTTGTGCCTCTTCGGCAACATCAAAAATGGTAACCTTAGCGAGTTTTTTATCGTTGTTCATGCTAATTCGTATCAATTATGGCTGGTTAAGTGACTAAGTGTACATCAAGTTTTCATCGCATTAAATCGCAAATCTCTGCACATTTCCCGATAATCGTTATATGATCACCTGCTAAACGCCGAAGATAGGTAAATACAGTGAAATTATTAAAACAAATCACATTTATCATATTAATGACTACCGTATCATATACGGTATGTGCACAAGAGCAAGGCTACATGACACCTTCTCCAGAGCTGGCAAAGCTTGTTGATGCACCATTGATCCCAACCTCTAAATTGAGTGCAAATGGTAATTGGTTGGCATTGTTACAGCGCAATAGGGTACTCACGCTCGAAGAGCTTGGGCAGCCAGAGCAAGCGCTTGCGGGGATAAAGTTCAATCCGCAAACCTTTATGCGGACCTCCAGCCGCCAATATAGCTCTATTGAGTTTAAACATGTCGCAACCGGTGCCTTAATTAAGGTGACAGGTCTACCTAAAGGCAAGATCAAGTCTCCAAGCTGGAGTGCAGATAGCCGCTATCTTGCGTTTATTCTTGAACAAGAAAATAGTGCTACGCTTTGGGCTTACGATATTGAGCAGCGCAATCTTAAACAGCTTACTCAATCAACATTAAATGGCGTGGTGACTTCAACGCCATACCAGTGGTTGCCAGACAGCACTGCAATTATCGCGAATATTGCTATTAATCATGGCAAACAGCCAAGCGCAAAAGATAAATCCAGCCTAACGCCAATAATACAAACCACATCTGGCAAAAAAGCATCAACACGCACTTATCAGAATTTATTATCTAGTCCCTATGATATTCAGCTATTTAAGTTTTATTCTGAGGGGCAGTTAATTAAGCTAAATCTGAATGCCAGCGCGCAGCAAATTGGTAATCCAACGTATCTTAAACATTTCTCTGTTTCGCCAGACTCTACCAATCTAGTGGTTGGTATGATGGCAGATCCCTTCTCATTCCAAGTGCCTTACAGCCGTTTTCCAGCGGTATGGCAAGTGTGGGGAATGCGTGGCTATCCATTATTTGAAGTGACAAGACAACCACTAGCCGACGCACTGCCTGCGGGCTTTGATAGCGTGAGAGAAGGGCCTCGAAAGATCCAATGGCGTGACGACCATGGCGCGACACTGATATGGGCCGAAGCGCAAGATGGTGGGGATATGAGTGTGGAGGTTGACTATCATGACCACCTTTATACGATTAGTTCGCCATTCAAAAAGGAACCTGAACTTTTCGCAAAAGTAGAGCGTCGTTTTTCAAGTATTGAATGGGCTGATAACAATGTTGCGATTTTGAATGAATGGCGCTTTGCCGATCGCAGTATTCGTTCTTCTGTATTTTCTCCGCGTAATCCAGAGCAAAATCGCGTGGTGTTTTCTGAGCGCAGTTATAATGATGCATACAAAGATCCTGGCAACTTTGTATATGAAAATAGTGATTTAGGTTCAAGAGTATTGAAGTTAGTTGGAGGCAGGTATTTGTTTTTAACGGGCAACGGTGCATCTGAGAAAGGCAACATTCCTTTTTTAGATCGTTTTGACGTAAAAACCAATACTTCAACTCGTATTTGGCAGTCGAGCGAACCTTATTACGAAAGAGTGCGTGCAATGTTAGATGACGAAGGTATGCGCTTTATTACCGTGCGTGAGTCACGCCAAGAACAACCCAACTTTTTTGTCCGTGACTTACAGTTTGATACTTTGGAGCAGCTAACTAAGTTTGCGCACCCTTATCCCGCATTTAAAGGTGTTGTAAAAGAGCAAATCAAGTACAAACGTGATGATGGCGTTGAGCTATCCGGTAATCTTTATCTTCCTACAGATTATGACCCATCAAAAGGCCGTATACCTGTGTTGATGTGGGCTTATCCGCTCGAGTTTAAAGATAAAGCCGTTGCTTCGCAGGTGCGTGAATCGCCTTATCAATTCCCATATATTGGCTATTGGGGGCCAATGCCGTATTTAGCAAAAGGTATTGCTGTTTTTGATGATCCGACGATGCCGATTGTGGGGGCTGGTGATACGCAACCTAATGATACATTTAGGCAGCAATTGGTCGCGAGTGCAAAGGCAGCTGTTGATACCTTAGTCGAAAAAGGTATAGCAGATCCTAAGCGTATTGCGATTGCAGGGCATTCGTATGGAGCATTTATGGTGGCCAACTTACTTGCCCATAGTGACTTGTTTGCTACTGGTATTGCGCGAAGCGGGGCTTATAATCGCACCTTGACGCCATTTGGTTTTCAGGGGGAGCCGCGTAACTTCTGGGAAGCGCAAAACGTCTATGCCTCTATGTCTCCTTTCTTCCACGCGGAAAAAATCAACGAACCTATGTTGATGATCCATGGAGAGGAAGATCCAAACTCAGGTACTTTTCCTATGCAATCTAAACGTATGTTTGCTGCAATGAATGGCTTGGGTGGTAATGCTAGGCTGGTGATGTTGCCAGAAGAAGGCCATGGCTATAAAGCACGAGAAAGTATTTTACATGTACTTTGGGAGCAAGAGCAGTGGCTTGAAAAGTATCTGTTCCCTGAGAAGGAAGAAGCAATCCCTGAAGACACGTCAACAGATGAAATGATACCGGTTGTAACGGAAGCGACAGTTAACTAACAATAAATCGATACGATAGAGAGAGTAGTGGATCTACTCCCTCTATTTACCCTATTCAGTTATACGAAAATTAAGTTAACCTGAGGTTTGGATAAGGAGTGAGCTAATTCATTGCTTTTAACATTACATTAAACTATTTCCTTATCTAGCCAGAGAGTTTTGGGGATAACAAGGCGAATTTACGTACTAATAGCTGGCTATTGGAAGTGAATTCAACGCTGTTAGCGCAAAAACTGGCTGCTAGAAAGGCATTAATTATCCTAAGCTCAGGTTAAACTACCTACTCTTTACTTGATACTGAACTGCCGACGGAAGCGGTAATTACCATAAAAATGGCAAGCCATTGCCAAACAGTCAGCAACTCTCCGAGAATTAAAAAGCCAGCCAACGCCGCAACCGCAGGTTCAACGCTCATTAAAATACTAAACCCTTGTGCGGGCATTTTTCGAAGCGCTACCATTTCTAGGCTATAAGGCAGGGCGCTGGATAATAAACCAATCGCGATACCTAATGGGATCAGTGACCAATCAAGTAGTGCAGCACCTTGAGACACCACGCCAAACGGCACGATTGCAAGGGCAGCAACCGTCATGCCGATTGCCACAGTCACTCCGCCAGAGCTTTCATTGCCTGAGCGCTTACCGTAGAGAATATATCCAGCCCAACAAGCACCAGCAACCAAGGCTAAAGCAACACCGACTGGGTCTAAACCATTGACATCGCCAAGATCTGGTAACAATAGCAAGATCCCCAAAATAGCAAATGCAACCCACAAATAATCACGTTTCCGCTTAGATGAAAACAGTGCTACGGCGAGCGGCCCGGTAAATTCTAATGCCACACCAATGCCAATAGGGATACGCTCAATGGCATAGTAAAAGGTGATATTCATACCACCCAAGCACAGGCCATAAACGATGAGTGGTCGCCAGTTTGTTGGTAAATGACGCCAAGGTTTGAACACCAAGCATAAAATAAGAGCTGAAAATCCAAGGCGATATGCTGTGGTACCCTCGGGCCCCACAAACGGAAATAACTGCTTGGCAATAGAGGCACCGGATTGAATGGTGACCATAGCGCAAAGTAGGCATAAAATCGCAATGACAAAGTCGCGGCTAAGTAGTGGCATTGAGACCCCAATAAGATAAATAACAAGCTTAAAAATGGCGATATAAGGCTAGTCTAATCGTGTCTAAATAATGGCTCAATTACTTTTGTATATTTTATGCCTTTCTTGGTTTTTGAAATGGTTATTTGTTGATTTGTTTACTTTTAATTTTCAATGTTTTCTTTTTGTTATTGTTCCAATTTTGTTTACGTACTCAGGTAGTTAAGCCAAGCACTTTCATGTTTTTGCATATTTTTATGCTTTTTCGAGTCTAAGTGCCCGAGCTTATCGCTGTCATTGATAAAAGGGCCTGCTCTACAAATGGTACAGTAATTATCACCCAAGTAGTCAGGCACTTTGAGTTTTTCTTTTATGGCGTGAGCTGGGTTAACAGACCAGTAATAGCTAATACCACTGGTGTCTTTTACGTGCTTATCACGGTCGACATTGCGAATTTGATATTCTGGGAATTGTGAAATCTCAAATCGAGATTGGCCGAGGTAATATTGCTCAAGCCCGGTGATCAGGCTGCCTTCTAGATTCCACTCAATATAGGGCTTTACGTCCTTTGACGTAATGATCCCGAGCTGAGCGCCACTTGGGTCGAGTGCATAAGCCGCTGCGTTTATTAAGAATTCTCGCAGTAATTTCCGATTGAGGCTGTTAACGCTCAAGGTCTGGTTTTGGAAGCTTTCAAACGAATCAAATGCAGGAATGAGAGGAAATTGAAAAATAACTGCATCAAAGGCATGCGGCGGCACTTTTTGCCAACAATGTGCCTCAGTGACATCAAATTGAGTCACTACATTAACCCTTAAATCATGCAGCTTATCAAATGCATTATCTTGATATTTATGCTTAAGTTCACTTTCACTGTCGTAAACACTGGCAGTAAGATGGGCTGGAGCAAAATGTTTTGCTAATGAATATGAGAAGCTTAAATCGCCATCGCCAACGGTAAGAATACGCCAGTTTTTATCGAGTATCATGTAACAATCTAAATCAGTAAAAGGAGGAGTTTATCAAATCCGGCTATTATCTTGTAGCAATTGGCTCTTTTATTAGTTTAAAGCCAACTAGACAGAATACACCAGCCAAAAACCAAATTCCTCCAGCCACAATTGCAAAACTGGTGGTTTTTTCAGGGGAAACTATGGCTAGCGGCAGTGTAATTGCTCCCCTTACTAAACATAACGTTGAAATAGTAAAGATGGCGGGGCGAAGCATAGGTAATGGTTTGATCCACTTGAGGGCGGAAAGTGCGTAGGCGGCAGTGGTTAGAAATAATGCAGAGATAAAAACGGTTGCAGTAGGCGCATACCAAGTGCCTGCGATGGCGGAGTCGATAATATCTGCTGGGGCAAGTTGCGCACGATAGCAACTAGCACCCAAATAAATACACGAAAGATGTGCAACTGCGGTAAAGATTGCAATACCCGCAAATGTTGAAAGGAAAATACAGCCTATTATCCGTTTAGTCTGGTATCGCATTGATTTCCTTTACGTTAAGCGGGTTAATTGAAAAGCTTTGTAGTGCTTTTTATCAATGCCCTAGTTGGTCGAGTAAGTCCATTACTTCAACGCTGGCATGTTCCATTTGGTTAAGCTGTTTTACTGCGCCTTGAGAATCGCCTGCTTTAAACTTTTTCATTGCTTCTACACCAGCTCTATGGACTTCTTTATGCGGAGCTTCTAGGCGTTTAAACGCGTTGTGACCGCCAAACTTTTGCGCGCCATCGCCACTAAACCACTTACCTAAGCGGCACATTGTATGATCGGCAAAGTCGCTGATGTTTTTATGGCTATTGCCAATAATAACGTTGTATACGTCTCCTTTCCAAACGACATGATCGAGTTTTACTGTCTGGATAAAAGTTTGGGTGGTAGAAACCAAAATGGTGTCTTTCATTGAATCACAACAACTTACTATTCCTTCGTATTCATCGTTTAGGTGTCCAATACTGTCAGATAGGGTGATATTAGACGCTTGAATTTCTTCCACGGCACTCACGGTTGTATGAGTCGTATCGATGATCTTTTTGACCAGATCGGAGACTTCGTTGGCGGACTCGTTGGTGTTGGTTGCCAGTGCACGTACCTCATCGGCGACAACCGAAAAGCCACGGCCAGCTTCACCCGCCCGGGCGGCTTCAATAGCAGCATTAAGCGCTAACAGATTCGTTTGATCTGAAATTTTTGAAATCGTCGTGACAAAGGTATTAATACTATCGGCCATCTGTGATAGGCCAGAAATATTGGTGGTCATTCTGTCCATATTGCCGCCGAGCTGCTCCATTCCCGTGAGTATTTTACGCAATGCGGTTTCAGATTTAGAAAAGGCGGAGTTTACTTGCTCAATTGAATGGCTTTCTTCTTCAATACTCATAAAGCTTGCAAGAACGGTTTCGCGGATCCCTTGCACTTGGCTTAATCCAGTCAATGCACACTGCAGTAGTTGATTGTCAGTATTATCATTGAGTGCAGCTTGTGAGCTTACAACTTCTTGTTTTAATGACTCATTTTCAGCAACTAATTGCGCATTCGCATGTTTTAAACTGGCAATCTCTTGTTGCGCGGCTAATAAGGCTTGTTGGGTTTCATTGTTTGTAAATAGTTTTGCAAACACGTTATTTTCCCTTGTAACTTGATATTAACGCAAGCTTAGCACTATTTTGGAAAATAGTGCTACTTCTTTAGGTTTTAAAAAAGCTATAAATTTAGAGAAGTTAGCGTAGAATTGTGATTGGATTTTGGCGCGCTGAGCGTCATTGAAATTGAATCAATAAAACTGTGTTATGGTGTTATCCTCGAGCACTAGATCTGAGTGATTTACCGCGTTTATCGCCATACATATGCTCATCGGCTTCGTGGATGATGAGATCTGCTTGTTTAGCTGGGTCAACTTTGACCATTCCAATACTGACGTTAATTTTGTAATCGTGTAATCCCTTTAATAATGCCGCCCTTACTTCGTCTGTATCTGGAAGCACCGCATTAATATAGGCAATAAATTCGTCTCCCCCGATACGAAAGCTGTAGTCTAAGCCAAAGTAATCTTTCATATTCTGCGTAAACTTAATCAAAACCTCGTCGCCAATATGATGGCCATAGTTGTCATTCACCTGCTTGAAATTATCCAAATCGAGGTAGAGCAGCCATTGATTATCAAAGCGATGTGTTTGCAAGCCTTCAAAACATGCGCGACGACTGCCTACACCCGTCATTGCATCATGGTTAGCTTCATACCGCATCCGCTCCTCTAACAACCTTCTTCTCTCTACTTCTTTTTTTAGCTCTGTAATGCTGGCTCTTTTATTGGTGATCATGCAGTAAAAACCAAAGCTGATGAGTAAAAAACCGATATTTTTCAAAGAAGTGTCAAAATTAAGTAAGGAAATGGAAAAACCGTCGGTAAAATTATCAATAATATCAAGGAGTAGGCCCGCACAATACACAAGTAGGGCAAGGCGTAAGAACGGATTTGCGATTTCTCTGGTGATCAAATTGAATAAAGTGAAAGAAATACCGAACCAAAACAACTCTTCGTAGCTTTCGTATTCGTAGTGACCAATATAGTACATATAGCCACCAAAAAAGATGATGGCTATCCATATGACTAAGGGAGGTAACGCGCGTTTGATCAAAATACTTTGGCTTCTGATGCTTCAGTTATCTTTAGTTATAGTTAATTGAGCTTCAGAAGCAAGCCGCTTATGCGTTTAACTCAAGTGCTTGAGCAATCATAAATAGATGACTAACAAAAACGAGAGAAGTTAGCACTGTTCGCATTTTTTGATAGTCTTTATGATAGTCACCCCAGCGAGACGAACTGCGTTCTACAAAATATACGAGCCAATATGCGATAGCGAGATAGAGAAGCAACCATTGTGGTGCTGCAATACTAAGTAAGGGGTAAGGGATCACGACAATCACGGCCAGTATCGCTTGTTTGTAGGTTTGCTCACCTGCACGCCATAAACTTCCGGCCATAAAAGCTAGAATCCCCAGACTGTAAAACTGAAAAGCATGAAGCACGTCACTTGATACACCTGTCATTAGCGTCCACGCGATACAAGCCAAAAAGGGAACGAAGCCAAAGTAACCAAGTTGAATATGATTGAAGTACGGGTGCATAGTCACGCTCTGCTATAGTTAATTGCTGGGATCATACCGTAATTATCTTATTTTTATACTCTTATGCTGAATTAGTTGATCATTTAAAAGTGAGTTATCGGTTTTTTCGATCACAGTGATTCAAACAATCCATTTTATTTAATCATCACTTCCCCTTATCTTTGTACTCAAGCCAAGGCGAACACTAATCGCCAACATTATTTTAAACTAAACAACAGTGAGGAAAGCGATGAGCACTTCATTAATCAATACTAAAATTCAACCATTCAACGCAACTGCATACCATGGTGGCGACTTCGTAGAAGTTTCTGAGCAAGACTTGCTAGGTAAATGGTCAATCGTATTCTTTTACCCAGCGGATTTCACTTTCGTGTGTCCAACAGAGCTTGGCGACTTAGCTGACTACTACGCACAGCTACAAGAAATGGGTGTAGAAGTTTACTCTGTATCGACAGACACGCACTTCACGCATAAAGCATGGCACGATGCGTCAGACACCATTAAGAAAATCCAATTCCCAATGATTGGTGACCCAACAGGCCGTATTACTCGTAACTTCGGTGTGATGATCGAGGAAGAAGGTCTGGCACTTCGCGGTACTTTTGTTATCAACCCAGAGGGCGAAATCAAAGTTATCGAAACGCATGACCTAGGTATTGGTCGCAGTGCTAAAGAGCTAGTACGTAAAGTACAAGCTGCTCAATACATCGCATCTCACGATGGTGAAGTCTGCCCGGCATCTTGGCAGCCAGGTGAAGAAACGCTAGCGCCTTCACTAGACCTAGTTGGCAAAATCTAATTTGTCAGGGGAGTGCTGCATGCACTCCCATCTCAACCGTCAAGATGAATCAAATTCATCGTTTTTGCGAATTTTTACTGTAGTTTCTGCAGAGGGTTACCTTATATGTTAGACAACCAAATTAAAACTCAACTACAAAGCCACTTTAGCTCTCTACAACATCCGATTGAACTCGTCATTACTGTTGATGACAGTAAAAAATCGCAAGAGCTAAAAGGGTTAGCACAAGACTTAGCGTCCTTGAGCGATAAAATTACTTTATCTGAATCAAGTGAAGGTGAACGTACCCCACAAATGGTGGTGCGTGGCGTTGAAACAAAGAGCGAAATTACGTTTGCCGGTGTGCCTATGGGACATGAGTTTACCAGCTTGGTACTTGCATTATTGCATTCAGGTGGCCATGCCACTAAAGCATCGGCAGACGATTTGGAACTGATCGGGAATATAGATAACGCATTGAACTTTGAGGTTTACATTTCACTGAGTTGCCAAACTTGTCCGCAAGTCGTACAGGCCTTGAATCTCATGGCGGCTGTTAACCCAAATATTACCACCACTATGATTGACGGCGCTTTGTTCCAAGAAGAAGTGGGATCACGCAACATCATGGCCGTGCCAACCGTGTACTTAAATGGTGAACAATTTAGCCAAGGCGCAGTGAGCCTGAGCGATATACTACTCAAATTGGATAGTAAAGCTGGTGAAAAACAAGCGGCTCTACTTAACGAGAAAGACGTGTTTGACGTGCTCGTTGTAGGTGGCGGCCCAGCTGGTGCATCAGCTGCTATCTATGCTGCTCGTAAAGGGCTAAATACAGGAGTAGTTGCGGAGCGCTTTGGCGGTCAAGTTGCCGATACTTTGGGTATTGAGAACTTTATCTCAGTGCAAAAAACCGAAGGTCTTAAGCTGGTTGCACAGTTAGAAGAACATGTTAACCAGTATGGCGTTGATGTGATGAAGAACCAGCGTGCAGCGGCTATTAACAAAGGTGAAACCATTGATATCACGCTTGAAAGTGGTGCGGTATTAAGGGCCAAATCTCTAGTCTTGGCAACCGGTGCACGATGGAGAAGCATGAATGTACCCGGTGAAACCGAGTACAAGGGTAGAGGTGTAGCATATTGCCCGCACTGTGACGGTCCATTATTTAAGGGGAAACCTGTTGCAGTCATTGGTGGCGGTAACTCGGGTATTGAAGCGGCTATCGACTTAGCAAATATCGTTGAACACGTCACGGTATTAGAATTTGCCGATACGCTCAGAGCTGACGAAGTTCTGATCAAAAAGGCGAAAAGTCTTGATAACGTTACCATTATTAAAAACGCACAAACCACCGAAGTAGTTGGTGACGGCAATAAAGTAACGGGTTTGAACTACACAGATAGAGTGAGCGGCGGATCGCATTCATTACCATTGGCCGGCATTTTTGTACAAATTGGGCTTGTACCAAATACTGAATGGTTAAAGTCGAGTGAAGTTGCACTTAGCCGCTTTGGCGAAATCGAAATTGATAGCAAAGGTGCGACTAGTCTAGCGGGCGTTTACGCCGCAGGCGATGCAACCACCACACCGTTTAAGCAAATCATAATTGCGATGGGTGGTGGAGCGACAGCAAGTTTAGGCGCTTTTGATTACCTAATTCGGTTAGGACAAGACGACGAGCAAGCTGCTTAACTTCTCGCATTACTGGAAAGAATCATTGCAACAATACACCCATGCAATGCTCCCAAGCCACACTTCAACAGTGTGGCTTTTTTTGGCTTAGGTTTCTAAGACTTATCGCTGCGTAAAGCATCTCCTACTCCAAATTGTATAGTGCTCTGTGGGAGATGTATGGACTCCTCCCCCTTAACGGGAGAGTACGGTATAAAGATATTGCAAAACACTTTTACCAAATA